>NZ_JAOWDD010000041.1:0-31529 GCF_030336655.1 Citrobacter sp. Cb041 | reverse complement strand
TTTGGAGCGGGAAACGAGACTCGAACTCGCGACCCCGACCTTGGCAAGGTCGTGCTCTACCAACTGAGCTATTCCCGCAAATTTGTACTGCTTTTGCTGCTGCCGTAACGTGTAATTCTCTGTCGTTACGGGAGGCGCATTATACGAGAAATCCGTTTAGCTGCAACCCCCCTAAAAGCGATTTTTTTGTTTTTCTGTTTAAGTGCTGAATTTATCGGCAAGTCGTCTAATTTAGCGACAATCCAGCCTCAGTGCAAGCGCACAGGAACGATATTCGTAGGCCGGGTAAGCCACAGCGCCGCCCGGCAATCCATAAAATCAAAGCTTAATAAAATGTTCGCGATAGTAAGCAAGCTCAGCAACAGATTCACGAATATCGTCCATCGCCTGATGCGTTCCCTGCTTGGTGAAGCCAGCAAGAATCTCCGGCTTCCAACGACGCGCCAGCTCTTTCAGAGTACTGACGTCAAGATAGCGATAGTGGAAATACGCCTCCAGCTCCGGCATGTATTTAAACAGGAAACGACGATCCTGACCGATGCTGTTGCCGCAGATAGGTGATTTCCCTTCTGGAACCCACTCTTTCAAAAAAGCCAGCGTAGCCAGTTCAGCTTCACGATCCCCCATGGTGCTCGCCTTCACGCGATCCACTAGCCCACTACCGGTATGCGTACGTACGTTCCAGTCATCCATTAATGCCAGCTGTTCGTCGGACTGGTGCACCGCAATTGTCGGTCCTTCAGCCAGAATATTCAGGTTGGCATCCGTCACCAGCGTGGCTATCTCAATTATGCGATCGCGCTCGGGATCCAGACCTGTCATCTCCAGATCGATCCAAATCAGGTTGTTTTCATTGGCACTCATGCTATTTTCCACCCTTCAGCGTCACATTCAGTGTGACTATATTCATCTAAAATTGCGTGTATCATAAATGTTTTGCCCATTATGGGCGACCAGGAGTCAGTCCGATTGAGTAAGAATAAACTCTCCAAAGGCCAACAGCGCCGTGTGAACGCCAATCACCAGCGTCGTCTGAAAACGTCCACGGAGAAGCCAGACTACGACGACAACCTGTTTGGCGAAACCGCTGAAGGCATCGTAATCAGCCGTTTTGGCATGCATGCCGACGTGGAATCTGCTGACGGTGAGATTCACCGCTGCAACATCCGCCGTACAATTCGCTCGCTGGTGACCGGCGATCGCGTTGTCTGGCGCCCGGGAAAAGCAGCAGCAGAAGGCGTGAATGTCAAAGGCATCGTTGAGGCGGTACACGAGCGTACCTCGGTACTGACACGTCCCGACTTTTACGACGGGGTGAAACCCATTGCCGCCAACATCAACCAGATCGTTATTGTCTCAGCCATCTTACCCGAGCTGTCACTCAATATTATCGACCGGTATCTGGTAGCCTGTGAAACGCTACACGTTGAACCAATTATCGTATTGAATAAGATCGATCTGCTGGATGACGAAGGCATGGCCTTTGTTAACGAACAGATGGATATTTATCGCCACATTGGCTATCGCGTGTTGATGGTATCAAGCCGCACGAAAGACGGCCTGAAACCGCTTGAAGAAGCATTAACCGATCGCATCAGCATTTTTGCCGGTCAGTCGGGCGTTGGTAAATCTAGCCTGCTCAATAATCTTCTCGGTCTGCAGGAAGAGATCCTGACCAACGATGTCTCCGACAACTCCGGCCTTGGACAGCACACCACCACTGCCTCTCGCCTGTATCATTTCCCGCACGGTGGCGACGTTATCGACTCCCCTGGCGTACGTGAGTTCGGGTTGTGGCATCTGGAGCCGGAACAAATCACACATGGTTTTGTCGAATTCCATGACTACCTGGGCCACTGCAAATACCGCGACTGCAAGCATGATACCGATCCAGGCTGCGCTATCCGTGAGGCCGTAGAAAAAGGGGCAATAGCCGAAACTCGGTTTGAAAATTATCACCGCATCCTGGAAAGCATGGCGCAGGTAAAAACACGTAAAAACTTTTCTGATACAGACAACTGACAACTAAGCTAAGCATCGCTAGAATCGTCCCCCTTTTTTCAGGATCCGGCCCGTATGCCGGATCGGGAACAAATTATGGCCTGGAGGCTACCTTGTTAAACTCATTTAAGCTTTCGCTACAATACATTCTGCCGAAACTATGGCTCACTCGCCTGGCGGGTTGGGGTGCGAGCAAACGAGCAGGATGGCTGACTAAACTGGTTATCGATCTGTTCGTGAAATATTACAAGGTCGATATGAAAGAGGCGCAAAAACCGGACACCGCCAGCTATCGCACCTTTAACGACTTCTTTGTTCGCCCACTGCGCGACGACGTTCGCCCGATTAACACCGATCCAAACGTACTGGTCATGCCTGCTGACGGCGTGATTAACCAGTTAGGAAACATCGAAGAAGACAAACTGCTGCAGGCCAAAGGGCACAGCTATACTCTTGAAGCACTGCTGGCCGGCAACTACCAGATGGCGGACAAATTCCGCAACGGTACGTTTGTGACCACTTACTTATCTCCACGCGATTACCACCGTGTACATATGCCGTGTAACGGTATCCTGCGTGAAATGATGTACGTGCCAGGCGATCTCTTCTCTGTAAATATCCTGACTGCGCAAAACGTTCCAAACCTGTTTGCACGCAACGAACGCGTAATCTGTCTGTTTGATACCGAATTTGGCCCGATGGTGCAGATTCTGGTCGGCGCGACCATCGTTGGCAGTATTGAAACCGCATGGGCTGGCACCATTACCCCACCGCGTGAAGGCGTCATCAAACGCTGGACCTGGCCGGAAGGCGAAAGCGAAGGGTCGGTGGCGCTGCTGAAAGGTCAGGAAATGGGCCGCTTTAAGCTCGGTTCCACCGTTATCAACCTGTTCGCGCCTGGCAAAGTTAACCTGGTTGAGCAGTTGCAGGACCTTTCAGTGACCAAAATCGGCCAGCCAATGGCCATCTCGACCGAGACATTCGTGACGCCAGAGGCAGAACCAGCCCCGCTTGCGAAAGAAGAGATTGAAGCAGAACACGACGCCAGCCCGCTGGTTGACGACAAAAAAGACGAAAGTTAAACATAGGAATCGCTGCTGTGCGCCTGATTATCACTTTTCTGATGGCCTGGTGCCTCAGCCTGGGGGCGTACGCTGCGACGGCCCCCGATGCCAAACAACTCACCCAGGAACTGGAGCAGGCAAAAGCGGCGAAACCTGCTCAGCCAGAAACCGTCGAGGCGCTCCAGTCCGCGCTGAATGCCCTCGAGGAGCGTAAAGGTTCTCTCGAGCGTACCCAGCAATATCAGCAGGTTATTGATAACTTCCCCAAGCTGTCCGCAACATTACGCGCGCAGCTTAGCAACCTGCGCGATGAACCGCGCAATGTGCCAACCGGACTCACCACCGATGCGTTAAACCAGGAGATCCTCCAGGTCAGCAGCCAACTGTTGGAAAAGAGTCGTCAGGCCCAGCAGGAGCAGGATCGCGCCCGGGAAATCGCCGACTCGTTAAGCCAGCTTCCTCAACAGCAAACCGATGCCCGCCGCCAGCTAAATGAGCTTGAGCGACGTATTGGTACCGCCAACTCTAATCCCGCGCAGAATCAGGCGATGCAGGCTGAATCCGCCAAACTCAAAGCCCTGGTCGATGAACTGGAGCTGGCGCAGCTTTCCGCTAATAACCGCCAGGAGCTGGCGCGTATGCGCTCAGAGCTGGCGGAAAAACAGAGCCAGCAGCTCGATACTTACCTGCAGGCTTTGCGCAACCAGCTCAACAGTCAACGTCAGCGTGAAGCAGAGCGAGCGCTGGAAAGCACCGAACTGTTGGCGGAAAACAGCGCGGGACTGCCGGAAGGTATTGTCGACCAGTTCAAGGTTAACCGCGAACTGTCTCAGGCATTAAACCAGCAGGCGCAACGTATGGACCTGGTCGCCTCGCAACAGCGTCAAGCCGCCAGCCAAACGCTACAGGTGCGCCAGGCATTGAATACGCTGCGAGAGCAGTCTCAGTGGCTTGGGGTCTCAAATATGCTGGGAGAAGCACTGCGCGCGCAGGTATCCCGTTTACCGGAAATGCCCAAGCCTCAGCAGTTGGATACCGAAATGGCGCAGCTTCGCGTGCACCGTATGCGCTATGAGGATCTCCTCAACAAACAGCCGCAGTTGCGTCAGATTCATCAGGCCGATGGACAACCGCTGACCGCTGAACAGAGCAGCATTCTCAACGCCCAGTTACGCACCCAGCGTGAGCTGCTGAACTCTTTGTTACAGGGCGGCGATACGCTGATCCTTGAGCTGACCAAGCTCAAAGTCTCTAACAGCCAACTGGAAGATGCGCTAAAAGAGGTCAACGAAGCAACGCACCGCTATCTGTTCTGGACCTCGGACGTTAGCCCCATCTCCCTCTCCTGGCCTGTCGACATCGTCCAGGATCTGCGGCGTCTGATCTCATTAGATACGTTTAATCAGTTGGGCAAAGCCAGCATCATGATGCTGACCAGCAAAGAAACGCTGCTGCCGCTTTTCGCGGCATTGGTGCTGGTTGGCTTTAGCCTCTCTTCGCGCAAACACTTCACCCGTTTTCTGGAGCGTTCATCTGCGCGGGTCGGGAAAGTCACCCAGGACCACTTCTGGCTGACGATACGCACGGTGTTCTGGTCGATACTCGTCGCTTCTCCGTTGCCGGTGCTGTGGGCAACGCTCGGTTACGGATTGCAGGAAGCCTGGCCTTATCCATTAGCTGTCGCTATCGGCGATGGCGTTACCGCCACGGTGCCCATGCTGTGGGCAGTAATGATTTGCGCCACCTTTGCGCGCCCCAACGGTCTGTTCATTGCCCACTTTGGCTGGCCGCGTAACCGCGTCGCGAAAGCCATGCACTATTACCTGATGAGTATCGGGCTGATTGTGCCGCTGATCATGGCGGTGATTATGTTTGATAATCTCAATGACCGGGAATTCTCCGCCTCACTGGGGCGTCTGTGCTTTATTCTGATTTGCGGTGCGCTGGCGGTCGTAACCCTGAGCCTGAAACGCGCCGGGATACCGCTGTACCTCGATAAAGAAGGCAACAGCGATAACATGGTCAACAGCATGCTGTGGAATATGCTGATGGGCGCACCGCTGATTGCCATTCTCGCTGCGGCAGTGGGCTATCTCGCCACGTCGCAAGCTTTATTGGCGCGTCTGGAAACGTCCGTAGCTATCTGGTTCTTGTTACTGGTGGTGTATCACGTTATCCGCCGCTGGATGCTGATCCAGCGCCGCCGGCTGGCGTTTGACCGCGCCAAGCATCGACGTGCCGAAATGCTGGCGCAGCGCGCACGGGGTGAAGAAGAACCAGCGCATTCCACCAGCCTTGAAGGCACGATTGATGTTGATGAAAGCGAAGTGGATCTGGATGCTATCAGCGCGCAATCACTGCGCCTGGTGCGCTCTATCCTGATGCTTATCGCCCTGCTCTCGGTCATTGTGCTGTGGTCAGAAATTCATTCCGCTTTCGGCTTCCTGGAAAATATCTCGTTGTGGGATGTCACCTCCACGGTGCAGGGTGTGGAAAGTTTAGAGCCGATAACGCTGGGTGCAGTGCTT
This sequence comes from Citrobacter sp. Cb041, assembly GCF_030336655.1. Lineage (NCBI taxonomy): Bacteria > Pseudomonadati > Pseudomonadota > Gammaproteobacteria > Enterobacterales > Enterobacteriaceae > Citrobacter > Citrobacter sp. Cb041. The sequence continues at coordinate 25,936 of NZ_JAOWDD010000041.1, read as the reverse complement.
ATCGCAATCCTGGTGTTTATCATCACTACCCAATTAGTGCGCAACCTGCCCGCGCTGCTGGAGCTGGCGCTGCTGCAACATCTCGATTTAACCCCCGGCACCGGTTACGCCATCACCACCATCACCAAGTACCTGCTGATGCTGATTGGCGGTCTGGTTGGCTTCTCAATGATCGGTATTGAGTGGTCCAAACTGCAATGGCTGGTAGCGGCTCTCGGTGTCGGTCTGGGCTTTGGTTTGCAGGAGATCTTCGCCAACTTTATTTCCGGCCTGATTATCCTGTTTGAAAAACCAATCCGCATTGGCGACACGGTGACGATTCGCGATCTTACCGGTAGCGTGACGAAAATTAATACCCGCGCCACGACCATCAGCGACTGGGACCGCAAAGAGATCATCGTGCCCAACAAAGCCTTTATCACCGAGCAGTTTATCAACTGGTCGTTATCGGATTCGGTCACCCGTGTGGTATTAACCATCCCGGCACCGTCGGAGGCTAACAGCGAGGAGGTTACGCAGATCCTGCTTACTGCCGCACAACGCTGCTCGCTGGTTATCGATAACCCGGCACCAGAAGTCTTCCTGGTTGACCTGCAGCAAGGGATTCAAATCTTCGAACTGCGTATTTATGCCGCTGAAATGGGGCATCGTATGCCGCTGCGCCACGAAATCCACCAGTTGATTCTGGCAGGCTTCCGTGAGCACGGTATCGATATGCCGTTCCCACCGTTCCAGATGCGTCTGGAGAGCCTCGGCGGTAAGCAAACGGGAAGAACCTTAAGTTCTGCGGGCAGAAGCAGTCGCCCGGCGGGGAGTTTGTAAACAAAAATGATGCCGGATGGCAGCTTCGCCGAATCCGGCCTACGAAGAATCATTTTTGTAGGCCGGATTCAGCAGGAAGTTTACTCCACCGCCCACTCAGGCTCGTTGGCCGTGCGACGGCTGTAGTTCTGATAAATCGCCATTGCCAACAGCGAGAAGAAGATCGGGCCTCCGGTCATCCACAATGCGCTGTTCCAGTCCCCAGCTTCAATCACCGGCTGGATGATGGTGAACACATTGGCAAACGTCACCACCAGCACAACCACCGATGTGGCCAGTAACGTCGCCGCTCGGGTTTTAAAGACAACAAACGGTCTTTCCAGGCCCTTACGGGCTTTAAAGAACGGAAACGCCAGCGCGAGGAACAGATACGGCAGCGTCATCGAGACGTTCGCCATCAGCGTCAGTTTGTTATAGAACGCTGAAGCCGTATCGCCGCCAAACGAAACCAGCAGGATAAACAGGCTCACCAGCAGGCACTGCAACCACATTGCCGTCGTCGGCATCCCCACGGCATTCAGTTTGGTCATTGGCGCTGGCCACAGCGCCTTCGGCGTTCCCTGAATAATCGCTTTCAGTGGCGAATAGCTGAGCGTGAAAAAAGCGCCGGTATAAGCGAGAAACATAGAAAGCCCGGTGATACGCGCGAACCACACCCCCGTCGCCATCGCGGTTTCAGGAGAAACATGCAGCGCGTTACCTAACGTCATCCCGAGGCTTTTCATCAGGATATACGTTATATTGCCGAGGTTGACCGAGCTATTGCTTAATACTTGCTGCCAGTTGGTGCTAACGCCCCATAAAAATATGGCCAGTGAATAACCGACAGAAATGACAATCGCGGCAAAGACAATGCCTTTCGCAAAGTTCTTTTCTGGCTTTTCTGTTTTATCAACTAATCCCCCCACGGCTTCTATTCCGCCGTATGCAAAAATGGCAAACACAACAAATGACAACATGGCCAGACCGGACTGATATCCCGGATTAGGCGAGGAGATGAAATTAATATCCTGCGCAAAGTGACCACCAGTTAATAACAAAATAGCGACACTCACTAACAACAGAACTAAATTAAGACACATTACGGCAATTCCACCTACAGCCGTAATACGAGCAATCTTATTAATACCCCGGGAGGCCACGCAGGTTACCAGAATCATCCAACCGACGGCGAGCAACCCGACGACCTGCGTAGGCTCAAGCCCCGCAAAACGCCAGTGCTGCGTCATGTCTGCGCCAAATAAGAAGGTTGAAAAAGGTACCCAAACTTTCGCTGCGGTACTTACCATCCATATTACATAGGAAGAAAACCACATAAACGTGCCGATAAACGCATAGCGTGGCCCAACGCTATTATTCATCCACGAATAGATTCCGCCCTCTTCTTTCCGATAGGCAGCCCCCATTTCCGCCATCATTAAAGCAAATGGGATAAAGAATAATAATGCAGAAAATATATACCACGGAATCGCGCTATACCCCATTAGATAGAATGCGGAGGGGCTATTCGCAAAACCGAAAACAGACGTAAATATCATGAGGATGAGACCTATAAGGCTCATCTTTTTTATTGTTTGGGTCATTAAACCATCCCTTACTCTGGCAAGCGTTTAACAAACGCCACTCACCGGTTGGCACTGCCCTCTTTTCAGAGTTCAGCGATAGAAAAATCAACACAGAATTGATACCTGAACGATATCAAATATCCAGGAGTAAATTGTGGCTATTAGAGGGTAAATGAAAAAATATGCTACAAAGTGGCCATTTCACCGCCACTTTGTATGGAAGGAGAGTGCGTTACGCGCGATCGACGGTAAATGCGATAACCTCGGCCAGGCTCTCTGCGCCCAGCGCCAGCATCACCAGACGGTCAACGCCCAGCGCCACGCCAGAGCAATCCGGCATCCCCACTTTTAACGCTTCAAGCAGGTTGGTGTCGATAGGCTGCTGCGGCAAGCCACGCGCGGCACGTTTGCGGTTATCCTGTTCAAACCGCTGCTGCTGTTCGCGCGCGTCGGTCAATTCATGGAAACCATTCGCCAGCTCAATACCTTTGTAGTAAACCTCGAAACGTTCAGCCACGCGGTGATCTTCGGTACTGATTTGCGCCAGTGATGCCTGGCTGGCCGGGAAATGATACACAAACGTCGGTTTGTCTTTGCCAATATGCGGCTCAACGCCCATCGTAAACAGCAACTGCAGTAAGGTGTCCCGGTCTTCTTCGGTATCGGCGATATTGCTGAGATCCAATTTCGCCGCCACTTCCCGCAGTTGGGTTTTATCCGCAGACAGCGGGTCTATCTCCAGATGGCGCTGGAAGGCTTGCTGGTAAGAGAGACTTTCCGCAGGTGAGCAGTCCAGCACCTGCTGGAGCAAATCATCCACTTCATTCATCAGGCGATACATATCGTAGTGTGGACGATACCACTCGAGCATGGTGAATTCAGGGTTATGATGACGCCCCATCTCTTCATTACGGAAGCTGCGGCACAGTTGATACACCGGGCCGCATCCTGCCACCAGCAGGCGCTTCATATGGTATTCCGGGCTGGTCATTAAATAGAGATTCATTCCCTGGGAGTGTCCAGGGCCGACGAAACGCGTTTCGAACGGGAACAGATGGATGTCCGTTACCGTTGCCTGACTCATACAAGGGGTCTCAACCTCAAGCACGCCACGATCGGCAAAAAAGCGGCGAATCTCCGCTATAATTGCTGCACGTTTTAACAGATTGGGGATGGACGCGCTCGGCTGCCAGGTTGCCGTTTCGCTCATGGTTGTTTCTCCGATTTAAGACAAGGGCACGAAGTCTACTCGTATCGCGTTAACGAGACAAATTTCGCACGCCAATAATCCACACTGGCAATTGGATAAAAAAAGCGACATGGGGTGGTTTAGTAATTAAATTAATCAAATTCAATGATAATTCCCCCCTTTGACACGCTAAAAAAATCGAACACGTCAAATTTCCCGCACATCCCTGAGACTATACTATTGTACCTATAAAGGAGCAGTGGAAACGCGTTCATAACCTGTTTGAAGCCGATGAAGCATCTGATTTCAGGCAGGAATGAAATAACAACAATCTGGAGGAATGTCGTGCAAACCTTTCAAGCCGATCTTGCCATTATAGGCGCCGGTGGCGCGGGATTACGTGCTGCAATTGCTGCCGCACAAGCAAATCCCAACGCTAAAATCGCACTGATCTCAAAAGTGTACCCAATGCGCAGCCATACCGTTGCTGCCGAAGGCGGCTCTGCTGCTGTCGCGCAGGATCATGACAGCTTTGACTACCATTTTCACGATACGGTAGCAGGCGGAGACTGGCTGTGTGAGCAGGATGTCGTGGATTACTTTGTCCACCACTGCCCAACTGAAATGACGCAACTGGAACAATGGGGCTGCCCATGGAGCCGCCGTGAAGACGGTAGCGTCAACGTACGTCGCTTCGGCGGTATGAAAATCGAGCGTACCTGGTTTGCCGCGGATAAAACCGGCTTCCACATGTTGCATACGCTGTTCCAAACATCTTTGCAGTTCCCGCAGATTCAGCGCTTTGACGAACACTTCGTTCTGGATATCCTGGTTGATGATGGCCATGCTCGCGGCCTGGTTGCCATGAACATGATGGAAGGCACGCTGATGCAGATCCGTGCTAATGCTGTTGTGATGGCAACGGGCGGCGCAGGTCGTGTTTACCGTTACAACACCAACGGCGGCATCGTAACTGGCGACGGTATGGGCATGGCGCTGAGCCACGGCGTTCCGCTGCGTGATATGGAATTCGTTCAGTATCACCCGACGGGTCTGCCAGGCTCTGGTATCCTGATGACCGAAGGCTGCCGTGGTGAAGGCGGTATCCTGGTCAACAAAAACGGCTACCGTTATCTGCAAGACTACGGCATGGGTCCGGAAACCCCGCTGGGCGAGCCGAAAAACAAATACATGGAACTCGGTCCGCGCGACAAAGTTTCTCAGGCGTTCTGGCACGAATGGCGTAAAGGCAACACCATTTCCACCCCGCGTGGCGATGTGGTTCACCTCGACCTCCGTCACCTCGGCGAGAAAAAACTGCTCGAACGTTTACCGTTCATCTGCGAACTGGCGAAAGCCTACGTGGGTGTCGATCCGGTTAAAGAGCCGATCCCGGTACGTCCTACCGCGCACTACACCATGGGCGGTATCGAAACCGATCAGCACTGTGAAACCCGCATTAAAGGTCTGTTCGCTGTGGGCGAATGTTCCTCTGTTGGTCTGCATGGCGCTAACCGTCTGGGTTCTAACTCCCTGGCGGAACTGGTGGTCTTCGGTCGTATGGCCGGTGAACAGGCTGCAGAACGTGCTGCAACGGCTGGCGCTGCAAACAGTGCCGCGCTCGATGCGCAGGTTGCTGGCGTTGAAAAACGTCTGAAAGATCTGGTTAACCAGGAAGGTAACGAAAACTGGTCTAAGATCCGTGACGAAATGGGCCTGTCCATGGAAGAAGGTTGCGGTATCTACCGTACACCGGAACTCATGCAGAAAACCGTTGATAAACTGGCTGAGCTGCAGGAACGCTTCAAGCGCGTCCGTATCACTGATACCTCCAGCGTCTTCAACACCGACCTGCTGTACACCATCGAACTGGGTCACGGTCTGAACGTTGCTGAATGTATGGCGCACTCTGCTCTGGCGCGTAAAGAATCCCGCGGCGCGCACCAGCGTCTGGATGAAGGCTGCACCGAGCGTGACGATGTGAACTTCCTCAAACACACCCTCGCCTTCCGCGATGCTGACGGCACGACTCGCCTGGAATACAGCGACGTGAAAATCACCACTCTGCCACCGGCTAAACGTGTTTACGGTGGCGAAGCGGAAGCAGCCGATAAGAAGGAGAAGGCGAATGGCTGAGATGAAAAACCTGAAAGTTGAGGTGGTGCGCTATAACCCGGAAACCGATACCGCGCCGCACAGTGCTTTCTACGAAGTTCCTTATGATGAAACCACGTCACTGCTGGATGCGTTGGGCTACATCAAGGATAACCTGGCACCGGACCTGAGCTACCGCTGGTCCTGCCGTATGGCGATCTGCGGCTCCTGCGGCATGATGGTTAACAACGTACCTAAACTGGCGTGCAAAACCTTCCTGCGTGATTACACCAACGGCATGAAGGTTGAAGCGCTGGGCAACTTCCCGATTGAGCGCGATCTGGTCGTCGACATGACGCACTTTATCGAAAGCCTGGAAGCGATCAAACCGTACATCATCGGTAACCCGCGTACACCGGATCAGGGTCCAAACACCCAGACTCCGGCGCAGATGGCGAAGTATCATCAGTTCTCCGGTTGCATCAACTGTGGTCTGTGCTACGCCGCGTGCCCGCAGTTCGGCCTGAACCCAGAGTTCATTGGACCGGCTGCGATTACGCTGGCGCATCGTTACAACGAAGATAGCCGCGACCACGGTAAGAAGGAGCGTATGGCTCAGTTGAACAGCCCGAACGGCGTCTGGTCCTGTACTTTTGTGGGCTACTGCTCCGAAGTCTGCCCGAAACACGTCGATCCGGCTGCGGCCATTCAGCAGGGTAAAGTTGAAAGTTCAAAAGACTTTCTTATCGCTACCCTGAAACCACGCTAAGGAGTGCACGATGACGACTAAACGCAAACCCTATGTGCGACCAATGACGTCCACCTGGTGGAAAAAGCTGCCATTTTATCGTTTTTACATGCTGCGCGAAGGCACGGCGGTTCCGGCAGTCTGGTTCAGCATTGAACTGATTATCGGCCTGTTTGCACTCAAGCATGGTGCAGAGTCCTGGATGGGCTTTGTCGCCTTTTTGCAAAACCCGGTGGTGGTGATCCTGAATATTATCGCCCTGGCAGCAGCGCTGCTGCATACCAAAACCTGGTTTGAGCTGGCGCCAAAAGCTGCCAACATCATCGTAAAAGACGAAAAAATGGGGCCAGAGCCGATCATCAAAGGTCTCTGGGCAGTTACTGTGGTTGCGACAGTAGTAATACTGTTTGTTGCCCTGTTCTGGTAAGGAGTCCGGAATGATTAATCCAAATCCAAAACGCTCTGACGAACCCGTATTCTGGGGCCTGTTTGGTGCAGGCGGTATGTGGAGCGCAATCATTGCGCCGGTGATGATCCTGCTGGTCGGCATTATGCTGCCGCTGGGCTTTGTTCCTGATGCTTTCAGCTATGAACGCGTACTGGCATTCGCTCAGAGCTTCATCGGACGTGCGTTTCTGTTCCTGATGATCGTTCTGCCGCTGTGGTGCGGTTTACACCGTATGCACCACGCGATGCATGACCTGAAAATCCACGTGCCTGCGGGCAAATGGGTATTCTACGGACTGGCAGCTATCCTGACCGTTGTAACGGCTATTGGGATCCTGACCATCTAATCGCATGCGTTAATTATCAGGCCCGCCAATGGCGGGCCTTTTTATTAGTGCAGCATCCCGGTCAACCAGCGGGAAAACTCACGCATCGCGGACGTCTCCGGACGAGATTGTAAACGCGTTATCCAGTAACTCCCCAGATCAATCTGCGTTAAAAAAGGCTGCACGATACGTTCACTGCTGAGCAAATGCGTGAACATTCTAACCGGTGCAATTGCCACACCAATCCCCGCCTGCGCGGCTTCCAGCATTGAGACGGACGAGTCAAACACCACCACGTTGTGCGTCGGTGACGGAGGCGCTTCTCCGGCGGCCTGCATCCAAAGCGTCCATTCATCACGCCGATACGATCGTAATAACGGAAATTTCAGGATGTCCACAGGTGCTTTAATCTGCGAGGCCAATGTCGGTGAACACAGCGGAGACATCAGCGCGCTACACAAATATTGCGCATCGGTATCGTGCCAGGCTCCTCCTCCGTAGCGAATAGTATAATCCAGCCCTTCGGCGGCGGGATCCACACGGTTATTGTGGGTGGAAATATGCAAATCAATATGCGGACAGTGGCGCTTAAAGTCGCTCAACAGAGGGAAAAGACAACCTACCGCAAAGGTCCCCACCACGCCAATTTTAAGTTTTTCCTGAGTCTGTTTAGTGGCAAAACGATCCAGCATCCCCGCCATACGATCGAAAGAGTCATTAAGTACAGGTAACAGACATTCCCCTTCAGTCGTCAACATTAACCCTCGAGAACCACGCACAAAAAGCTGACAATTCAGCTGTTGCTCCAGCGCTTTTACATGTTGGCTTATTGCAGAATGCGTCACGTTGAGCTCAATTGCAGCGCGGGTAAAGCTGAGATGTCTGGCCGCTGCTTCAAAAGCCCGCAGCGAGTTAAGAGGGATATAGCTACGCGTCATTATCTGGCCTGTTAGAAAAACTTATATCTGCTGCTAAATTTAACCGTTTGTCAACACGGTGCAAATCAAACACACTGATTACGTCTGACGGGCCCGGACACCCTTTCGCTTTTAATTACGGAACTGATTTCATGATGAAAAAATCGATATGCTGCGCGCTGCTGCTGACAGCTTCTTTCTCCACGTTTGCCGCCGCAAAAACAGAACAACAAATTGCCGATATCGTTAACCGTACCATCACACCGCTGATGCAGGAGCAGGCAATTCCGGGCATGGCCGTTGCGATTATCTATCAGGGGAAACCTTATTACTTTACCTGGGGTAAAGCCGATATCGCCAATAACCGTCCAGTCACTCAACAAACGCTGTTTGAACTCGGATCGGTCAGTAAAACGTTCAACGGCGTGCTGGGCGGCGATGCTATCGCCCGCGGCGAAATTAAGCTCAGCGATCCGGTCACGCATTACTGGCCTGAACTGACTGGTAAGCAGTGGCAGGGTATCAGCCTGCTGCACTTAGCCACCTACACGGCAGGCGGCCTGCCGCTTCAGGTTCCGGACGACGTTACGGATAAAGCCGCGTTACTACGCTTTTATCAAAACTGGCAGCCGCAATGGGCCCCAGGCGCTAAACGTCTTTATGCTAACTCCAGCATTGGTCTGTTTGGCTCCCTGGCGGTGAAACCCTCAGGCATGAGCTACGAAGAGGCGATGACCAAACGCGTCCTGCACCCCTTAAAACTGGCGCATACCTGGATTACGGTTCCGCAGAGCGAACAAAAAGATTATGCCTGGGGTTATCGCGAAGGAAAACCTGTGCATGTATCCCCTGGCCAACTTGATGCTGAAGCCTACGGGGTGAAATCGAGCGTTATCGATATGACCCGTTGGGTTCAGGCCAACATGGACGCCAGCCAGGTTCAGGAGAAAACGCTCCAGCAGGGCATCGAGCTTGCGCAGTCACGTTACTGGCGTATTGGCGATATGTACCAGGGCCTGGGCTGGGAGATGCTGAACTGGCCGGTGAAGGCCAACTCGATAATTAGCGGTAGCGACAGCAAAGTGGCACTGGCAGCGCTTCCTGCCGTTGAGGTAAACCCGCCCGCGCCTGCCGTGAAAGCCTCATGGGTGCATAAAACGGGCTCCACTGGCGGATTCGGCAGCTACGTTGCGTTCGTTCCAGAAAAAAACCTTGGCATCGTGATGCTGGCAAACAAGAGCTACCCAAACCCTGTTCGCGTCGAGGCCGCCTGGCGCATTCTTGAAAAACTGCAGTAACGGACAAGGAGGCCCTGGATATTGGGCTTCCTTTCTTTCTCTTTTTTTCCTGCTGTCATCTACACTTAACAAAAATCCAGCAAGGAAAATCCCATGCGCATTCTGCCCGTCGTTGCTGCAGTTACGGCTGCATTTCTGGTTGTCTCTTGCAGCACCCCAACACCACCGAAAGGTGTTACCGTAGTAAATAACTTTGATGCCACACGCTATCTGGGCACCTGGTATGAAATTGCGCGTTTCGACCATCGATTCGAGCGCGGACTGGAAAAAGTGACTGCTACCTACAGCCTGCGCGACGACGGCGGTATCAATGTTATTAACAAGGGCTATAACCCGGACAGAGGAATGTGGCAGAAAACGGAGGGGAAAGCCTACTTCACTGGCGACCCAAACCGCGCTGCGCTCAAGGTCTCATTTTTTGGCCCCTTCTATGGCGGGTATAACGTGATTGCCCTCGACAGGGAATATCGTCACGCGCTGGTTTGCGGGCCGGATCGCGACTACCTGTGGATCCTTTCACGGACCCCTACTATTTCAGATGAAATGAAACAGCAAATGCTGGCCATCGCGACCCGGGAAGGGTTTGAGGTGAATAAGCTGATTTGGGTAAAACAGCCTGGCGCTTAGTGGGTGCTCAGCTTGAGGCCAATAATACCGGCCACAATCAGCCCGAGGCTCAGTAACCGCGCCGGGCTGGCAGATTCACCCAGCAGCAGAATCCCTGTAATGGCCGCCCCGACTGCGCCGATACCGGTCCATACGGCATAGGCGGTTCCTACAGGCAACGTACGCATTGCCCAGGAGAGCATGGCGATACTGACGATCATTGCCACAATAGTGATAATGCTTGGCGTCAAACGCGTAAAACCGTGGGTATATTTCAGGCCAATCGCCCAGACAACTTCGAGCAGACCTGCAATTAATAAAACGATCCAGGACATATCAGGCTCCAGAACAATGGGGCCGTCCCCGGTGAAAGAAGCATTTGCAGGTCGTCCTGCAAAGCTGATGTGTGAAATGGCATTTTTGCCCGAGAGAAAATGAATTTCAACCTTTTTATTCGCTGCCCGCTAAAAGCAAGAATTAAGCATAATTAGCGGCGTAGTTCCCGCATTTGGCACTCATCGGAGTTCTCTATGATGAAGGGCTTTCTGAATCCAGAAAGTCGATTGCCTCTCTTCTGAATGCGAAAAAGTTATGCTTAAAATTTTAGTGATTGACCGGTGCCACTTTACCCGCACAGGGATTGAGGCCTTGCTTAATCATTCTGGCAGGTTCAGCTCCTCATTTCTTGTGTCAGGGATCAATAATCTCCTGTTAGCAAAAGAGCATATTTTGCAGTGGAAGCCGCATCTGGTGATCGCGGATTTATACAGTTTTATTAGCGAGACGCATACCAGTCCGCCAATTAAACCCTTTTTCATGAGCTGCGGCGTCATCCCGCTGATTTTACTGCAATCAGTTGAAAGACAGCACGCCTCAATTGCTTCCTCTCAATCCGTCGCCTATTCGGTCTTAACCAAGCACACCACGCTGAACGCGCTCTCACACACGATTCAGGAGGCGCTACAGCTTCGCCCCACATTAGAAATAGCCGAAAACGCGACTCCGCTGCTTACGCCGCAGGAGGAGAAAGTATTGTCGATGTGGATGGATGGTGTGAGTAACAATGCGATAGCCGCCGCACTCAGCATTCATGGCAAGACGGTCTACACCTATAAACGGAATATCCGCATGAAACTGCACATGGGGAACCGCTTCTCGCCGTTTCTCTCACTCCCCGGGAAGGGGAATTAACGGTACGACGTGACGTCGTACCGTTCATGATTATTGTTGAGCTTTTGTCGCTGCACCAGAGATTGCGCTACCGCCTTCAGAGATATCCTGCCCAACACCTTTCGTGGTATTGCACGCAGTCAACGCTGAAGAAAGAACCAACACAGAAAAGATCGCAGCAATTGTCTTTTTAACCATAACGTCTTCCTTTTCTAGCCAATATTGTTTGTGTATAGCTCATTAATAATAGACAAGATCCGCAAGTGTGATGGATAAACAACCGTTTTTAAGACTATGAGAGAGTGTTAACTGGCGGCGTGAGAGATTGAATTGCCAAGATGTTTGATGTCTTCACCGAAGCCGCGCGCGGTATTACAACCCGCCAGGAGAGTGCTGGTGAAAAGGATGAGCATTACAAGACTGAGAAGACGTTTCATCATTCCTGCCCTGGAAAAAGTATGGCGCAGCAACCTGCGCCATAAGATCAAATAGATATCTTATTTTACGCGAGAAACGTATTCGCCGGAGCGAGTATCCACTTTGATCACTTCACCGATCTGTACGAACAGCGGAACTTTAACGACTGCGCCAGTAGACAGAGTAGCCGGTTTGCCGCCAGTACCAGCGGTATCGCCTTTCAGACCTGGGTCAGTTTCAACGACTTCCAGCTCAACGAAGTTTGGCGGAGTCACGGAGATCGGCTGACCGTTCCACAGGGTCACGATGCATTCAGCCTGGTCCAGCAGCCATTTAGCGTTATCGCCTACCGCTTTCTCGTCTGCAGCCAGCTGTTCGAAAGTGGTGTTATTCATAAAGTGCCAGAACTCACCGTCGCTATACAGGAAGGTCAGGTTCATGTCGGCTACGTCTGCGCCTTCAGCGGAATCGGTAGACTTGAAGGTTTTCTCTACGCGAGTACCGGTCAGCAGGCGACGCAGCTTAACGCGCGCAAATGCCTGGCCTTTACCTGGTTTAACGAATTCGCTGGCTTCAACCGCATAAGGTTCGCCGTCCAACATGATTTTAAGACCAGCACGAAAATCGTTGCTATAGTACGTTGCCATAAGGCCCTCTGAAAATTGTTAACTGGTAGCTAAGCCACAAAATGGCGCATATTGTAACCCTAAATACCCCATCCAGAGAAGATTGGTTATCGCAACTTGCCGATGTTGTGACCGATCCTGATGAACTTCTGCATCTTTTGAATATAGACGTAGATGAAAAACTGTTGGCCGGACGCGACGCGAGACGACTTTTCGCCCTGCGCGTACCGCGCGCCTTTATTGCTCGTATGGAAAAAGGCAATCCGGACGATCCGCTTTTGCGTCAGGTACTTACTTCCCAGGAAGAGTTTGTTGCTGCACCTGGCTACTCGACCGATCCGCTGGAAGAACAGCACAGCGTGGTCCCCGGTTTGCTGCATAAATATCGCAATCGGGCGCTGTTGTTGGTTAAAGGCGGTTGCGCGGTAAATTGTCGCTATTGCTTCCGCCGACACTTCCCGTATGCCGAAAACCAGGGCAATAAGCGCAACTGGCAGGTCGCCCTGGACTACATTAGCGCGCATCCTGAGCTGGATGAGATTATCTTCTCCGGTGGTGATCCGCTAATGGCCAAGGACCATGAACTGGACTGGTTACTCACGCAACTGGAAACCATCCCGCACATTAAGCGTCTGCGCATTCACAGCCGTTTGCCGATTGTGATCCCCGCGCGCATTACTGAAGGACTGGCCCAGCGCTTTGCGCGCTCCTCCCTGCAGATTCTGCTGGTCAACCACATTAACCACGCCAATGAGGTCGATGAGGCGTTTCACCAGGCGATGGTCAGACTGCGTACCGCTGGCGTCACGCTACTCAACCAAAGCGTTTTGCTGCGTGGCGTGAACGATAACGCACAAACGCTGGCGAACCTGAGCAACACTCTGTTTGATGCGGGGGTGATGCCCTATTACCTGCACGTACTGGACAAAGTGCAAGGTGCCGCCCACTTTATGGTCAGCGACGATGAGGCTCGTCACATTATGCGTGAACTGCTGACGTTGGTTTCCGGCTATATGGTCCCCAAACTGGCGCGTGAAATTGGCGGAGAGCCAAGTAAAACGCCGTTGGATCTGCAACTACGCCAACAATAACCATTATTGAGTGTCCGATTTCGGACACTCACCACGATTACTTATTATTTAAATCCTCACAAGTGGAGCCACGCTTTTAATCTGTGCTATTTTAATTAGCGCTATAAAGTCATTAATTCATAATTTGTATTAGTAGAACCAAATTCAGAATATTAATAAATATATGGTTAGGGAGAACCTTTTATGGCTATAAGTATTAAGGGCATTAATACCGGTGTTATTCGTCAAAAGAATGAATTTATTGCTTTAGCATTAAAGATAAAAGAACCAAGGAATAAATCGTCGTTATTTTTTCTTTCTCCGCTTGGGCTAAGAGATCTGCTTATCGCCCTGGAAAGCAGGCTATCCGTCAAACATCAGCTTAGCGAAGCAGAGCATGCGCAATATGAGAAGGAATGCGATAAAGTCAGCCAAAAGATGCACGAAAATATTCCTTTGATTCAGGAAGATGAGCTAAAAAATGCCGACATTAATCGCCGCATAAATTCGCTGATGTTAGTGGATGACAAAGGCGAAAACTTAACATTTTCTCTGACACTGCATGATGGACAAACGTGTGAATTACTGATTAATGAACGACAGATTCGGGTGCTGGTCCATGCTTTTATTCATGCAATAAATAATGCTGGCATGCGGGAATTAGCGCTACGAATTACATCGCTGCTGGATTTCCTGCCGCTGTACGATGTTGATTGCCAAGAAAACGACAATCTGGAATACGACTCTTATACGCACCCCGAATGGAAACAAAGCCTGTTTAATCATTATCTGGCGATTATTTACCGCTATACGGATGATCAAGGAAAAGCCCAGTTCTGTGGTTCGGTAGTAAAAACTCGCACCCCTTCCGGCAGCAAAGAGGCCGAAGCCATTACTCGCCGTCTTCTCGATTTCAGCCCACGGCTGAAAAAGCTTGCTGGTGTACCGTGCCAGGTGTTTGTCAGAACGTTGACGGGTGATAAGGCGCAAAAGCTCAATCAGGATCAGTGCCTGCGCGCGCTGCATCATTTACGCGCTCAGTCTGGGCATAACGCTCAAAATGCCTGATGTTTCTGCGCTTATCAGGCCGACGAATTTGTATCGTAGGCCTGATAAGACGTTTTAGCGTCGCCATCAGGCATCAACAGCATTTATCAATTTGGGCACTTATAAACCTGCCCAGTCATTTCACTGGCAGTAGGAACAAAGCTGGACAGCATTCCCTGTGATGGGCTGCTGACGCCATAAATCACGTTACCACCCATTGCCGCAGCCTGGTTACGCAGATCGTTTGCTGCGCCACGCATAGAGCCACCCTCTTCGCCGTGCTGGCCAGAAAGCCAGTTGCTTTGCGTACCGGTTGCAGTGCCAATCAGTTGACACTCTGCGCCAGGCTTCTCTTCGACGAAGCGTACGCTTTGCCCGGCTGAACTCAGTTCGTTGCTGGAGCTACAACCCGCCATCAGTAGCGCGGCACCAACGATCCCTGCTAAATATTTCACGTGCATGTCATTCCCCATAATCAATGAGCTGGACGTTATGTCCGTAGCTGAATCATATACTAAAAAGATGACCAAAAGAAAAACCCTCGGACATTTCTGCCCGAGGGTTTCTCATTTTTCGCGAGATACGTATTTAATCAAATAATTCAAGTTGCAGGCAGGCGGCAGGTTCATGAATCCCCCAGTGCTTACATGAGTAAGTGACTGGGGTAAACGAACGCAGCCAATGAACCTGCGGCTTGAAGTATGAAGATTAAATTACATCATGCCGCCCATTCCACCCATGCCGCCCATACCACCAGCAGCACCTAAGTCAGGCGCATCGCCTTTCGGCAGGTCAGTAACCATGCACTCGGTGGTGATCATCAGACCCGCAACAGAAGCCGCGTACTGCAGAGCTGAACGCGTTACTTTGGTTGGATCCAGAATACCCATGTCGATCATGTTACCGTATTCTTCAGTTGCAGCGTTGTAACCGTAGTTACCGTCACCCGCTTTCACGGTGTTAGCCACTACAGACGGCTCTTCGCCGCAGTTCAGTACGATTTGACGCAGCGGAGATTCCATTGCGCGCAGCGCAACTTTGATACCTACGTTCTGGTCTTCGTTCTGACCTTTCAGACCGGCAATTTTAGACGCTACGCGAATCAGCGCAACACCACCACCAGCCACCACGCCTTCTTCTACCGCAGCACGGGTCGCGTGCAGGGCATCTTCAACGCGGGCTTTCTTCTCTTTCATTTCAACTTCAGTCGCAGCACCAACTTTGATAACCGCAACGCCGCCTGCCAGTTTCGCTACGCGCTCCTGCAGTTTTTCACGGTCGTAGTCGGAAGTTGCTTCTTCGATCTGCTGACGAATCTGAGTCACGCGACCCTGGATTGCAGCTTCGTCACCCACGCCATCAATGATGGTGGTGGTGTCTTTGTTGATAACAACGCGTTTCGCCTGACCCAGATCTTCCAGAGTTGCTTTTTCCAGCTCCATACCGATCTCTTCAGAGATAACGGTACCACCGGTCAGAGTAGCGATATCCTGCAGCATTGCTTTACGACGGTCGCCGAAGCCAGGCGCTTTAACCGCCGCGACTTTCACGATACCGCGCATGGTGTTAACAACCAGAGTTGCCAGCGCTTCGCCTTCAACATCTTCAGCGATGATCAGCAGTGGTTTACCCGCTTTTGCTACTGCTTCCAGCACCGGCAGCATTTCGCGGATGTTGGAGATTTTCTTGTCAGCCAGCAGGATGAACGGGCTTTCCAGTTCTACTGCGCCAGTTTCCGGCTTGTTGATGAAGTAAGGAGACAGGTAACCACGGTCGAACTGCATACCTTCAACCACGTCCAGTTCGTCCTGCAGACCGGTACCGTCTTCAACGGTGATCACGCCTTCTTTACCGACTTTGTCCATCGCTTCAGCGATCAGTTTACCTACGGTTTCGTCGGAGTTAGCGGAGATAGTACCAACCTGAGCAATCGCTTTAGAGTCAGAGCACGGTACGGACAGTGCTTTCAGTTCTTCAACGGCAGCAGCGACAGCTTTGTCGATACCACGTTTCAGATCCATCGGGTTCATGCCCGCAGCAACGGCTTTCAGACCTTCAGTAATGATGGACTGCGCCAGTACGGTTGCGGTGGTGGTACCGTCGCCTGCAGCGTCGTTCGCTTTAGAGGCAACTTCTTTCACCATCTGCGCCCCCATGTTTTCGAACTTGTCTTCCAGTTCGATTTCACGGGCTACGGAAACACCATCTTTAGTGATGGTCGGTGCACCGAAAGATTTATCCAGAACTACGTTACGGCCTTTTGGACCGAGGGTAACTTTCACTGCATCTGCCAGTACGTTTACGCCGCGCAGCATTTTCACACGAGCGTCGTTACCGAATTTTACGTCTTTAGCTGCCATTTTCTCTTTCCCTTAAATTCGTATGTTCAGTGTCGTTCGCGGATTAGGCTTCAACAATTGCCAGGATGTCACTTTCAGACATGATCAACACTTCTTCATTGTCGATCTTCTCAGATTTAACACCGTAGCCATCGTTGAAAATAACGATATCGCCGACTTTAACGTCCAGCGGCTGTACGGTACCGTTGTCCAGGATGCGGCCCTTACCGACAGCGATGATTTCGCCACGAGTTGACTTACCTGCTGCAGAACCGGTCAGTACGATGCCGCCAGCAGATTTAGATTCAACTTCTTTACGTTTGACGATCACACGATCATGTAACGGACGAATACTCATTGATAGCTCTCCTTTGAGAAAGTCTTTATCAGTTATGGGTGACGCCGGCCCGTGAACGGTTTCCCGGCTAGTGACCAGAGAAATGGGGATGGGGCTTTGTACCTTCAAGGGGGCAAGCGAAAAAAAATTTATATCAGCAGAAAATTCCGTCAAAACGCCGACGCGCATCACATTTTATAACGATTTCAGTCACGTCGTCATAAGCAAATACGATTGTGATACCATCAAAAATCTGCGCTGTAGCCCGGTCAATGGGCATAACCGGATAACAACTTATGAGCGGACTGAAACAAGAGCTGGGACTGGCTCAGGGCATTGGCCTGTTGTCGACATCATTGCTAGGTACAGGCGTTTTCGCCGTCCCTGCGCTAGCCGCGCTGGTGGCTGGCAACAACAGCCTGTGGGCCTGGCCGGTGCTGATTGTTTTAGTCTTTCCCGTGGCGATTGTCTTTGCCGTACTGGGTCGTCATTTTCCCAGCGCGGGTGGCGTGGCGCATTTTGTTGGTATGGCCTTTGGCTCACGCCTGGAGCGCGTCACCGGATGGCTATTTTTGTCGGTGATTCCCGTCGGCTTGCCCGCGGCATTACATATTGCCGCCGGATTTGGTCAGGCGATGTTTGGCTGGCATGACGAACAGCTTCTGTTGGCAGAGCTCGGTACGCTGGCATTGGTTTGGTATATCGGCTCCCACGGTGCCAGCTCTAGCGCTAATCTGCAAACGGTCATTGCCGGATTGATTGTTGCCCTCATTGTCGCCATCTGGTGGGCAGGCGATGTGAAACCTGGCGAAATCCCCTTCCCTGCGATAACCGAGATTGAGCTCCCCGGACTGTTCGCCGCGCTGTCGGTGATGTTCTGGTGTTTTGTTGGCCTTGAAGCGTTTGCCCATCTGGCATCTGAATTCAAAAACCCGGAGCGGGATTTCCCGCGCGCGCTGATGATCGGCCTGCTGCTTGCGGGCTCTGTTTATTGGGCATGCACCGTCGTCGTGCTTCATTTTGGCGCCTACGGTGAGCAAATGGCGGCGGCGGCCTCACTGCCAGAGATCGTCGTGCAGTTATTTGGCGTACAGGCACTGTGGGTCGCCTGCATCATTGGTTATCTGGCCTGTTTTGCCAGTCTCAACATTTATATTCAAAGCTTCGCTCGGCTGGTCTGGTCGCAAGCGCAATATAAGCCGGAAAGTCATCTGGCGCGTCTGTCACCCCGTCACCTTCCGCGCAATGCGCTAAACGCCGTATTGGGCTGCTGCGTGATCAGTACGTTGTGCATCTATATGCTGAAAATCAATCTCGATGCGTTAATCATCTATGCTAACGGCATCTTTATTATGATTTATTTGCTGTGCATGCTGGCGGGATGTCGATTACTGAAAGGGCATTATCGCATGCTGGCGGTCATTGGCGGTCTACTGTGTCTGCTGCTGTTGGCAATGGTTGGCTGGAAGAGCCTGTATGCGCTGATTATGCTGGCAGGGCTGTGGCTGTTTTTACCCCGCAGGCCGGATAAGGTGACGTTGACACCGTCATCCGGCAGATAAGCATTTTGCCGGATGGTGCTCACGCTTATCCGGCCCGCATACTGATGCTTAATCCCGAGGATCGTCTTTATGATCAATACGGTTGCGATCGTCGTCTTTGCGCTGAAATTCGCCATCAAAGGTCTCACCGCCCCCAGTTCCGGCGCTGAAACCACCGCCCGGCATACGCGAAAAACGCAAATGCGGCAGCAGTTTCATCGTCAGATGTTTTTGCACCGGGGGTAATAAAAGAAGAAGACCGAGGAAATCGGTGAAAAAACCGGGCAGTACCAACAGCAGACCAGCAATGATCAGCGACACGCTCTTGATCATTTCTGCAGCAGGACTTTCACCAGCCGCCATTTTTTGTTGCATCAGTAAAAAATTTTTAAATCCCTGGTTACGAACCAGAGACATACCGATAACCGACGTAAAAATAACCAAAATCAGCGTCATCAGGACACCCAGGACATGGGCAACCTGAATAAAAATAGATATCTCTATGTAAACATAGAGAAAAATGGCAAGTAATGGTATCCAGCGCAAATGGTTCTCCTGTCAATAACAGTCGTTTTTTTCAACGCCTGTCCGATGAATTATGTGACTCGCATCAATTAGATGTTGAGGTGGTTAGCAAAATTTCAAGTCGCTTGTACACTTATTTTTAGTATTAATCCTAAAGGGGTGATCCATTTCACAGAATAATAAATAAGGGGTAAATTCCACGCTTTAAGTGATCCAGATTACGGTAGAAATCCTGAACCAGCATATGATCTCGAGTATCAGACCGATGCAGGGGATAATCGTCGGTCGAGAAACAATCGAAATCACATATATCCTGTGTGTTTAGTCAAATCATTGGCAGCTTGAAAAAGAAGGTTCACATGTTAAACAACATTCGTATCGAAGAAGACTTGTTGGGTACCAGGGAAGTTCCAGCGGACGCCTACTACGGTGTTCACACTCTGAGAGCGATTGAAAACTTCTACATTAGCAACAACAAAATCAGCGACATTCCTGAATTTGTTCGCGGTATGGTAATGGTTAAAAAGGCAGCGGCAATGGCCAACAAAGAGCTGCAAACCATTCCTAAGAGTGTGGCAAATGCCATCATCGCGGCGTGTGATGAAGTCCTGAATAACGGAAAATGCATGGATCAATTCCCGGTAGATGTTTACCAGGGTGGTGCGGGTACCTCCGTCAACATGAACACCAACGAAGTGCTGGCCAATATCGGTCTGGAACTGATGGGTCACCAGAAAGGTGAATATCAGTACCTGAACCCGAACGACCACGTTAACAAATGTCAGTCTACCAACGACGCTTACCCAACTGGCTTCCGTATCGCGGTATACGCATCCATCATCAAACTGATCGATGCCCTGAACCAGCTGCGTGAAGGCTTCGAACAAAAAGCTGTTGAATTCCAGGACATCCTGAAAATGGGCCGTACCCAGCTGCAGGATGCTGTACCGATGACCCTCGGTCAGGAATTCCATGCTTTCAGCGTACTGTTGAAAGAAGAAGTGAAAAACATTAGTCGTACCGCTGAGCTGCTGCTGGAAGTTAACCTCGGTGCAACTGCAATCGGTACGGGTCTGAACACGCCGAAAGAATACTCCCCGCTGGCAGTACAGAAACTGGCTGAAGTCACTGGCTTCGCCTGTGTTCCGGCAGAAGACCTGATTGAAGCAACTTCTGACTGCGGCGCATACGTTATGGTTCACGGCGCACTGAAACGTCTGGCTGTTAAGATGTCCAAAATCTGTAACGACCTGCGTTTGCTCTCCTCTGGCCCACGTGCTGGTCTGAACGAGATCAACCTGCCGGAACTGCAGGCTGGTTCTTCTATCATGCCAGCAAAAGTGAACCCAGTTGTTCCAGAAGTCGTAAACCAGGTTTGCTTTAAAGTCATCGGTAACGACATCACCGTTACTATGGCATCTGAAGCTGGTCAGCTGCAGCTGAACGTAATGGAGCCGGTCATTGGCCAGGCAATGTTTGAATCCATTCACATTCTGAGCAATGCTTGCTACAACCTGCTGGAAAAATGCGTTAGTGGTATCACTGCTAACAAAGAAGTCTGTGAAGCGTTTGTATTCAACTCCATCGGCATCGTTACTTACCTCAACCCGTTCATCGGTCACCACAACGGCGACATCGTCGGTAAAATTTGTGCCGAAACCGGTAAGAGCGTACGTGAAGTTGTCCTGGAACGCGGTCTGTTGACCGAGTCTGAACTGGACGATATCTTCTCTGCACAGAACCTGATGCACCCTGCTTATAAAGCAAAACGTTATACTGATGAAAGCGAACAGTAATCGTGTAGGGTAGTACCGGAGAAGGCACGTCATGATGACGTGCCTTTTTTCTTACTCGAAGTTACTTAAAAACAACAATTTAATATCAACTTGTTAAACAACAAGGAAGGCTAATATGATAGTTTTAGAACTTATCATCGTTTTGCTGGCAATCTTTTTAGGTGCCAGACTTGGGGGTATCGGTATTGGATTTGCAGGTGGGCTGGGTGTTCTGGTTCTTGCCGCTATTGGCGTAAAACCGGGTAATATTCCGTTCGATGTTATTTCCATTATCATGGCGGTTATCGCTGCCATCTCTGCCATGCAGATTGCCGGTGGTCTGGACTATCTGGTTCATCAAACTGAAAAACTGCTGCGTAAAAACCCGAAATACATCACGATCCTTGCACCAATCGTGACCTATTTCCTGACTATCTTTGCCGGTACCGGCAACATCTCTCTGGCAACTCTGCCGGTTATCGCTGAAGTCGCGAAGGAACAAGGTATCAAACCTTGCCGTCCGCTCTCTACCGCAGTGGTTTCTGCACAGATTGCGATTACGGCGTCTCCAATCTCCGCAGCTGTGGTTTACATGTCTTCCGTAATGGAAGGTCATGGCATCAGCTACATTCACCTGCTGTCCGTGGTCATTCCGTCCACTCTGCTGGCCGTTCTGGTGATGTCCTTCCTGGTAACGATGCTGTTCAACTCCAAACTGTCTGACGACCCGATTTACCGTAAGCGTCTGGAAGAAGGTTTGGTTGAACTGCGTGGTGAAAGACAAGTTGAAATCAAAGCTGGCGCGAAAACCTCCGTTTGGTTGTTCCTGCTGGGCGTGATTTGTGTAGTTGTATACGCCATCATCAACAGCCCAAGCCTCGGCCTGGTCGCTAAACCGCTGATGAACACCACCAACGCAATCCTGATCATCATGCTGAGCGTCGCGACGCTGACTACGATCGTCTGCCGCGTTGAAACTGACTCCATCCTGAACTCCAGCACCTTTAAAGCGGGTATGAGCGCCTGTATTTGTATCCTGGGTGTTGCATGGCTGGGTGATACCTTCGTATCTCACAACATTGACTGGATCAAAGATACTGCAGGTAGCGTAATTCAGGGTCATCCGTGGTTGCTGGCTGTCATCTTCTTCTTTGCTTCTGCGCTGCTGTACTCTCAGGCTGCAACTGCTAAAGCACTGATGCCAATGGCTCTGGCTCTGAACGTTTCCCCACTGACTGCTGTTGCGTCTTTCGCAGCTGTTTCTGGCCTGTTCATTCTGCCAACCTACCCAACGCTGGTTGCGGCGGTGCAGATGGATGACACCGGTACAACCCGCATCGGTAAATTCGTCTTTAACCATCCGTTCTTCATCCCGGGTACTCTGGGCGTGCTTTTGGCTGTCTGCTTCGGCTTCTTGCTGGGCAGCTTCATGCTGTAAGACTTTACTGCAGGGTGCCTTCGCGCCCTGCAGTTCCTCCTCCTCATCATCCTGCTTTAACTAACATCCTTCCCTCGTCCGTTGTATAGTGACCACTCTTTAGCTGGTTACTCTGTTCTTTCGAGGTGTTTATGCTTGATGTAAAGAGTCAGGATATTTCCATCCCCGATACCGTTGTGGTGCTCTGTACCGCCCCGGATGAAGCAACCGCCCAGGATCTGGCCGCCAAAGTACTGGCGGAAAAACTGGCTGCCTGCGTGACGCTGCTGCCTGGCGCGACCTCCCTCTATTATTGGGAAGGTAAACTGGAGCAGGAATATGAAGTCCAGATGATTTTAAAAACCACCGTCACACACCAGCAAGCCCTTCTCGATTGCCTGAAGTCACATCATCCATACCAAACGCCTGAACTTCTGGTTTTACCCGTCACTCACGGAGACTTTGATTACCGCTCATGGCTCAACGCATCCTTACGCTGATCCTGCTGCTGTGCAGCACATCTACCTTTGCCGGATTATTTGACGCGCCTGGCCGCTCGCAGTTTGTTCCTGCCGATCGGGCGTTTGTTTTTGATTTTCAGCAAAACCAACACGATCTGAACCTCTCATGGCAGGTTAAAGATGGCTACTATCTGTATCGCAAACAGATAAGCATTACGCCATCTCAGGCCGATATCGCCGAGGTAAAACTACCGCCAGGCGTCTGGCATGAAGATGAGTTTTATGGCAAAAGTGAGATTTACCGTAAACAATTGACTATCCCGGTCACGGTCAATCAGGCAAAATCTGGCGCAACATTGACGGTCACATACCAGGGCTGTGCCGACGCCGGTTTTTGCTATCCGCCTGAAACTAAAACGGTGCCATTAAGTGAAGTGTCTGCCAATACCAAGGCGACACCTGCGCCAGTGCCTGCCACCGATGCTTTGCAAGAGAGACCACAACCCGCAACCCAGCTTCCCTTTTCCGCGCTGTGGGCATTGCTAATCGGAATTGGCATCGCATTTACACCTTGCGTATTGCCGATGTATCCGCTGATTTCCGGTATCGTGCTGGGCGGCAAACAACGCTTATCAACCGGACGCGCGCTGCTGCTGACGTTTATCTACGTCCAGGGAATGGCGCTCACTTATACCGCGCTGGGTCTGGTTGTTGCGGCCGCCGGATTGCAGTTCCAGGCTGCGCTACAGCATCCTTACGTCCTGATTGGCCTTGCCGTCGTCTTTACGCTGCTGGCCCTTTCGATGTTTGGCTTGTTCACGCTGCAGCTCCCTTCATCGCTGCAAACACGCCTTACATTGTTGAGTAACCGTCAGCAAGGCGGTTCCCCCGGTAGCGTCTTTGCGATGGGGGCGATTGCCGGCCTCATCTGTTCTCCTTGTACAACGGCCCCGCTAAGCGCGATTTTGCTGTATATCGCTCAGAGCGGGAACATGTGGCTGGGAGGCGGCACGCTGTATCTGTACGCGCTAGGGATGGGATTACCTCTGATGCTAATTACCGTATTCGGTAATCGTCTGTTGCCTAAAAGCGGCCCATGGATGGAACATGTCAAAACCGCTTTTGGCTTTGTCATTCTGGCGCTCCCCGTCTTCTTACTCGAACGCATCATTGGCGACGACTGGGGCGTTCGCCTGTGGTCGCTGTTGGGCGTCGCATTCTTTAGCTGGGCATTTATCACCAGCCTGCAGGCAAAGCACGCCTGGATGCGCATCGTGCAAATTATCCTGTTAGCTGCAGCGCTGGTAAGCGTACGGCCATTGCAGGACTGGGCGTTCGGCGTGCCGCATGCTCAAACCCAGACACACCTTAACTTCACGCCTGTGGCTTCGGTGGATGCGCTAAATCAGGCGCTGGCACAAGCTAAAGGCAAGCCCGTGATGTTGGATCTGTATGCTGACTGGTGCGTGGCCTGTAAGGAGTTTGAGAAGTATACGTTTAGCAATCAGCAGGTTCAGCAAGCGCTAGGCGACACGGTGCTTTTGCAGGCGGATGTGACTGCAAATAATGCCCAGGATGTCGCTCTGCTGAAACATCTACAGGTTTTAGGTTTGCCGACTATTTTGTTCTTTGACGCCGAGGGGAAAGAGCATCCGGAGGCTCGGGTAACCGGCTTTATGGATGCCGCGACCTTCAGCGCACATTTGCGCGATCGCCAACCGTGAGCGACACTTGCAACAGGAAATACGGAGGAGAATACCGTGCAACGTGAAGATGTCCTGGGAGAAGCCCTGAAATTACTTGAGGTTCAAGGGATAGCCAATACCACACTGGAAATGGTGGCCGAACGTATCGATTATCCTCTTGATGAACTACAACGCTTTTGGCCCGACAAAGAGGCCATTCTGTACGATGCGTTACGTTACCTCAGCCAGCGGGTGGATATCTGGCGGCGTCAACTTTTGCTGGATGACACCCTGAGCGCTGAACAGAAATTACTGGCACGCTACACCGCGCTGTCCGAATGCGTGAGCAATAATCGCTATCCAGGCTGCCTGTTTATCGCCGCCTGTACGTTTTACCCCGATCCCGGGCATCCGATCCATCAGTTAGCCGATCAGCAAAAAAAGGCGGCACATGACTTCACCCATGAGCTGCTGACGACGCTGGAAGTTGACGACCCAGCAATGGTTGCCAAACAGATGGAACTGGTGCTGGAGGGCTGTCTGAGCCGCATGCTGGTGAATCGTAGCCATGCTGATGTCGAAACGGCACACCGTCTGGCTGAAGATATCCTGCGCTTTGCTCAGTGCCGTATGGGCGGTGCGCTGACCTAAGCAAGCATGCCCGCCAGGCCGAAATGAGTAAACACAGCGCCATCAGTCTCTAAAACGCACCATCGCCACGGTGGTGCGAAATACTCTGTTAAACGCCCGCCCAACTCATCGCCCGACACACCAGCGGGTCCTGCCGCAGCAATTGCACCGTTAGTTACTGGAAACGTCGGAAAGGTTTGTGCACAACTTGCGGTAGTGTGCGGGAGTAATACAGGCCGCGTAATGTTTTCGTCAGCCTTTGCTCATATAGAAGGTCAGATAGGTAAATTGCCTGGAAGTTTTGTGCAAACTTCAGGCATAATCGCACAGATTGCCGCAATATTAAGCGGTTGAACATCTTTTCCCGAAATTTGATTGACTGGCAGACGTGAATACGGTTTAATGCGCCCCGTTGCCCGGATAGCTCAGTCGGTAGAGCAGGGGATTGAAAATCCCCGTGTCCTTGGTTCGATTCCGAGTCCGGGCACCACTATTTAAAGAACCCGCCCTAGAGGCGGTTTTTGCTTTTATAGTTTCTGATACTTTCCAACCGATCATCTCTCAATATCTTTACTGCTCTACCCCTCACAAAATCCATATGCAAGATTAGTCGTGCCTTTTAACAAGCTGACATCTGGGTTTGGGGTTAACGTGATGGGACGTACAGAGGTCCGCGATCCTGAGCGACAGTACCTGTTACTCAACCCCGTGCACGGATAGCAGGTAATGTGCTGCCGGGAGAGCCTGGTGTGCTGCGCTTCTCAGGCCTGAACACCGGTTACAACATGATGGGCTGGATAAAACGGTACGCTGCATCCGGCAGTTTTCACTCCCTGCAGACGCAAAAAAGCCCATCCGGCAGGATGGGCTTCTTCACTTATTTG
>NZ_JAOWDD010000040.1:326689-498302 GCF_030336655.1 Citrobacter sp. Cb041 | reverse complement strand
CCGTCTCAGATTGCTGACAAACTGCGTGGACGCACCTTCTCCAATTTTGACGACTTCAGGCAGGCTTTCTGGCTGGAGGTCAGCAAAGACCCTGAACTTTCAAAGCAATTTGATCCACGTAACTTAGCTACGATGAAAAATGGTCGATCCGCCTACGCAAGAAAACCCGATAGCATCGGGCAAAGGGTCAAGTATGAACTTCATCATATCGAAGAGATCAGAAATAGTGGTGCAGTTTATGACGTAGATAATTTGGGTGTCACTACACCAAAGCGGCACATCGAAATTCACCAAGGAAAATAAAATGGTAACGCATAAAGACATCACTGATTTTACTGAAGCTGAGTTCCTCAGTTTTGTTGAAGATATTTGTAACGATACCTATCCATCTGAAAAGGCTCATATGGCTGCTGTAGCAGAGTTTGAGCGGCTTTCTGAACATCCGTCAGGTTCTGATTTGATATATTACCCAGAAGAAGGGAAAGGCGGTCCGGTCGCGGTTGTTCAAGAAATCAAAGAGTGGCGCAAAGCCAATGGCAAGCCCGGTTTTCGCGATGAGTAAATCCTGATTGTGAGTGAATGGCTGGGCTTTGTCCTGGCCTTTGTTTGTTGTAGTTGGTTCACCACGAATCTGGCCTTTATTTCCCATTCATCTCATCGTTATTTGACCTTTATTTACGCACTGAACTTCTTTTATCTAAGGGAATGTCTCGCGGGATATTTCATTTTTTGTGATGACTAGCACAAAACGCTGCGCGATACGTTTTTATCGAGAATAATCGAACGCAATCGATCGCCATCACAAAATTACTGGCTGATAAATCGTACAAAACTACTGTTAATGCAATGTTGCATTTGATGGTTCTTTGTATGTTTTGGTTTAAATATTAATAAATGCAATGTTTCTTTACAAACAAATAAGGCTAAAAAACGTGATGCATAACGTTATTTGACCACTATAAACGATAAAATATAATTATATTTGATAAGTTGCTTATTAAATTTAAGCGCTGTTTTGCCTGGTAATTACTCTGTAATTGATTGAAATATAGCCTTTCGTGGTTTTAAGAAATAGCAGGAGAAATGGTGTTGTTATAGCCATAAAAAATCGTTATCCCCCCATCTTTTTTTGATTAAAGTCAGGATAAAGTGAGATCGATATTTCATATCTATATGATTATTAAGTGATTTCAATTTAAATAATAGTCTTACAAAATGTAAGTCAAGGGGATTTGTGAGTGGTAGCACATATCCTCGTTCGCTTAATTTGGTACACTTCCTGCCGTCAACAAAGTAATTAGCGCAGGTCGATATGAATACTATTACACTCCCTAAAACACAGCACTTAGTGGTCTTTCAGGAAGTCATTAGAAGCGGTTCTATCGGCTCAGCTGCAAAAGAATTAGGTTTAACTCAACCGGCTGTCAGCAAAATCATTAATGATGTAGAAGCTTATTTCGGTATTGAGTTAGTCGTACGCAAAAATACTGGTGTGACATTAACTCAGGCAGGTCAGGTTATGCTCTCATGGTCTGAATCTATTACCCGTGAAATGAAGAACATGGTTGATGAGATGAACAGCATGACGAGCAATGTGGTCGTTGATGTGTCGTTTGGCTTTCCTTCACTGATTGCCTTCACCATCATGTCCGGCATGATTAAAAAATTCAAAGAAGTGTTCCCGAAAGCGCAGGTTTCCATGTATGAAGCTCAGCTCTCCTCGTTCTTACCTGCGATTCGTGACGGGCGTCTGGACTTCGCGATCGGTACGCTGAGTGATGAGATGAAACTGCACGATCTGCATGTTGAACCGCTCTTTGAGTCAGACTTCATCCTGGTTGCCAGCAAGTCCCGAACATGCACCGGCATCACCTCGCTAAGCGCGTTGAAAAACGAACAGTGGGTGTTGCCACAAACGAATATGGGGTACTACAGTGAACTTCTAACCACGTTACAAAATAATGGCATCAGCAGTGAAAACATCGTTAAAACAGACTCCGTCGTTACGATTTATAATCTTGTTCTCAATGCTGATTTCTTAACAGTAATTCCCTGCGATATGACCACACCATTTGGCTCAAACCAGTTTATTACTATCCCGGTAGAAGAAACCTTACCCGTCGCGCGTTATGCCGCCGTATGGTCGAAAAATTATCGAATTAAAAAAGCAGCATCTATTTTGGTGGAATTAGCCAAAGAGTATTCATCATATAATTGTCGGAGACGAAGGCAATTAATTGAAATTGATTAAAGATTGAATTTGTTTTAACACGAAATCAACGCCATCTGTCTATATCTGACAATGGTCATGGCTATCTATTTACTTTAATACCCTAGTAAGAGGTTCTAATGCACATTACATACGATCTCCCAGTTGCAATTGAAGATATCCTCGAAGCGAAAAAAAGACTGGCGGGGAAAATTTATAAAACGGGAATGCCTCGCTCTAACTATTTTAGTGAACGTTGCAAAGGGGAAATTTTCCTCAAGTTTGAAAATATGCAACGTACCGGTTCATTTAAAATCCGTGGTGCGTTTAACAAGCTCAGTTCATTAACCGAAGCTGAAAGATGTAAGGGCGTGGTGGCTTGCTCTGCAGGTAACCATGCGCAAGGGGTTTCTCTCTCCTGCGCCATGCTCGGAATCGACGGCAAAGTGGTCATGCCGAAAGGCGCGCCGAAGTCTAAAGTTGCTGCAACCTGCGATTATTCCGCAGAGGTTGTGCTGCACGGCGACAACTTCAACGACACCATCGCTAAGGTTAGCGAGATTGTGGAAACTGAAGGCCGTATCTTTATTCCGCCATATGATGACCCGAAAGTGATTGCTGGTCAGGGCACTATTGGTCTGGAAATTCTGGAAGATCTGTACGATGTCGATAACGTGATTGTGCCAATTGGCGGTGGCGGACTGATTGCTGGTATTGCAGTGGCAATTAAATCTATTAACCCGACTATTAAAATTATTGGCGTACAGTCTGAAAATGTTCATGGCATGGCGGCTTCTTTCCACGCTGGAGAAATAACCACGCACCGAACGACCGGCACCCTGGCGGATGGTTGTGACGTTTCCCGCCCGGGTACTTTAACGTATGAAATTGTTCGTGAGTTGGTGGATGACATTGTCCTGGTCAGCGAAGATGAAATTCGCAACAGCATGGTGGCATTAATTCAGCGAAATAAAGTTGTGACTGAAGGTGCCGGCGCGCTGGCTTGCGCAGCATTATTAAGCGGGAAATTAGATAGCTATATCCAGAACAGAAAAACAGTCAGCATTATTTCTGGCGGTAATATCGACCTTTCTCGTGTATCTCAAATTACTGGTTTAGTTGACGCTTAATATACTTCGTTGAGGATAGGATATGAGTACTACTGATAGCATTGTATCCAGCCAGACAAAACAGTCGTCCTGGCGCAAATCGGACACCACCTGGACACTGGGTTTATTTGGTACAGCCATCGGCGCCGGGGTGCTGTTCTTCCCTATCCGCGCAGGTTTTGGCGGACTGATCCCCATTCTGATAATGCTGGTGTTAGCATACCCCATCGCCTTCTATTGCCACCGTGCGCTGGCACGCCTGTGTCTTTCCGGTTCTAACCCTTCCGGTAACATCACAGAAACGGTTGAAGAGCACTTTGGTAAAACGGGCGGCGTGGTTATCACGTTCCTCTACTTCTTTGCGATTTGTCCGCTGCTGTGGATTTATGGCGTCACCATTACCAACACCTTTATGACCTTTTGGGAAAACCAGTTGCAGATGCCAGCGTTAAACCGTGGCTTCGTGGCACTGTTCCTGCTGCTGCTGATGGCATTCGTCATCTGGTTTGGTAAGGATCTGATGGTTAAAGTGATGAGCTACCTGGTATGGCCGTTTATTGCCAGCCTGGTGCTGATCTCTCTGTCTCTGATTCCTTACTGGAACTCTGCGGTTATCGATCAGGTTGATCTCAGCAATATCGCACTGACTGGCCATGACGGCATCCTGGTTACCGTGTGGCTGGGTATTTCCATCATGGTGTTTTCTTTCAACTTCTCACCTATCGTTTCTTCCTTCGTGGTCTCTAAACGTGAAGAGTATGAGAAAGATTACGGTCGCGAATTTACTGAGCAGAAATGTTCAAAAATCATCTCCCGCGCCAGTATGCTGATGGTTGCCGTGGTGATGTTCTTTGCCTTTAGCTGCCTGTTCACGCTCTCTCCGGCAAACATGGCGGATGCGAAAGCGCAGAACATTCCAGTACTGTCTTACCTGGCGAACCACTTCGCTTCACTGTCCGGTTCGAAGTCCACCTTCGCGACCGTTCTGGAGTACGGCGCTTCAATCATCGCACTGGTTGCTATCTTCAAATCTTTCTTCGGCCACTACCTGGGCACGCTGGAAGGTCTGAACGGTCTGGTGCTGAAGTTTGGTTACAAAGGCGATAAAACTAAGGTTTCCGCTGGCAAACTTAATACCATCAGCATGATCTTCATCATGGGCTCCACCTGGGTTGTGGCTTACGCCAACCCGAACATCCTGGACCTGATTGAAGCAATGGGCGCGCCGATTATTGCCTCTCTGCTCTGCCTGCTGCCGATGTATGCCATCCGTAAAGCGCCGTCACTGGCGAAATACCGTGGCCGTCTGGATAACGTGTTTGTTACCGTGATTGGTCTGCTGACTATCCTGAACATTGTCTACAAACTGTTTTAATCCTTAAGCTCAGGATGAGCGGAGTAGTGAAATGAATGAGTTTCCGGTAGTACTGGTTATTAACTGTGGTTCGTCTTCCATTAAATTCTCAGTGCTGGATGCAGCAAACTGTGAAGTTTTAATGGCGGGAATCGCGGACGGTATTAACTCTGAAAATGCGTTCATAGCAATTAATGGAGGTGAGCCAGCTAAGCTGGCTCACCACAGCTACGAAGACGCATTAAAAGCAATCGCCGTTGAACTGGAAAAACGTAATTTAATGGACAGCGTGGCCTTAATTGGCCACCGCATTGCCCACGGTGGAAATATCTTTACCGAATCAGCAATTATTACTGACGACGTTATCGATAATATTCGCCGGGTATCGCCTTTAGCTCCGTTACATAATTATGCGAACCTCAGTGGGATTGAATCCGCACAGCACCTTTTCCCAGGCGTGCAGCAGGTTGCGGTATTTGATACCAGCTTCCACCAGACGATGGCCCCAGAGGCCTATCTTTACGGTCTACCGTGGAAATATTTTGAGGAGTTAGGCGTTCGTCGTTATGGCTTCCACGGCACGTCGCACCGCTATGTATCTCAGCGAGCGCATGAGCTTCTTGAGCTGCAGAGTGATGACTCCGGTCTGGTTGTGGCTCACCTGGGGAACGGCGCGTCAATCTGCGCGGTGCGTAACGGGCAGAGCGTTGATACCTCAATGGGCATGACGCCGTTGGAAGGGTTGATGATGGGCACACGCAGCGGTGACGTCGATTTCGGCGCCATGGCGTGGATTGCCAGCGAAACCAACCAGACGCTGAGCGACCTTGAGCGCGTTGTGAATAAAGAGTCCGGTTTACTGGGTATTTCCGGTTTGTCCTCTGACTTACGTACGTTAGAAAAAGCCTGGCACGAGGGACATGAGCGTGCGCAGTTGGCGATTAAAACGTTTGTGCATCGTATCGCGCGCCATATCGCCGGACATGCCGCTTCGCTGCATCGTCTTGATGGGATTATTTTCACCGGTGGAATAGGTGAGAACTCGGTATTAATTCGTCGTCTGGTTATCGAGCATCTCGCCGTTTTAGGGGGGAATATCGACAGCGAGATGAATAGCCTGCCAAATTCCCATGGCGAAAGAATTATCTCTAATAAAGATGCTCGTGTTATTTGTGCGGTTATTCCCACAAATGAAGAGAAAATGATTGCGCGTGATGCCATTGCGTTAGGCAAAATTAATATACCAGTAGAATTTGCATAATTAATTTTCAGCAGAGAGATTATTTTTCATGAAGGTAAATATCGATACCAGCGATATGCTGTATGCCGAAGCCTGGAATGGCTTTAAAGGTACGGACTGGAAAGAAGAAATTAATGTCCGTGATTTTATTCAGCACAACTATACGCCTTATGAAGGGGATGAATCTTTCCTCGCCGAAGCAACGCCAGCGACCACTGCATTGTGGGAAAAAGTCATGGCGGGCATCCGTATTGAAAACTCGACGCACGCGCCGGTTGATTTCGATACCAATATTGCCACCACGATAACCGCACATGATGCGGGTTATATTGAACAAGAACTGGAAAAAATCGTTGGTCTGCAAACGGATAAGCCGCTCAAGCGTGCTCTGCATCCGTTTGGCGGCATCAACATGATCAAAAGCTCTTTTGATGCTTATGGTCGTGAGATGGATGCTGATTTTGAATACCAGTTTACTGAACTGCGTAAAACCCATAACCAGGGCGTATTCGACGCCTACTCTCCGGATATGCTGCGCTGCCGTAAATCCGGCGTGCTGACCGGTCTGCCGGACGGCTATGGCCGTGGTCGTATCATCGGCGACTATCGCCGCGTCGCGTTGTACGGTATCCGCTACCTGGTACGCGAGCGTGAACTGCAGTTTGCCGATCTCCAGTCGAACCTGGAGTGGGGCCAGAATCTTGAAGCCACGATTCGCCTGCGCGAAGAGCTGTCTGAGCACCGTCGCGCCCTGCTACAGATGCAGGAAATGGCAGCGAAGTACGGCTGCGATATCTCCCGCCCGGCGCGTAATGCGCAGGAAGCGGTGCAGTGGGTTTACTTTGCTTACCTGGCTGCGGTGAAATCTCAGAACGGCGGCGCAATGTCGTTGGGCCGTACCGCATCGTTCCTCGACATCTACATTGAGCGCGATTTCAAAGCGGGAATTTTAAACGAGCAGCAGGCGCAGGAGCTGATCGACCACTTCATTATGAAGATCCGTATGGTGCGCTTCCTGCGCACGCCGGAATTCGACACCCTGTTCTCAGGCGACCCTATCTGGGCGACTGAAGTTATCGGCGGCATGGGGCTGGATGGCCGCACGCTGGTGACGAAAAACTCGTTCCGCTACCTGCATACGCTGCACACCATGGGACCGGCGCCTGAGCCGAACCTGACGGTGCTGTGGTCTGAAGCGCTGCCGATTGCCTTCAAAAAGTACGCCGCCCAAGTGTCTATCATCACCTCGTCTTTGCAGTATGAAAACGACGATTTGATGCGTGCCGACTTTGACAGCGATGACTATGCCATTGCCTGCTGCGTAAGCCCGATGGTTATCGGCAAACAAATGCAGTTCTTCGGTGCGCGTGCCAACCTCGCCAAAACGTTGCTGTACGCAATCAACGGCGGCGTGGATGAGAAGCTGAAAATTCAGGTTGGGCCGAAAACGGCACCGCTGATGGATGACGTGCTGGATTACGATACGGTGATGGAGAGCCTGGACCACTTTATGGACTGGCTGGCCGTGCAGTACATCAGCGCGCTGAACATCATCCACTATATGCACGACAAGTACAGCTATGAAGCTTCGCTGATGGCGCTACACGATCGTGATGTCTATCGCACGATGGCTTGTGGTATGGCGGGTCTGTCCGTGGCGGCGGATTCTCTGTCGGCTATCAAATACGCCCGCGTGAAACCGATTCGTGATGAAAACGGTCTGGCTGTCGATTTCGAAATCGAAGGCGACTATCCGCAATACGGCAACAACGACGAGCGAGTAGACAGCATTGCTTGCGACCTGGTCGAACGTTTCATGAAGAAAATTAAGGTGTTGCCAACCTACCGTAACGCGGTGCCGACGCAGTCCATCCTGACCATCACCTCCAACGTGGTGTACGGACAGAAAACCGGTAACACACCGGACGGACGTCGCGCAGGTACGCCGTTTGCGCCGGGGGCTAACCCGATGCACGGTCGCGATCGTAAGGGCGCGGTTGCGTCATTAACCTCGGTGGCCAAACTGCCGTTTACCTATGCCAAAGACGGTATCTCGTACACCTTCTCCATTGTGCCGGCTGCACTGGGCAAAGAAGATGGGGTGCGTAAAACCAACCTGGTTGGTCTGCTGGACGGTTACTTCCACCATGAAGCGCATGTGGAAGGTGGGCAGCATCTGAACGTTAACGTTATGAACCGTGAAATGTTGATGGATGCCATTGAGCACCCGGAAAATTATCCGAACCTGACGATCCGCGTGTCTGGCTATGCGGTGCGCTTCAACGCGTTGACCCGTGAACAGCAGCAGGATGTTATTTCACGCACTTTCACCCAGGCGCTCTGACGCCGGAGGGATTATGAGAAAAGTTATTGCAACCGAATGTGCGCCAGGGGCGATTGGGCCTTACGTACAGGGGGTGGATCTGGGCAGCATGGTGTTGACGTCAGGTCAAATCCCGGTGTGTCCACAGACCGGTGAAGTGGCAGAAAACGTGGCCGATCAGGCACGTCAAAGCCTGGAAAACGTGAAAGCGATCGTCGAGTCCGCAGGTTTGAAAGTGAGCGATATCGTGAAGACTACCGTTTTCGTATCCGACCTGAACGACTTCGCCACCATTAACCAGGTGTACCAGCAGTTCTTTGATGAGCATCAGGCTATCTACCCCACGCGCAGTTGCGTACAGGTCGCCCGCTTACCAAAGGATGTGAAGCTGGAGATTGAAGCCATCGCCGTACGTGGCGACACGCTGTAATCCCTTGCGGGGCGATCTCAGGATCGCCCCAATCCTTAATGAGTGTGAAACCTGGTCTTCACTGAACGGCAATCCGAGGGTGTGGATATGATTAGCGCATTCGATATTTTCAAGATTGGCATTGGACCTTCCAGCTCCCATACCGTGGGGCCAATGAACGCAGGTAAAAGCTTTATCGATCTGTTGGTCAGCAGCGGCGAACTCCCCAGAACCACGCATATTGTGGTCGATCTTTACGGATCGCTTTCCCTGACCGGGAAAGGTCATGCGACAGATGTCGCGATCATGATGGGGCTGGCCGGTAACAGTCCGCAAAACGTTAATATAGACTCAATCGCTGGTTTTACTCAGGAAGTGGCCCGTACCGGACGTTTGCCGGTTGCTGAGGGCATGCATGTTGTCGATTTCTCTCCAGATGAAAATATTCTCTTTCATACCGAAACGCTGCCACGCCATGAAAATGGCATGCGTATCACCGCGTGGAACGGCACCGAGAGGCTATTAAGCAAAACCTATTACTCCGTCGGCGGTGGTTTTATCATTGAAGAGGAGCAATTTGGGCAGGTGCATGATGTTGAAGCACACGTGCCCTACAATTTTCATTCCGCCAGCGAACTGCTGAAACTGTGCGAGCGCAATGGGCTGTCTGTTTCCGGCTTGATGATGCAAAACGAGCTGGCGATGCGC
This sequence comes from Citrobacter sp. Cb041, assembly GCF_030336655.1. NCBI lineage: Bacteria > Pseudomonadati > Pseudomonadota > Gammaproteobacteria > Enterobacterales > Enterobacteriaceae > Citrobacter > Citrobacter sp. Cb041. The sequence goes on along the minus strand of NZ_JAOWDD010000040.1, from coordinate 488,950 downwards.
AGCAAAGAGGAAATCGATGCTGGCTTTGCCGCCATTTGGGACGTCATGCACGCCGGGATTGAGCGCGGCATGAACACCGAAGGCGTCCTGCCGGGGCCGCTTAACGTTCCACGTCGCGCCGTGGCATTACGTCGGTTGCTGGTTTCCAGCGATAATCTGTCCAGCGACCCGATGAACGTTATTGACTGGATCAACATGTTCGCGCTGGCCGTGAGCGAAGAAAACGCCGCCGGGTGCCGGGTTGTGACGGCGCCGACCAACGGTGCATGTGGGATTATTCCCGCCGTATTGGCCTATTACGACAAGTTCCGCCGTCCGGTGAATGCGAACTCCATTGCCCGCTATTTGCTGGCCGCGGGGGCGATAGGCGCGCTGTATAAGATGAACGCCTCTATTTCTGGTGCTGAGGTGGGCTGCCAGGGTGAGATTGGCGTAGCCTGTTCAATGGCGGCTGCCGGTCTGACAGAACTGCTGGGCGGTAGCCCGTCGCAGGTCTGTATCGCAGCGGAAATCGCCATGGAGCATAACCTGGGGCTGACCTGCGATCCGGTAGCCGGACAGGTGCAAATACCGTGCATTGAACGTAATGCGATCAACGCAGTAAAAGCCGTCAACGCCGCGCGCATGGCGCTACGTCGAACGTCAGAACCACGCGTTTCGCTCGATAAAGTGATCGAGACCATGTATGAAACGGGCAAAGATATGAACGACAAATACCGTGAAACCTCACGCGGTGGGCTGGCAATTAAAGTGGTTTGTACCTGAGGTGAAAAGCCGTGCCTGGTCAGCGAAGCGCTATCCGGCAATAAATTATTCAATATGGCATGATAAAAAAGGTGCACGTTAGCGCGCCTTTTTTGTTGTGATCTGCTTCAAATATAGAAATTCAATTCTTTATATTGAAATAAAAGAGAAAATATTTCTTAACTTTTAGAAATTACAGGGGTTTGTTTGTGAAGTTTTTCTCTGATCCTGCGCGTATGATTTCCTCATTACTCCAATAGCTCACCTGCACCGTAGTACTGCGTATCGCATTGAGGCAGTACGAAAAAAATATAAAAACCTCTACCTACACATTGAGCGGAAAATTATGGAAACGGCAACGAATAACAGCGTAATACTCGACGCATCTGCTCCGGCACGTCGGGCGGGAATGACCGAAAGTGAATGGCGCGAAGCCATTAAATTCGACAGCATGGACACCGGCTGGGTCATTATGAGTATCGGTATGGCAATTGGTGCGGGGATTGTTTTTCTTCCCGTCCAGGTGGGTTTGATGGGGCTGTGGGTGTTTTTGCTCTCCTCTATAATCGGCTACCCAGCCATGTATCTGTTCCAGCGTCTGTTTATTAATACGCTGGCTGAGTCCCCAGAGTGTAAAGACTACCCGAGCGTAATCAGCGGCTATCTGGGTAAGAACTGGGGCATCCTGTTAGGTGCGTTGTATTTTGTGATGCTGGTTATCTGGATGTTCGTCTATTCCACCGCCATCACCAACGATAGCGCCTCCTACCTGCATACTTTTGGTGTTACTGAAGGGTTACTGTCCGACAGCCCGTTCTATGGCCTGGTGCTGATTTGCATCCTGGTGGCTATCTCGTCCCGCGGGGAAAAACTGCTGTTTAAAATCTCCACCGGTATGGTACTGACCAAGCTGCTGGTGGTGGCGGCGCTTGGCGTGTCGATGGTTGGGATGTGGCATTTATATAACGTAGGTTCACTGCCGCCGATGGCGCTGTTGATCAAAAACGCGATTATCACGCTGCCGTTTACCCTGACCTCGATTCTGTTTATTCAGACCTTAAGCCCGATGGTTATCTCCTATCGTTCTCGCAATAAATCCATTGAAGTGGCACGCCATAAAGCCCTGCGAGCCATGAATATTGCGTTCGGTATTCTGTTTGTGACCGTCTTTTTCTACGCCGTTTCCTTCACGCTGGCGATGGGCCATGACGAAGCGGTTAAAGCTTATGAGCAGAACATTTCCGCTCTGGCGATTGCCGCGCAGTTTATCAGCGGCGCGGGTGCTGGCTGGGTGAAAATCGTCAGCGTTATTCTGAACATCTTTGCCGTAATGACCGCTTTCTTCGGCGTTTACTTAGGGTTCCGTGAAGCCACTCAAGGGATCGTGATGAACGTGCTGCGCCGCAAAATGCCAGCCGAGAAAATCAATGAGACCCTGGTTCAGCGCGGCATTATGGTTTTCGCTATCCTGCTGGCGTGGGGAGCCATTGTGCTCAATGCGCCGGTACTGAGCTTCACTTCTATTTGTAGCCCTATCTTCGGCATGGTGGGATGTCTGATCCCGGCCTGGTTGGTCTACAAAGTTCCTGCACTGCACAAATACAAAGGCGCTTCCCTGTATCTGATTATTGTCACGGGCCTGCTGCTGTGCGTTTCTCCGTTCCTGGCATTTTCCTGAGATATCTGAGCAAAGGTTGTTGTTATGTTTGAGACTACATTGAATCCATTATGGGATAGTTTTATCCGCGCGGTGCAGGAAGAAGTTAAGCCTGCGCTGGGCTGCACGGAACCTATCTCTCTGGCTCTGGCGGCAGCGGTCGCCTCCTCTGAGCTGGACGGCGCGGTTGAACGCATTGATGCGTGGGTCTCACCGAACCTGATGAAAAACGGCATGGGCGTTACCGTGCCGGGTACCGGAATGGTTGGGCTGCCTGTCGCGGCGGCACTGGGTGCGCTGGGGGGAAATGCCCACGCCGGTTTAGAGGTACTGAAAGACGCCTCGCCTCAAGCGATTGCCGATGCGAAAGCGATGCTTACCGCCGGGAAGGTCGCGGTGATGCTGCAGGAGCCATGCGAGGACATTCTCTTCTCCCGTGCGAAGGTTTATAGCGCTGAGGGATGGGCGTGCGTGACGATTGTTGGTGGTCATACCAACATTGTGCACATTGAGACCAATAAGGGCGTGGTGTTCACGACAGAACAGAACGCTCAGGAAGAGGAGCAGGAGTCACCGCTGGCGGTATTGTCCCACACGTCGCTGGAAGAGATTCTGGCGTTCGTGAACGCGGTACCGTTTGAGTCAATCCGCTTTATTCTCGATGCGGCGAAACTGAACGGTGCGCTGTCCCAGGAAGGGCTGCGCGGTAACTGGGGCTTGCACATCGGAACCACGCTTGAGAAGCAGTGCGCGCGTGGCCTGCTGGCGAACGATCTCTCCACCTCTATTCTGATCCGCACCAGTGCGGCATCGGATGCGCGAATGGGCGGGGCGACGCTTCCGGCAATGAGCAACTCGGGCTCTGGAAATCAGGGGATTACCGCGACCGTTCCGGTAATGGTGGTGGCTGAGCACTTTGGTGCGGATGAAGAGAAACTGGCGCGTGCGCTGATGTTGTCTCACCTGAGCGCTATCTACATCCATCATCAGCTTCCGCGTTTGTCTGCACTGTGTGCGGCAACCACGGCGGCGATGGGCGCCGCGGCGGGGATGGCGTGGATTGTTGATGGTCGCTACAACACTATCGCGATGGCAATCAGCAGCATGATTGGCGACGTGAGCGGAATGATTTGCGATGGCGCCTCAAACAGCTGCGCGATGAAAGTTTCAACCAGCGCATCTGCGGCGTGGAAAGCGGTGCTGATGGCGCTGGATGACACCGCAGTGACCGGCAATGAAGGGATTGTGGCGCACAACGTGGAGCAATCGATCACGAACCTGTGTGCGCTGGCGTGTCGCTCGATGCAGGAAACCGACAAGCAGATCATTGAGATCATGGCCAGTAAGGCACATTAATCTGCAGGCCGGGTAAGGCGGAATCGCCCCCGGCATAACTCTAAGCCGCCTTTTCAGGCGGCTTCTTCGTCTTCCAGCCGTAGCTCGGCATCCGCCACAATCGCTTCCAGCTCTGTCAGCATTTCTTCATAGCCGAAGGTCACAGTATCCTGTTTTTTCGGCTCAACCTGCGGCTGGCGTTTTTTTGATGATTTCTTGCTCAATAGTCGTACTCCATTGTTTTCCCTGACTATACGGGCAAATCTATCAGCAAAGCGCGCAGCGCGGTATCGGCGACTAACGTTATGTTAGTTTCGTCACGAATAAATGCGCCATCGCCGCAGGTGAGCGCTTCCTTTTCGGCGCCAGATGTCACCGCATGGAATCTGCCGTGGATCGACTGTAAGTAAGCCCGCGGCCCATGTAACTGAAAACTCAGCGATTCACCTTGTTGCAGTTCAACGTGGTGCACCCATACCTGTTGACGCAGATGCAGGCTGCCTTGTTCTCCATCCGGCGAGGCGAGCAACTGATGCTTACCGGCACTCAGCGTGGCTTTCTGTACGCAGGCGTTTTCGCGCTGCGGGCAGGCATCCAGCCAGAGCTGCATTCGGGTTAACGGTTTATCTTTGCTGATATTGTGTTCGCTGTAGCTAATTCCCGGCTGTGTGGCGAGCAGTAAAACTTCTCCTGCCTTGGCCTGGATATGGTTCCCTTCACTGTCGCGATACTCCGCTTCCCCTTCGAGGATCAGATTGACGATATCCACCTTCGGATAGGTACGTGGCTGGAAAGAGGCTCCCGGTGCCAGAACTTCCTGGTTCAGAACACGCAGCGAGGCATAACCCAGCAGTTTAGGATCAAAATAGTGTCCAAAGGAGAAGGTATAACGGGCCTGCAGCCAGCCGTAGTCTGCTTGCCCGCATTGTTTGGCTGTACGGGTAGTAATCATAGTTCTTGACCTCTCTTTACTTCCTTTTATGTTAAATGGCTAGACGCTGCATTGTTAGCCAGATATTCTGCCCGGTATGTTCAAATTTCCTGAATGAGAACGAGATGGCCAAAGAAAGGGCTTTAACGCTTGAGGCGTTACGCGTCATGGACGCAATAGACCGGCGTGGCAGCTTTGCCGCCGCGGCGGACGAACTGGGGCGCGTTCCTTCCGCGCTCAGCTATACCATGCAGAAGCTGGAGGAAGAGCTGGACGTCGTGCTGTTCGACCGTTCAGGTCATCGCACAAAATTCACCAACGTCGGGCGTATGCTGCTGGAACGTGGGCGTGTACTGTTGGAAGCTGCGGATAAGCTGACCACCGATGCCGAAGCGCTGGCTCGCGGTTGGGAAACGCATCTGACCATCGTCACCGAAGCGCTGGTGCCGACGGCGGCGTTTTTCCCGCTGATCGACAGACTTGCCGGGAAGGCCAATACCCAGCTTTCCGTTATTACCGAAGTTCTGGCCGGGGCGTGGGAGCGTCTGGAGCAGGGGCGGGCGGATATCGTGATTGCGCCGGATATGCATTTTCGCTCATCTTCGGAAATCAACTCGCGCAAGCTGTACTCGCTGATGAACGTATATGTGGCGGCCCCGGATCATCCAATTCATCAGGAGCCGGAACCGTTATCGGAAGTCACCCGCGTGAAGTACCGCGGAATCGCGGTGGCGGACACGGCCCGCGAACGTCCGGTGCTGACGGTTCAACTGCTGGATAAACAGCCGCGTCTGACGGTGAGTTCGATAGAAGATAAACGCCAGGCGCTGTTGGCCGGTCTTGGCGTGGCGACGATGCCATACCCGCTGGTGGAAGAGGACATTGCGGCGGGTCGGTTGCGTGTGGTTAGCCCGGAATCGACAAGCGAAATTGATATTATTATGGCCTGGCGTCGAGACAGCATGGGCGAAGCGAAATCCTGGTGTTTGCGGGAAATTCCCAAGCTGTTTGCGGGTAAATAGCAGGGCTGTTACGCCGGATGCGGTGCAAATGCACCTTATCCGGCCGACAAGATGGTGTATTACATCAGGACAGTTTTTTCGGGTCAGCACCGAAGCGGTTGCTCCCCTGAGTCCCATTTTGACAGTTGAAAATGATGATTACCAACCAGCCTACGATCGGGATCAGCAGCACCAGTAGCCACCAGGCCGAACGGTCGGTGTCATGTAAACGCCGGAACTGCACCGCCCACCACGGGATAAAGACCAGAACCCCATAAATCGTCGTTAATATGCCTTCCCCTCCGGCGCGTTCCCAGCCAAGCATTCTGTCCAGAATGCCCAGCACGAACGTAAAGATGATGTTGACCAGCACAAACATCCAGTATTCTTTACGACGCGCGCGGCCCCCAAAACCAAAGTAGTTCTTTAATACGTTTAAATACCAATCCATTTTTGCCTCGTTCTGTATTCAATTACTTGTTTTTAAAGCAATCAAATTAAGAATAGCTGTGAATGGAATGCTGGTAAATATTTGCAGTATTAATTATTTGGCCCCCAAAGGGGACCCGTGTAAATCAGGCAAAACGGTCATCACGCCCGTGGGGCTCGTTGAGGTCCTGCCATGGTCCGACAGAAATAATGCCGGTCGGGTTAATGGTTTTGTGGCTACGGAAGTAGTGATTGCGGATGTGATCGAAATTAACGGTCTCCGCAATGCCTGGCATCTGGTAGATATCGCGCAGGAAACCGTACAGGTTCAGATAGTCGCTAATCCGGTGTTTGTCGCACTTGAAGTGCGTCACATACACAGGATCAAAGCGCACCAGCGTGGTCCACAGGCGAATATCGGCCTCTGTTAACTGGTCCCCGGTCAGGTAGCGATGTTGCCCAAGGATCTGCTCCAGTCGCGCCAGAGATTGAAAGACTTTTTCTACGGCGTCGTCGTAGGCTTCCTGACTGGTGGCAAATCCGGCTTTATACACGCCGTTATTGACGTTGTCATAAATCCAGCCGTTCAGCTCGTCGATTTTAGTTTGCAGAGCGGGTGGATAGTAATCCCCGGCTTTCGCGCCCAGCGCATCAAACGCAGTGTTAAACATACGGATGATATCTGCAGATTCGTTGCTGACAATGGTGTGGTTCTTTTTGTCCCACAGCACCGGAACGGTCACCCGACCGCTGTAGTGCGGATCGGCGTGTAAATAGAGTTGATAAAGAAATTCGTGCTGATACAGGGTATCGCCGGTTGCCGCCGGGAAGTTATCATCAAAGGTCCAGCCGTTTTCCAGCATCAGCGGATGCACAACGGAAACGGAAATAAACGGTTCCAGCCCTTTGAGTTTACGCAAGATCAGCGTGCGATGCGCCCACGGACAGGCCAGAGAAACGTAGAGATGATAGCGGTCTTTTTCGGCGGCGAAACCCCCTTCGCCCGTTGGACCGGGTGCGCTATCCGCAGTGAGCCAGTTACGGAAAGCTGATGCAGAGCGTTGAAATTTTCCCCCGGTTGATTTGGTGTCATACCAGGTGTCATGCCATACGCCGTCAATGAGTTGTCCCATGATTTTCGCCTCCTCAGATAGCAAAAGCGAGGAGATGTCTCCTCGCTTTTTGATGCGTTTAGTATAGCTCGCTTACCATTTTTTATTCAGTACACGGTCGATGCTGAATGCGCCCGGACCGGTGATAGCCAGCAGCAGGAAGCCGCCTGCGATGGTCAGGTTTTTCATAAACATCAGAGAGTTCACACCTTCCGCAAAGTTGCTGTGGAAGAGGAACGCCGTCAGCAGCGTGAAGCCCGCGGTGAACAGCGCAGTAGTACGGGTCAGGAAACCAAACAGGATGGCCAGACCGCCGCCAAACTCAAGCAGGATAACCAGCGGTAACATAAATCCTGGGACGCCCATGGCTTCCATGTACTGTTGGGTACCCGCATATCCGGTGATTTTTCCCCAACCTGCGGTAATAAACAGGATTGGCATCAGAATGCGCGCTACCAGTACACCAACATCTTCTAATTTCTTCATCATACTCTCCAGGAAACCACTCAGGCGGCTTATTGTGTTTTTTTGTGCAACGACGTCGCAGAGTGCGTCGTTGCTGTCGATGGAGAGAATCATAAACGCGGCTAATGACAATTGTTAGCAAGGAAAACTGTCAGAAATTTTCAAAAAATTTGAGGTTAGGGGGAGAAGAGGTGATTAGCCGCGCAGTTGCTGTTGTCTGATGGTCGATTTAACCAGACGCCAGATGCTCCACACGCTAAAGCCGCGTTTAGCCCAGCGTACCAGCAGATTCGGGTTACGGATGGTGCGAACCGCCATAATACTGCTTCCGACCAACACCCAGCCACGCAGGTTCAGCAGCGTCTTCCAGCCACGATCGTAAACTTCGGTGGCTTCAAGCCAGTCGCGGCGAGTGGCAGACAGATCCAGCCTTTGCTGCTGGATCTGTCCAAGCAGTTGCGCCTTACGTTGTTGACGTTCGACTTTACTGCTCATTATGCATCATCCTCCAGGGCCTGCCTGTCGTTAGCGAGTTCATTGCGTGTATGGCGTAGCAGCGTTGTTTTACGCGCTTTACTCAGCGTCCATAGCCCGCCGATAAGCGCTAAAAGCAACAGCACAACGGTGGTGGCAATCATGGCGTTCAGGCGATACTGCGGGTCTATGGCCCAGATGATAAGCACCATCAGGCTCATCAGACCAAACGCCGCGAACAGCATGGTCAGCCCAAGCATCAGCAGGATCTGGATGAGATTGGCTTTTTCCTCTTCCAGCTCAACGACGGCCAGCCGCAGCCGCGTCTCTACGATCTCAACGAGAATCGTCAGGATCCGCTGTCCAATACCCAGTACGCCTTTGCCTGGACCTTGTGCGTGTTGAGAGTCTGCCATTATTAACGGCGCGACAGCAGTACACCAAGTACCACACCGACTGCAGCGCCAATGCCGACGCCTGTCCATGGGTTTTCGCGTACGTAGTTATCGGCTTTTGCCGCGGCCTCACGGGTCTGTTTAGCAATCACATCGCTGGTTTCGCTCAGACGATGGCGGCTCTCGCGTAACGCATGTTCGGCTTTACTGCGAATTTTACTCATCTCTTCCTTCGACTTATCGCCAGAGGAGCTAAGTACTTCTTCAAGCGTATCCGCAAGAGATTTCAGCTCAGCGCGCAGGTTTTCCGTAGCATTATCTTTCGACATAGTTTTCTCCAGTTGAGTGACTAGTTACCGTACTTAGTAATCGCGTGTCTCGAGTTCTTTCAGCTCTTGCTGAGCTTCAGCAAGCTTATGTTCGCGCTTGGCTATCTTATCCGCATCGCCTTTTTGCTTCGCCTCGGCCAAATCACGTTGACGCTCGGCTATCTCATTTTTCTGCTCGGCGATTTTTTTCTGATGGTCGGCGCGCAGTTTGCTGTCAGTACAATTTGCCCGAACTTCGCTCAGCGCTTTGTTCAGACCATTGATGCGGTTTTGATTGTTGTGCTTTTCGGCATAGCTTATCTCCCGCTGAATATCCTGTTCTTTTTCCTGACAGAGGGTGGAGGCGTAACTGCCGGCACTGAGAGCGAAAAGACTAATTGCTAAAGCGATGCGGTATTTCATTCTTGAACCTTCCATTGTGATTCGACCTTGTGGTTTTGGCCGATGCTCCAGAATAATAAAGCAATGGGTCATAAACCCAGTTTATTAATCATAGGCGCTAAATGATGAAATCACCAAAGTGAGTGATCTAATTCAGATTCCTGGAGATTAACCAAAACGGTGCGGGGTATCACGTAAGCGGGATAACCACTGTACCGCCTGATTATCATCATCCTGCTGAGCAATAACGAAACCGCGCGGTAACGTTCGGTCCAGCACGACCTTTGCGGCTGCGCTTTGCGCGCTGGAATCAAAGGTGATCAGCAGCGCGTCATTTTGCGGAGTAATGCTTTTAAAGCGAATGCCGTTGGCGTCCAGGTGATGCCAGATAGAGAAGCCATCAGGCATGGTGGCTCCCTGGTTTACAGCACGAATGGCAAGCGTTGACTCCTGCTGGCGGATGACCGACCAGGTCAGGAGCAGCGCGCCGATAAACAGCATAAAAGTAGTCGTCCAGGCCAGTCGTCGGAGTGTTATGCATGATTTCAGCATAATTTACCCTCGGTTCCCGTATTTCTTTTTCCAAAGCACAACCAGTGAACCTGCCAGACCAAACACCAGTAACACCACGGGAAGCAGCATCAGACAAGACATCAGCTGATCTTCATATTTGAGAAACACTGGCGTTTTGCCCAGCAGATAGCCAAGCGTTGTGAGAATCAGAACCCAAAGCAGTCCGCTCATCCAGTTAAAGAACTGAAAGCGCGCATTGTTCAGACCGGACAATCCTGCGATGGTCGGCAGTAATGTTCTGACAAACGCGATAAAGCGACCGACCAGCAGGGCAGACAAGCCATGCTTATGGAACAGATGATGTGCGCGCTGATGGTAGTGCGCGGGTAGATGAGACAGCCAGTTTTGAACGGTGCGGGTATTTCCCAGCCATCTCCCCTGGATATAGCTGAGCCAGCAACCCAGGCTGGCCGCGGTGGTGAGCAGCAGTACCGTTTGCGGAAAACCCATCGCGCCTTTAGCGATAAGTACGCCGACCAGTACCAGTAGACTGTCGCCAGGTAAAAAGGCTGCTGGCAGCAGTCCGTTTTCCAGAAACAAAATGGTAAACAGTACGAAATAGAGCATGCCAATCATGGAGGGATTGGCCAGCGTTTCAAAATCCTGAGCCCATAAAGCATTCAGTAATTGAGTCAGTAGTTCCATTCAATATTCCTGGAGAATCGGTTGTCGTCATGCCGGTATTCTGGAGTTTGTAACGCCGCAATTTTATTGGTGTTTTTTACATGGATCGCGGTCTGACACAAATTCACGGCCTGAACTATTCCCTGTAAAGTTGTGAAGTAAGCAAGCTCTCAAACACAAAAATTCAAATAACAACTAATTGTAACAAAGGTCAACGTAGTCCGTTATAGAAATTACGGGTGTTGCACTGTGATTTTGCTTATCGCAATGGAGGGAGGCGAGAGGATTTACACAGGCTGACACTTTATACCTAATGCTTACCAAGCGTCAGAAACAGGCGCTTTGTCGCGCCTGCATCGTTAAGATTGTTTATTTTGCGCCGTTAGCTGCCGTATCGAGATGAACGACGGGATTATCGGTAAAAAGATAACGGTCTGCGTTGAATTCAAAATCATCGCTGGTTTCGTTAAACAGCATCTGCTTTGTGTTCTCAAGATGCTGCCACATCGCCAGTTTGGCGGCGTGTGGATCTTTGCGAATCAGCGCCCGCAGGATCTGGTCATGGTCGTCGCACCAGTTATCTATCGTGCGCAGGTCGATGTGGTCGTGCAGCTTCTTCCAGTAGGGGTTGTGAATACGCTGAGTCCACATTTTTTCAACAATCGCGGCCAGGGCAGAGTTCTGTGTTGCCAGCGCGACCTGCACATGGAACAGGAGATCCCACTCGGAGTCACGAAAGCTTTTTTCGTTACGCGACTTCTCCTGAATTTCCATCAGTTTCATGATGTCCTGTTTGGTCACCTGGGTGGCGGCAAACTCAGCAATGTTGCTTTCTATGAGCTGGCGAGCCTGGAGCAGCTCAAACGGACCGTAGCTGGCGAATTCCAGACTTTCATCTGGCGCGACATAGTGTTTGGGTTGGTTTGAAATGACGTGGATCCCCGATCCTTTACGCACTTCAACATAGCCCTCAACCTCGAGCATGATAATCGCTTCACGAACCACGGTGCGGCTGACATTTTTTTCATCGGCGATAAAGCGCTCGGCGGGGAGTTTGTCACCCACCAGGTAGACACCCTGCTCAATGCGTTCTTTCAGATCAGCGGCAAGTTGTTGGTACAAACGTCGTGGTTCGGTGATTTCCATATGCGCTACAGGCATGATACGGCAGACTCTATTTGTTATACCACTTTTGCGATTACGGCTCCACTCGCGGCGATAAAAAAGCCGCCAGATGACTGGCGGCTTAGCATTACATAACCTTGTTAAATCGTGTCTGGTTAACTTTGCGCAGCGGGATCGCCAGTTTGCGAAGCTGACTCTACCTCGCTGGCCGATTTGTTCTGCAATACTGTCCAGATGACTAACGCGCCGAGCAGGTCGAATACCGCCAGTACGGCGAACAGCGGGCTGAAGCCGATGGTGTCAGCCAGCGCGCCAACGACCAGCGCAAACAGCGTACTTGCAAGCCATGCGGACATACCGGTCAGACCGTTCGCGGTTGCCACTTCATTACGACCAAATACGTCAGAAGAGAGCGTGATCAGCGCACCGGACAGCGCCTGGTGAGCAAAGCCGCCGACGCACAGCAGGGCGATAGCAATGTACGGGCTGGTGAACAGACCGATCATCCCTGGGCCAATCATCAGCAATGCGCCCATGGTGACGACCATTTTACGGGAAACGATCAGGTTAACGCCGAACCAGCGCTGGAACAGCGGCGGTAAGTAACCCCCTACGATACAACCCAGGTCAGCAAACAGCATCGGCATCCAGGCAAACATCGCAATCTCTTTCAGGTTAAAGCCGTAGACTTTAAACATGAACAGCGGGATCCAGGCGTTGAAGGTACCCCAGGCCGGCTCTGCCAGGAAACGCGGCAGCGCGATGCCCCAGAACTGGCGGTTACGCAGGATCTGACCGAGAGACATTTTCTTGGCGGTGCTGTTTTTATGCTGTGATTCCTGACCATTCAGAATGTAATCACGTTCTTCATCAGACAGTTTTTTCTGATCGCGTGGGTGTTTGTAAAATACCAACCAGCACATGGCCCAGATGAAGCTCAGGGCACCGGAAATAATGAATGCCATCTGCCAGCTGTGCATGACGATAGCCCAGACGACCAGCGGCGGAGCAATCATCGCGCCGATAGAGGAACCGACGTTAAAATAACCCACGGCGATTGAACGTTCTTTTGCCGGGAACCATTCAGAACTGGCTTTCAGGCCCGCAGGGATCATCGCAGCTTCAGCGGCACCGACTGCGCCTCGCGCCAGCGCCAGTCCACCCCAGCTACCAGCCAGTGCGGTCGCGCCACAGAAGACGGCCCACAGAACGGCGAACATCGCGTAACCAATTTTTGTGCCGAGCACATCGAGCACATAGCCGGCAACGGGTTGCATTACGGTGTAAGCAGCAGAATACGCTGCGATGATATAGGAATACTGTTGGGTGGAGATGTGTAACTCTTCCATCAGAGTTGGCGCAGCTGCCGCCACAGTGTTACGTGTCAGATAACCCAGCACGGTGCCAAGCGTCACCAGTGCGATCATGTACCAACGTAACCCTTTAATTTTACGCATGTAAAACCTCATCGTTTTGTTATGTCCGCGAACGAGCGGTCATCTTCCAGTTCAGGGAGGAGGATGTTCTTTTACGAGGGGGTAACCGAAAAAAAGCCGGTACTCCCCGAACTCTGCCATGTCAATATTTGTGCTAATTCGGTTTCCGTACCGGTTAATCCGATGGTGATACATCGGTAATTTGCATTCCGTCGGCTTATGTATCGCGACGGCAAAAAGATAACTTGTCATACAGCTTTAAAAGGTGAGTGCCATCACAAAAGTGTGAATCTTCGTGTGGTCATTATTTCGATTCAGCAAAGCCAGTGCTGGTGCGGCTTGGCGCGTGGTTTACCTCTTTGAGAGTAATTTTTTTGTCGCCATTTGTTGATCTAACTCACGAAAATATCTTCAGTGTATGGAAATTGGTGTGATAACTTTGTCAACATCAAAACATAAGCAATCTGACGCACTCGCTGAGAGGAAGACGATAATGACCCCGTTTATGACTGAAGATTTCCTGTTGGACACCGAATTTGCCCGCCGTCTGTATCATGATTACGCCAAAGACCAGCCAATCTTCGACTACCACTGCCATTTGCCACCGCAACAAATCGCGGAAAACTACCGTTTTAATAACCTGTATGACATCTGGCTGAAGGGTGACCACTACAAGTGGCGTGCGATGCGTACTAACGGCGTCGCTGAGCGCCTGTGTACCGGCGATGCGTCCGATCGCGAGAAGTTTGACGCCTGGGCCGCCACGGTTCCACACACAATCGGTAACCCGCTGTACCATTGGACCCACCTCGAATTACGTCGCCCGTTTGGTATTACAGGTAAGCTGCTGTCTCCGGCAACGGCTGACGAAATCTGGAACCAGTGCAACGAACTGCTGGCGCAGGACAAATTCTCCGCGCGCGGCATCATGCAGCAGATGAATGTGAAAATGGTTGGTACTACCGATGACCCGATCGACTCTCTGGAGCATCACGCGGCCGTTGCTAAAGACGGAAGCTTTGATGTGAAAGTGCTGCCGAGCTGGCGTCCGGATAAAGCCTTTAACATTGAGCAGGCGACCTTTAACGACTATACGGCGAAGCTCGGTGAGGTGTCTGACACGGATATCCGCCGCTTCAGCGACCTGCAAGCTGCACTGACCAAACGTCTGGATCACTTTGCGGCTCACGGCTGTAAAGTCTCTGACCACGCGCTGGACGTGGTGCTGTTTGCTGAATCTAACGAATCTGAACTGGATAGCATTCTGGCACGCCGCCTGGCGGGTGAAACGCTGAGCGAGCATGAAGTTGCCCAGTTTAAAACCGCGGTGCTGGTGTTCCTCGGTGCGGAATACGCGCGTCGTGAATGGGTACAGCAGTACCATATCGGCGCACTGCGTAATAACAACCTGCGTCAGTTCAAACTGTTGGGCGCGGATGTCGGCTTCGACTCCATCAACGATCGCCCGATGGCCGAAGAGCTGTCCAAACTGCTGAGCAAGCAGAACGAACAGAACCTGCTGCCGAAAACCATTCTCTACTGCCTGAACCCGCGCGATAACGAAGTGCTGGGCACCATGATCGGCAACTTCCAGGGCGAAGGTATGCCGGGCAAGATGCAGTTCGGTTCCGGCTGGTGGTTCAACGATCAGAAAGACGGTATGGAACGTCAGATGACGCAGCTGGCCCAGCTCGGTCTGCTGAGCCGTTTCGTCGGCATGCTGACCGATAGCCGTAGCTTCCTGTCATACACGCGCCATGAATACTTCCGTCGCATCCTGTGCCAGATGATTGGCCGTTGGGTTGCTGCAGGTGAAGCGCCGGCAGATATCCAGCTGTTGGGTGAAATGGTCAGAAATATTTGCTTCAACAATGCGCGTGATTATTTCGCCATTGAACTGAACTAAGGCCTGGGTGAAGGTATGCAATACATCAAGATCCATACGCTGGATAACGTCGCGGTAGCGCTCGCTGATTTGGCTGAAGGAACCGAAGTCACCGTTGATGGGCAAGCGGTAATCCTGCGCCAAGCGGTTTCTCGTGGCCATAAATTCGCTTTATGCGATATTGCGCAAGGCGAAAACGTCATTAAATACGGTTTGCCAATCGGTCATACGTTGGTGGACGTGGCGGCGGGTGAGCATATTCATGCTCACAACACGCGCACGAATCTGAGCGACCTGGACACGTATAGCTACCACCCTGATTTTCAGGCAGAGCTTGTTCAACCCGCCGATCGCGACGTACAGATCTACCGTCGCGCCAACGGCGAGGTCGGCGTGCGCAACGAACTGTGGATCCTGCCGACGGTCGGCTGCGTCAACGCTATGGCGCGTCAGATGCAGACCCGCTTTCTGAAAGAGACCAACGACGCCGAGGGTATCGACGGCGTGCATCTTTTCAGTCACACCTACGGCTGTTCACAGCTGGGTGACGACCACATCAACACCCGTACCATGCTGCAAAATATGGTGCGCCACCCGAATGCGGGTGCGGTGCTGGTGGTCGGCCTGGGCTGTGAAAACAACCAGGTTGATGCCTTCCGCGAAACCTTAGGCGAGTACGATCCTGAGCGTGTTCACTTTATGGTCTGCCAACATCAGGAAGACGAAGTGGAAGCGGGGATTGAACATCTCCATCAGTTGTACAACGTGATGCGTAACGATAAGCGTGAGCCGGGTAAGCTGGGCGAGCTGAAGTTTGGTCTGGAATGCGGCGGCTCTGACGGCCTGTCTGGTATTACCGCCAACCCGATGCTGGGGCGTTTTTCCGACTACGTGATTGCCAACGGCGGCACCACCGTGCTGACTGAAGTACCGGAAATGTTCGGTGCCGAGCAGCTGCTGATGGACCACTGCCGTGACGAAGAAACCTTCGGCAAGCTGGTGACCATGGTCAATGACTTTAAGCAGTACTTCATTGCTCACGACCAGCCGATTTACGAGAATCCATCGCCGGGCAACAAAGCGGGCGGGATCACCACGCTGGAAGATAAATCTCTGGGCTGCACGCAAAAAGCGGGCTCCAGCCAGGTGGTGGATGTACTGCGCTACGGCGAACGCCTGAAGACACACGGCCTGAACTTACTGAGCGCGCCGGGTAACGATGCGGTTGCTACCAGTGCCCTCGCGGGCGCGGGCTGTCATATGGTGCTGTTCAGCACCGGCCGCGGTACGCCGTACGGCGGTTTTGTGCCGACGGTGAAAATTGCGACCAACAGCGAGCTGGCGGCCAAGAAAAAACACTGGATCGATTTTGACGCCGGACAGCTGATCCACGGTAAAGCGATGCCTCAGCTGCTGAGCGAGTTTGTCGATACGATCGTTGAGTTCGCCAATGGCAAGCAAACCTGCAACGAGCGCAACGATTTCCGGGAACTGGCTATCTTTAAAAGCGGCGTAACATTGTAATTACCCTTCATCTTTCGCGTGACAGCCGCGTTGGCTGCGTCCATTCACCGCGGTCACTTACTCCAGTAAGCTCCCGGGGATGTCTGAACTTACCGCCTTGCGGTAGCACGAAATCTATTGGGTAATCGAAATGGAGTGGATTTTAAAAACGGCGTTTCATAATATGGAGCGCCGTTTGTTTTTGCGTTTCCTCACAAGGATCTTCCATGACCGCGTATTGGCTGGCCCAGGGCGTAGGTGTCATCGCCTTTTTGATCGGCATTACCACCTTTTTCAATCGAGATGAGCGCCGTTTCCGGCTGCAACTTGCCGTCTACAGCGCCACCATTGGCGTGCATTTTTTTCTGATGGGCGCCTGGCCTGCGGGAATGAGTGCAGAGCTAAACACCATCCGCACACTCGTCTCGATGCATACCCGCAAACTGTGGGTAATGACCGTTTTTATTATCCTCACCCTGGTTCTCGGGCTGGCGAAATTACAGCATGCGATGGAGCTGTTGCCGATTATTGGCACGCTGGCCAGCACCTGGGCGCTGTTTCGCTGCCAGGGGCTGACCGTGCGCTGCGTAATGTGGTGCGCAACCGCCTGTTGGGTTATCCATAATTTCTGGTTGGGATCGATTGGTGGGACGATGATCGAAGGTAGTTTTCTGGTGATGAACGGCCTGAACATTATTCGCTTCCGGCGGATGCAAAAACGCGGAATTGATCCATTCAAAATTGAAAAAAGCGTACAAGAAGAGAACCCCTCCGTCCGGTGACGGAGGGGCAGAGATTAGCCGCGCAGTGCGTTATTTGCCAGACGTTCGTCTTCAGCCTGGCAGGCCGCAGCGGTAAACAGGACGTCTGTAGAAGAGTTCAGCGCCGTTTCACAGGAATCCTGCAATACGCCGATGATAAAGCCAACGGCAACGACCTGCATGGCGATGTCATTCGGGATACCGAACATATTACATGCCAGTGGGATCAGCAGCAGAGAACCTCCCGCCACGCCCGATGCGCCGCAGGCACACAGCGAAGCCACCACGCTCAGTAACAGCGCCGTCGGTAAATCGACCGGAATACCCAACGTATTTACCGCCGCCAGCGTCAACACGGTAATGGTGATCGCCGCGCCAGCCATGTTGATGGTGGCTCCCAGCGGGATAGAAACCGAATAGGTATCACGATCCAGGTTCAGCTTCTCACACAGCGCCATATTCACCGGAATGTTTGCCGCGGAGCTACGGGTAAAGAAGGCGTACACGCCGCTTTCACGCAGACAGGCCAGCACTAACGGATATGGGTTGCGGCGAATTTTCCAGAATACCAGCAGCGGGTTGACCACCAACGCTACCAGCAGCATACAGCCTACCAGCACGGTCAGCAGCTGCGCGTAGCCCCAAAGCGTGGCGAAACCGGTGGTTGCCAGCGTGGAGGAGACCAGGCCGAAGATACCGATCGGCGCGAAACGAATCACAAGCTTCACCATAAAGGTAACAGCGTTGGACATATCGTTGACCAGATTTTTGGTCGTTTCATTACCGTGACGCAGCGCAAAGCCCAGACCGACGGCCCAAACCAGGATGCCGATGTAGTTGGCGTTAAGCAGTGCATCAATTGGGTTAGAAACCATGCTCATTAGCAGGCCACGCATCACTTCGATAATGCCGGACGGCGGTACGATATCGCTGGCGCTGCTGGAAAGATGCAGCGTTGATGGGAAGGCGAAGCTGAAGACAACGGCCGCTAACGCTGCGGAAAATGTTCCGAGCAGGTAGAGGAACAGGATTGGGCGGATATTGGTTTTTTGCCCGTGCTGGTGGTTGGCGATAGAAGCCATTACCAGCATCAGAACCAGAATTGGTGCGACGGCTTTTAACGCGCCGACGAACAGAGTACCCAGTAAACCAACGGCTTCTGCCGCAGGTTTTGACACCAGTGCCAGTAAAATCCCCAGAACCAAACCGATCAAAATTTGTTTAACCAGGCTCCCTTGCGCCAGGCGCGAGAATAGCCCCGATGAACGTTGCGTAGTCATGTAGTAATCCTTTCATTGTGTTGTTGCCCTGCCTTTGTGCGTTCTGTAGACGCATCTTTCAGGATGAGGCAAATGTTTGCATGGCTGAGTATAAGGAAAGAACAGGGTTCTGGAAGCGAAATATCCTGGATTTCGCGTTGAGATCATATTTTATAACTTTGAGTTAACATTATTTTGACATGATAAACAAAAAGCCCGACGCACGCAGTGTGCTGTCGGGCTTTTCAGCTAGCAGATGAAACTTACTGTATTTGTTGCTTTTTATCGTGCTGGTGGTTGACCCAGGCGTTCACAATCAGCGTCACAAACAGAATGCCAAATACCACGCCTAACGAGATAGCGATCGGGATATGGTAGAAATCGACGATCAGCATCTTAATACCGATAAACACCAGAATGACCGACAAACCGTACTTCAGCATGGAGAAGCGCTCTGCCACGCCCGCCAGCAGAAAGTACATTGCGCGCAGACCCAAAATAGCAAACAGGTTTGAGGTCAACACGATGAACGGGTCGGTAGTGACGGCAAAGATAGCCGGAATACTGTCGACGGCAAAAATGACGTCGCTCAGCTCAACCAGAATCAACACCAGCATCAGCGGCGTAACAAACAGCAGGCCGTTTTTACGCACGAAGAATTTTTCATCTTCGATGGTATCGGTCATGCGCAAATGACCGCGCAGCCAGCGTACTAACGGCCTGTCGCCAATACCGGAAGCATCTTCTTTCGCCAGCGCCATTTTTACGCCGGTAAACAGCAGGAATGCACCAAACACGTACAACAGCCACTCAAACTGGGTGATAAGCCAACTGCCAGCGAAGATCATGATCGTACGCAGAACAATGGCTCCCAGCACGCCATACACCAGTACCCGACGCTGCAACGCAGGCGGTACGGAGAAGTAGCTGAACAGCATCAACCAGACAAAGACGTTATCTACTGCCAGCGATTTTTCGATCAAATAGCCGGTAAGGAACGCCAGCGCCTGTGGGTCGGCAACGGCGCGGCCCTGGGTTTGTGCCAGGTACCACCAGAAGACGGCGTTAAACAGTAACGACAGCGTTACCCAAACGATTGACCAGGCCGCAGCCTGCTTCATCGACATCGTATGCGCGCCACGACGACCCTGCAACAGCAGGTCGATGGCCAGCATAATTACCACCACGACAGCGAAGCCACCCCATAACAACGGTGTGCCGACAGTATTCATTGTATTTCCCCATGCATAAAAAAAACGGCCAACGCCGAATGACGTTAGCCGCTGCTTTTTATGCATAGACCTTGCCATTCGGCAAGGTCTCACTTACAACAACAAAGGAATACGATGGCGTATTCCTTTGTTATCGCCCGGCGACCGGATGTGGTTTTTCACACATCGTAATGACGATCAACCGACAACGAAGTTACTCCCCTTTGCGGGTTACAAAATATTACAGGCCATGCATTCAGTCAATGGCCTGCAACATTCGTTTTACATACTTTTACGCAGTCAGCGATATTACCGCTTCGTCTGCCGGGAAAATCACGCCGGTCTGGCGGCGAATCTCTGTTTGCAGTTTGGCGGTGATACGGCTGACGGCCAGTGCGGGGTGATCCACTTCGCCGGATTCAACCAAATGAGCAAAAGCCTCTGCCTCATACAGCATAGTATTGATGTGCTGAGGCGTCGTCAGATCCTGGGTTTTCCCCCCGCGAGGAACGAAGCACACTTTCTGACACTCGGAGATATGCTCGATCACCAGCGATCCCTGCTCACCCTGAATTTCACTGGCTAACACCGAGTCGCTTACTTTTGAGTGCTGGAGTGTGACGCTGAAATCACCGTAATTCATCACCACCACGCCGTGGGCATCTACGCCGCTTTCCAGCAGACTGGCGCTGGCCTGAACGCTTTGCGGCTCACCCCACAGCGCAACCGCTGAGGCCAGGCAGTAAAAACCGATATCCATAATCGAGCCATTTGAGAACGCCGGATTAAACGTGTTCGGATTTTCACCGTCCAGATAGCGCTGGTAACGCGAGGAGTACTGGCAGTAATTAATAAACGCTTTCCTGATTCTTCCGACTTTGGGTAGAGATTGCTGCAACAGCAGGAAGTTAGGCAAGCTGGCGGTCTTAAACGCTTCAAACAGCACGACCTGATTTTCGCGCGCGCAGGCGATAGCGGCTTCGGCTTGCGCCTGGTTTGAGGCCAGCGGCTTTTCGCAAATAACATGCTTTTTGTGCCGCAAAAACAGCTCAGTCTGCGGGAAGTGCAGGGAGTTTGGACTGGCGATGTAGACGGCGTCGATCGCCTCGCTTTGCGCCATCGCTTCCAGTGAGGTAAACAGATGCTCGACGGGGTAATCATTGGCGAAGATCTGCGCCTGCTCGAGGCTACGGGAATAGACCGCGGTTAACTTATATTTGCCGGTTTCATGGGCGGCATCGACAAACTGGCGGGTGATCCAGTTTGTGCCAATTACTGCGAAACGTATCATAATGGCCTTCAGGCTGCGAAAAGGGATCCTTTCGTCAATTTAGCATGCTCTGAAGACAAAGCCAGTGCGCGACTACGCAGTTTGCTTTAACGATTGTTGCGTTAACCACAGGCGGGTATCGAACTCCAGTTGATGATACTGAGGCTCCATATGACAGCACAGCTGGTAAAACGCTTTGTCGTGCTCTTTTTCTTTCAGATGCGCCAGTTCATGAACGACGATCATGCGTAAAAAAGGTTCAGGGGCATTGCGAAACACGGTGGCAACGCGGATCTCCGCTTTGGCTTTTAGCTTACCGCCCTGCACGCGAGATACGGCGGTATGCAGCCCCAGCGCATTCTTCAGAACGTGTATCTTGCTGTCATACATGACTTTATTCAGCGGCGGGGCATTACGCAGGAACTGATTTTTCAGATCCTGAGCATATTGCCAGAGCGCTTTGTCGGTCGCGAAATCATGCGTCCCCGGATAGCGCTTCTCCAGCACTGCGCCCAGACGCTGTTCAGCAATCAGCGTTCTCACCTGAGAAAGCAAATGTTCCGGGTAGCCCTGGAGATAAGTTAGTTGGTTCATCTTTGCCCATGCCAATCATAAAAAGTGTATACTCACGCACCCTTTTCAGGGATACGCCGAAATTTTACCATTCAGGAGGGCCGATGAGCCACATAGACAACGGTTTCCGTTCGCTGTCACTTAAACGTTTCCCGGAAACGGATGACGTTAACCCGCTGCTGGCGTGGGAAGCGGCAGATGAATATCTGCTGCAACAGCTGGACGATACCGAGATTAGCGGCCCGGTGCTAATCCTGAATGATACCTTTGGCGCGCTGGGCTGTGCGCTGGCGCAACATTCGCCGTACAGCATTGGCGACTCCTATCTCAGCGAGCTTGCCACACGCGAGAACCTGCGTCATAACGATATTGCCGAGTCGAGCGTCAAATTCCTCGACAGCACCGCTGAATATCCGCAGGCGCCGGGCGTGGTGCTGATTAAGCTGCCAAAAACCATGGCGCTGCTGGAGCAGCAACTGCGCGCGCTGCGTGAAGTGGTGACGCCGCAAACGCGTATCATCGCCGGGGCAAAAGCGCGTGATGTGCATACCTCGACGCTGGAGCTGTTTGAAAAAGTGTTGGGTCCAACCACCACCACGCTGGCGTGGAAAAAAGCCCGTTTAATCAACTGTACGTTCAGCAAACCTGAGCTGGCCGCTGCCTCGCAAGTGCTAAGCTGGAAGCTGGAAGGTACCGAATGGACTATCCATAACCACGCCAACGTCTTCTCCCGTACCGGACTGGATATCGGCGCGCGCTTTTTTATCGAGCATCTGCCGGAAAACCTCGAAGGGGAGATTGTTGACCTCGGCTGTGGTAACGGTGTCATCGGTATGACGCTGCTGGCGAAGAACCCGGAAGCCAGCGTGGTATTTGTTGATGAATCGCCGATGGCGGTGGCTTCAAGCCGCTTGAACGTGGAAAGTAACATGCCTGAAGCGCTGGATCGCTGTGAGTTTATGATCAACAACGCGCTGTCGGGCGTCGAACCGTTCCGCTTTAACGCCGTGCTGTGTAACCCACCGTTCCACCAGAAGCACGCGCTGACGGATAACATTGCCTGGGAGATGTTCCACCACGCTCGCCGCTGCCTGAAAATCAACGGTGAGCTGTACATTGTGGCTAACCGTCACCTTGACTACTTCCACAAGCTGAAGAAGATTTTCGGCAACTGCGTGACCATCGCCACCAATAATAAATTCGTGGTGCTAAAAGCGGTCAAAACCGGTCGCCGCCGCTAATCGTGTGTGCCGGATGGCGGCGTGACCGCCTTATCCGGCCTACGAAATACATACTGTTAAATTTCCAGCGCCAGCGTCGTCCCTTGGGCAATAGCGCGCCGGGCATCCAGCTCCATCGCCACATCGCAGCCGCCGATCAGATGTACCGTTTTACCTGCCGCGTGGAGTGGATCAACCAGTTCACGGCGCGGCTCTTGTCCGGCGCAAATCACCACGTTATCCACGTTAAAGATCAACGGTTCGCCGTTCAACACGACGTGTAACCCATCATCATCAATTTTCTGATAGCTAACTGCCGGGATCATTTTCACGCCGCGTGAGAGCAGGGTGGCGCGATGGATCCAGCCCGTCGTTTTCCCTAAACCTTGTCCCGGTTTGCTGGCTTTGCGCTGCAACATCACTATCTGGCGCGGGCTGCGGGATAAGTGCGGGCCTTCCAGGCGTAAGCCGCCAGGCTGTTGCAGGCTGGTGTCGATCCCCCATTCCACGCAGAATTCCGCAATGTTTTGGCTGGTGGGCTCACCGGGCTGGCTCAAATACATGGCGGTATCAAAACCGATCCCGCCGCAGCCAACGATCGCCACGCGTTTGCCCACCGGCATTTTATCGCGCAGGACGTCGAGATAGCTCAGCACTTTAGGATGCGCGATCCCCTCGATCGGTGGCATACGTGGCTCGATCCCGCTGGCGAGGATCACTTCATCGAAGGGGTACAGATCGCGTGCGCTGACAAAGTGATTCAGCTTCAGCGACACGCCAGTCACATCGATCATCCGGCGGTAGTAGCGCAGGGTTTCATAAAATTCTTCTTTGCCGGGGATCTGCTTAGCGATATTAAACTGCCCGCCAATCTCGCTATGCGCGTCAAACAATGTCACGTGATGACCGCGTGCGGCGGCATTAATGGCGAAGGCGAGGCCTGCAGGACCTGCTCCGACAACCGCCAGATTTTTCGGCACAGTGGCGGCAACGATCGGCATTTTGGTCTCATGGCAGGCGCGCGGATTCACCAGGCAAGAGGTGACTTTGCCGATGAAGATCTGATCCAGGCAGGCCTGGTTACAGCCGATACAGGTATTGATCTCATCCGCTCGCCCGGTTTGCGCTTTTGACAGCAGTTCGGCATCGGCGAGGAACGGACGGGCCATCGACACCATATCGGCATCGCCACGGGCCAGAATGTCATCGGCGACTTGAGGATCGTTAATGCGGTTGGTGGTGACCAGTGGGATCGTCACATGCCCTTTCAGCTTACGTGTCACCCAACTAAACGCACCGCGCGGCACCGGGGTGGCAATAGTGGGAATACGCGCCTCATGCCAGCCTATACCGGTGTTAATAATGGTCGCCCCTGCGGCTTCTATCGCCTGCGCCAGTTGGACGGTTTCGTCGAAGGTTCCGCCGTTTTCCACCAGATCGAGCATCGACAGGCGGAAGATAATAATAAAGTCATTACCGGCACGCTGGCGTACCGCGCGCACCACTTCCACGGCAAAACGCATGCGGTTGGCATACTCGCCACCCCACTCGTCATTGCGCTGATTGGTGCGCAGAGTCAGGAATTCGTTGATGAGATAGCCTTCCGAGCCCATCACTTCGACGCCATCATAGCCCGCTTCCCGCGCCAGTTGAGCGCAGTGGGCAAAATCTTCAATCAACTGCAGTACCTCATCGTGCGTCAGCTCATGCGGCGTAAAGCGGTTGATTGGCGCCTGAATGGCAGAAGGTGCCACCAGATGCGGCTGGTAGCTGTAACGCCCGGTATGCAGGATTTGCAGGGCGATTTTGCCGCCTTCGTCATGCACCGCGTCGGTAATGACGCGATGATGTGCAAGCTGGCTGGTGTCGTTCAGCATCGCGCCGCCTTCCATCCCCACGCCGGAAAGCGCAGGCGCAATACCTCCGCTCACAATTAACGCTACGCCGTGACGGGCGCGTTCGGCGTAGAACGCGGCCAGCCGTTCTGCACCGTCGGGATACTCCTCCAGCCCGGTATGCATTGAACCCATCAGCACGCGGTTTTTAAGCGTGGTGAAGCCTAAATCGAGCGGGGCGAACAGCGACGGATAGCTCATAAAGGTGTCCAGTATGTAAAATTATTGTTATGTGGTCGGATGAGTTAATAATTTAGCCGTCGCCGCGTAAAAGGGAAAAGGGGAATGCCGTGATTGTGATGGGATTCAAAAAATGCCCCTGCGGACGCAAGGGCAAGTGGGTCAGAACGCCAGTCGTTTACCCAGACCGTCAAAGAGGTGCAGGTGCGACTCTTGTACGGTGAGCGTAAGTGGTGTATCCGGCATGAAGCTAAGCTGTTGAAAAGACTTCAGGCACACGGGGTGGCCGGCTAAATCCAACCACACCAGCGTGGAGTCGCCCTGTAATTCACACAGCCGGGTACGCCCTTGCAATGTGAAATCCCCGGTCTGCTGGTACTGCATATGCTCCGGGCGGATGGCGACAAACAGTTTGTCCCCGTCGCTAACGCCTGTGGGCTGACGGGTGAGGCGGAAGACGAGGTTATCGGCGATATGCAGAGCGCCTTCACGCCATACCGCTGGCAGAACATTGATTTTCGGCGTGCCGATAAACTCAGCGACAAACAGGTTTGCCGGGGTGTTATACAGCTCCAGCGGCGTGCCCACCTGCTCAATTTTTCCCTTGTAAAGCACCACGATGCGATCGGCCAGCGTCATCGCCTCCACCTGATCGTGCGTTACATAAATCATGGTGTTTTTCAGGGTGTTATGCAGGTGCTGGATCTCCTGGCGCATCCCGACCCGCAACGCGGCATCCAGGTTAGACAGCGGTTCATCAAACAGAAACAGTTCCGGTTGCTGGACAATAGAACGCCCGATCGCCACACGTTGGCGCTGCCCGCCGGACAGATTCTGCGGCAGCCTGTCCAGCATCTCTTCCAGCTTCAGCATGCTGGCGGCGTGAGCGACCCGCTTATCAATCTCGGCGGCGGGCGTGTTGATATTACGTAAACCGAATGACAGATTTTCCCTGACGGTCATATGCGGGTAGAGGGCGTAGGACTGAAACACCATCGACAGGTTGCGTTTGC
The DNA here is from genome assembly GCF_030336655.1 of Citrobacter sp. Cb041. NCBI lineage: Bacteria > Pseudomonadati > Pseudomonadota > Gammaproteobacteria > Enterobacterales > Enterobacteriaceae > Citrobacter > Citrobacter sp. Cb041. The sequence continues at coordinate 463,169 of NZ_JAOWDD010000040.1, read as the reverse complement.
CCGCCGCAAGTTTGGTAACCTCTTTTCCCCCCATCACCAGTTTACCGCCGTCGGGGATTTCCAGTCCGGCGATGATCCTCAGCAGCGTGGATTTCCCGCATCCGGAAGGGCCAACCAGCACAATGAACTCCCCGGAGGCGATCTCCAGCGACAGATTTTCAATGATGGTGTTCTTGCCCCAGGCTTTATGAATATTACTCAGGCTTAGCGCGGTCATAACCTCTCCTTGTCAGAATCCCAGGCTGCAATCAGCGTTAAAAGTTCATCGGTTTTGCGCGCCAGCAGTGCCGTATCCGCGCGGGTTTCTACGTTCAGGCGCAGCAGCGGCTCGGTGTTGGAGGCGCGTAAGTTGAAGCGCCAGTCAACGAAGTTGATGCTCAACCCGTCGCAATCGTCACGCAGGCCGCCGGCTTGCTGATAGTGAGCGGCGATGGATTGCATGACCGATTGCGGATCGGCCACCGTCAGATTGATTTCGCCGGAAACCGGAAAGCGCACCTGGGCGTGTTCGATATACGCCGACAGCGGACGGCTGTCGCTGCCGATAATTTGCAGCAGCAATACCAGTGGGATCATCCCGCTGTCGCAATAGCCAAAATCGCGGAAGTAGTGGTGGCCGCTCATTTCTCCGCCGTAGACCGCGTCCTCTTCGCGCATCCGCGCTTTGATAAAGGCGTGCCCGGTTTTGCTGATGACCGGGATTCCGCCGCAGCGAGTTACAACGTCCAGCGTATTCCACGTCAGGCGCGGGTCGAGAATGATGTGACTGCCTGCGGAGCGTTGCAGGAAGTGCTCGGCGAACAGGCCAACCAGGTAGTAGCTCTCAATAAAGCGGCCACACTCATCAAAGAAGAAGCAGCGATCGAAATCGCCGTCCCAGGCGATGCCGAAATCAGCCTGATTCTCGATAACCGCCTGCTGGGTGATGAGGCGGTTTTCCGTCAGCATCGGATTCGGCACGCCCGCCGGGAAATGACCGTCCGGCTGATGGTGCAGGCGAATAAACTCAATCTGAACGCCCGCACGGGCCAGTCCGTCGGCGATCGCGTCAAGCGCAGGCCCGACGGTGCCATGTCCGGCGTTGGTCACAATACGTAGCGGGCGAGTCGGCGGATGCTGAAGGAAGCGCAGCAGGCAGGCAATCCAGGCGGGGCGATTATCATAAGGGATGAGGCTGCCACGATGGACGATCGGAGCAAAGTCATTGCGCTCCGCCAGCGCTTTTATCTCCAGCAGGCCGTTGTCGTTACTGATCGGACGCGCCTCTTCACGCACCAGCTTCATCCCATTGTACTGCGCCGGGTTATGGCTGGCGGTAATCTGAATGCCGCCGTCGGCACGCAGTTCCCGGGTGGCGAAATAGATCTCTTCGGTGCCTGACAGACCAATGTCGATAACATCCACGCCGCTGGAAATCAGCCCGTCGGTCACGGCGGATTTTAACGATTCCGAGCTAAGGCGAATGTCGGCGCCGATCACTACCCGGCGCGGATGGCGCCAGGCGGCGTAAGCGCGACCGATGCGAAAGGCGATATCCGGCGTCAGGTTGACGCCAACCTCACCGCGAATGTCGTAGGCTTTAAAACAGGTTAGTTCATCCATAATCTACTCTTCTGTAATTAATGAGTCAGGCTGACTCCCGAATGATGAGCTGGTAAGGCAATTCATAGTGGGTCACCGGTCCTCTGGTGAGCAGCAATTTGACGGCCATTTCCCCTTTCTTTTCCGCGTCTTGCGCGATGGTGGTCAGGCGTATTCCCGCCACCTCAACGGCGAGATTATCGAAACCGGTAACGGCAACCCGCTGCGGAACCGCCAGCTGCTGCCGTTGGCAGTAGTGGATCGCGCCGACGGCGAAGCGATCGGAAAGGCAGATAAGCGCAGTGATCTCCGGATGGGTTTCCAGTAACGCTTTGGCCGCCTGTTCGCCGTGTTCTTCATCGTGTCGGGTTTGATACAGCCAGCTCGTATCAAGGGCGAAGCCGCGCTGCTGGAAAACCTCCCGGCAGGCATTCACGCGGGAGAGCATCAGCAGGTTGTCGCCGGTGACGGGGGCGGTCAGATCGCACATTCCCTGCGCCGAGGGCTGTGACGGAAAGGCGATGATGCCGAAATGTCGATGACCTTTATCGGCCAGATAGTGGGCAATATCGCGCATGGCGCAGGCGTTATCGATGGAGACGCTGCTGTGGTCGGGAAACTGAAAATCGAGCGTGACCACCGGACGTCCGTGAGCCAGCGCGTGCTGGATCATGGCCGCATTGTTATGCGTGGCGTTGAGAATATAGCCATCAACCAGGGTGTTGAGCGGCGTCTGTTGCCGCTTACGCAAAGGGATCAAGACCAGATTGACGTTTTGTTCTTCACACTGGACGGCGATCCCCCGCATCAGCGCAATGTCGTGGGGATCGATAAACACGTAACTCATAGAGTCGTTGAATATCACGCCGATGGTGTCAGATTTACCGGTACGCAGCGCGCGCGCCAGCTTGTCCGGTCCCTGAAAGCCAAGCTCGCTGGCATATTGCAAAATTCGCTGGCGCAGCTCCGGAGATAATTTTTCCGGATTATTCCATGCGTTCGACACCGTGGTATGGGAAATACCCATAATTTTGGCCAATGATTTTATCGTAATACGTTTCTTATCTTTATTATCATTAACGTTTATTTTCATGTTTAATATATTTGCTGGGTTTATATATTGGCGTGAATTATTTATTTCTATCGTCCATTGCGTTGAACGTTGATGCAAAGTTTAACGTTAAACAAAAATCGTTTTGTGATTTGTTTAACGTTAAACATAAAAAGGGGGTGTTAATTTACGCTCCATTCAATAGCAGGGTAGCGGTAAATCAATACTTATTGAAAGTAAATGGAGAGTTATCGTGAGAGTTGTAAAATTAGCTAAATTAACAGCCTGTGTACTATTCGCATTTTGTATTTCTGGCTGCGGTCCGGATGATAAAAAATCCGCAGAGACAGCAAAAACGCCAATTAAAATGTGGGTGGCACCAAACGAAAATGAAGAAGCCTTCTGGAATACTATGGTTAAAGAATGGAATAAAGACCCGGCGCATACCCCGGTCGAATTTACGCCCATTCCTGCCGCCAGCAGTTCTGAAGAGGCAATAATGAACGCGCTGGCTTCCGGCACGGAACCCGATATTTCCAGTAATATCTTTATCGGTTTTGCCAGCCAGTTGGTGGAAATTGGTCAGCTTGAAGACCTGTCTAAAATGAGTGGTTTTAATGAACTCGTTAATAACCGACAGATGGGCAAAATTATTCCTGCCTGGCAATTAAACGGCGAGCAACACGTTCTGCCAATCTATATTAATCCTATCGTCTGGTGGTGGCGGGGCGATTTACTCAAGCAGTATGGTTTTGACCATGTTCCGACCCGTTATGATGAGCTTTATCAGCTGGCAGAGCGCCGGGCGGCGGATAATAACGGCTATGTTATCCAGATGACCGCCGGGAAAAACTGGTGGGAACGCTGGTTCGATTTTATTCCGCTTTATTATGCACAAAACGGCGGTAAACCTTACCTCGCAGGTCATCAGGCGACGTTTGCCGATCCTGCCGGACAGGCGGTACTGACCTTTATGGGGAAAGTCTTTAACAGCAAGTGGAGCAGCTACGACTTCACCGCCGCCGACGATCCGTTAGCGACTGGACAGGTGCTGGCGTCCGCGCGCGGTCCGTGGGATATCGCTCGCTATCACAAGCAGTATCCGGAGATCCTCAAAACGCTGCAAATTGGGCCGATGCTCACCGAGAAAGGCGACGCGCACCCGTATACGTTCGGCGACAGCAAAGGGGTGGTGATCTTCAGTTCCAGCAAGCGCAAAGCGCAGGCGTGGGCGTTTATTCAGTGGGTCTTTAACAACGCCGAGCACGACCGGAGCTGGCTGGAGTTGACCGGTATGCCGCCAGCACGCAGTGATTTAATGAGTAATCCGCTGTTTGTGAATTACTTTGAGAAAAACCCGCTGGAGAAGGCGATCGCATCTTACGTGGACGTCGCGCTGCCGCCAGCGGCCACTACGCAAACCACGGAGATTCAGCGCAGCATGACGCAGATGCTGGAGCAGGTCATTTTCAACCACGCCGATCCGGCAGCCACCCTCGATAAATCCGCGCAGGAAATTAACACATTGCTGGCGAAATAAGGGGAAAAAATGGCTGGATATGAATCCCGCACCGGAGGCCTGTTGGCCTCCACGTGGATCGGTTATTCGTTGCTGTTCTGGTTTTATCCGCTGTGCTGGCTGGTCGTGCTTAGCGTGACGAACTGGCAATTTATTGGCACGCCGACGTTTAGCGGATTACAGAATATCATTGGTGTGTTTCATGACGCGTTATTCTGGCAATCGATGTGGAACGTGTGCCGTTTTTTAATGTGGTATATCCCGATTGTCTTTCTTGCCTCGCTGCTGTTTGCCGCGGGATTACGAAAAATTAAGTACGGGAAAAGTTTTATTGCCCTGAGCTTTTTACTGGCGAATATCTCTTCGGGGGTGGCCTATTCCATTGTCTTTGCAAAACTGTTCAGCGAATACGGGCCGGTCAATCAATTTTTACAGGCCAGTTTCGGCATCTCTGTGCCCTGGTTTACCAACCCTGACTGCGCCATGTTATCCATTGCGTTAATTGTTACCTGGAAATTTGTCGGTTATTACGGGCTGATTCTCTATTCCGGGATGGTGGCGATCCCCGCGGATATTTACAGCGCGGCGCAGTTGGATAAAACCGGGAAGTTTAAGCAAAGTTGGGCGATTACCCTGCCGATGATGAACGCGCAAATCGTGATGGTGATGGTGCTGGCGATTACCGTGGCGTTCAGCATCTTTACCGAGCCGTATCTTATCACCGGCGGCGGACCGCTCAACAGCACCACCAGTCCGATGGTGGTGATGTATGAAGTGGCGTTCCAGAAAATGAAGCCAACCTGGGCGGCGACCATGTCGATTATCGTTGCGGCATGCAGTTTCCTCGCCATCTGGGTCTTCCGCAAAGTATTCGAAAAACATATCGAGATTGTGTGAATGAAGAAACTGACTCCTTTAACGCTGCTCATTCACGCCGTGATGTTTTTGCTGGCGCTCACCTGGCTTTATCCTTTTATCTGGATGGTGATCTCCTCGTTGAAACCGACGGCGCAAATCTACACGACCGGGCTGTTTTCCGGTCATCTGACGCTGGAGAATTACGCTTTTCTGTTCGATAACAGCAACCGGGCGGACAAACCTTTTTTGCGCACCCTGGTTAACTCGCTGTTCGTGTCGCTCACCATTACCGTCTGCGTCACGCTGACCTCAATGCTGGTGGGATATGCCGTCGCGAAAACCGAGTTTCGCGGCAAAAATGCGTTTCGCAACCTGTTGATTGTGCAGATGGTTTTCCCGGTCTTTATGTTCATCATTCCACAGTTTGTCCTGATGCGTGAACTGGGGCTGATCAACAGCTACGGGGCGATGATCCTGCCGTATGCGATGAGCGCCTGGGGCATTTTCATGGTTTCGCAGAGCTTTAAAGGCACGCCGAATGATTACCTGTACGCCGCAAGGCTCGATCACGCCAGCCTGTGGGGGATCCTGCGGCATGTGATGATGCCGCTGAATAAATCCATTCTGGCGATTGTCGCACTGTTCACCTTTTCCAGCTCATGGGACAACTTCCTCTGGCCGCTGATCGTGATGCGCGAAGTGGACAAAATGCCGTTTTCGGTGCTGCTCGCCACCTTCAGCAAATCCTACGGCATCTACCTGGGACCGGTGCTGGCGGGGTCGGTGGTGCAGATGCTGCCAATCGTTGTCCTGTTTATTCTGTTCAGAAAATACTTCCTCGAAGGCATGTCGTTATCACTGAAATAAGGAACGTGACGGTGAAAAAGCAACCGTGGTGGCAGGCGTGTACCTGCTATCAAATTTATCTGCCTTCGTTTTGCGACGGCAATAACGACGGGCTGGGCGATTTTCCGGGCCTGATTTCCCGGCTGGATTATTTGCAGGCACTGGGCATCGGCGCGGTGTGGATCACGCCGTTTTATCCCTCTCCGCTGGTGGATAACGGCTACGATATCAGCGATTACTGCGCCGTTGACGCCCGTTTCGGCACTCTGGACGATTTCCGCCGGGTGGTTGACGGCTGCCATGCCAGAGGCATTCGGGTGATTATCGATCTGGTGGTCAATCACGTCTCCTCAGAACATCCCTGGTTTTGCGATGCGTGGAATAATCCGGACAGCCGCTATCGTGATTATTTCCTTTTTCGCCGCCAGCCGAATAACTGGCGTTCTTTCTTTTCCGGCAGCGCGTGGACCGCTGAGCCAGACACCGGCGAGTTTTATTACCATAAATTCGCGCCCGGCCAGGTGGATCTCAACTGGGCCAACCCCGCGGTGGAACAGGAAATTTACCGGGTAGTGGATTTCTGGGTTACGCAGGGGGTGGACGGTTTTCGCTTTGACGTCATCAACTTTCTTACTACCGACGGCATTGGGCCTGATAACCCGGAAGAGAACGGCGAGCAGCGCCATGAATTTGACATCAATCAGCCGCGACTCCCGGAGACGCTGCAACGGCTGTGTGCCCATGTTCGGGCGCAGGGGGACTATTTCCTGATTGGCGAAATCGGCAGCGAAGACCCTGACGTGCTCAGCCGCTATCAAAGTCCGCAACTGATGGACGTGGTGTTTAATTTTAATATCGGCAGCCAGAAAACCTTTGATGTTTCCCGTCTTTTCAGCCAGTTAAAAACTACGCTGGCTGCGCAGTCGGGTTTACCGACGCTGTTTTTCTCCAGCCATGATATGTCGCGGATGATCAGCCGCTTTGGCGAAAACGAGCGCGATACCGGGCGGGCGCTGGCGGTGTTGGCGCTCCAGCTAACGGTGAGCGGCGTGCCGTTTATCTTCCAGGGAGAAGAGCTGGGGGTGACCGACTACCGTCCACAAACGGCAGAGCAGCTTTTTGATATACAGGGAAAAACCCATTACCGCACCGCCCTTGCCGCAGGCAGCAGCCCACAGCAGGCGCTGGCGCTGGCTATTGAACATTCGCGGGATGGTTCGCGCGCGCCGCTGCCCTGGCGCGACGCCCCCTTTGGCGGATTTTCCACCGTCGCGCCGTGGATGCCCGTCGGCGGCGATATCGCCCTGATTAACGCGGAGCGCCAGCAACAGGATGAGACATCGTTCTGGCATCAGTACCGGCTGCTGATCGCCCTGCGCCGCTGCGTTGCGGCGCTGCATCAGGGACAGCAGGACTCGCTTAACCTCACTGACGAATGCGTCTGGTTTACCCGTTCGACGGCGGCGGAGCAGGTCTGGGTCGCCATCAACTTTGGTGCGCCCGTTCGCAATCCGTGGCAGGAGATTGAGGCTGAAGTGCTGTACGGGGAGGACGCGCAATGGATTGGCAAGAATCAATGTTTGATCAAAAGGAGAGTACATGGACAGGCACAGTAAAAACCCGTTGATTACCCCGGCGGACGTGACGCCTTCACTGCCCGGCAGGAAGGTCGATTGTGTTTTCAATGCTGGCGTAACGGAGTGTGACGGGGAGATCGTTTTGCTGCTGCGAGTGGCGGAAAGCGTGATCAATTCCGACCCGCAGCAGCGTGTCGTACCGCTGTTGGAAAAAACCGATGCGGGCTGGGTACAGGCCACCGCGAGTTTCGATCGTCGCGATGAACGCTATGATGTCAGCGATCCGCGGGTGATCGTGCTGAAAAGCGATCCGGCGCGGGTGTGGCTGACCTCCATGTCGCATCTGCGTCTGGCGCGCAGTCGCGACGGGGTGAACTTCCGGATTGACAGCCAGCCGTTTATTATCGCCGATACGCAATATGAAGAGTTTGGCTGCGAAGATGCGCGGATCACCCGCATCGATGATACCGCGTACATCAACTACTCGGCGGTGTCGTCGCTGGGGATTTCTACCGCGCTGGCGGTGACCAAAGACTTTGTCACGGTGGAGAAAAAAGGGTTGATCCTCTGTCCGGACAACCGCGACGTCTGCTTTTTCCCGGAAAAGATCGCCGGTAAATATCACGCCCTGACCCGTCCGGCCCCGTGCCACTTCGGTCATCCGGAAATCTGGATCTGCGAGTCGCCGGATATGTTGCACTGGGGCAACCATCGCCACCTGCTGGGACGGTCCGGCGATGCCTGGGACTGCCGTAAATCAGGCGGCGGCGCGCCGGTATTAAAAACCGATCGCGGCTGGCTGGAGATCTACCACGGTGTGGATGCCGATCAGCGCTACTGCCTTGGCGCGCTGCTGCTGGATCTCAACGAGCCGACCCGCATTCTGGCGAAATCCCCGGTACCGTTGCTGGAGCCAGATGCGCCCTACGAGCGCGAAGGCTTCTTCGGCAACGTGGTGTTCACCTGTGGGGCGCTGATCCGCGATGAGACGCTGCACGTCTGGTACGGCGCCGCCGATGAGTGTGTGGCGCTGGCGACAATGCCGCTGGACAAACTGTGGCGGCATCTGGGGGTTAAATAAATGCCGCAGAGCGTCCTGGGTTGCTAAACCCGTTTCTGGCAGGGGACGTCGATTCACACGTTGTGGCCGCTGGTGGACGAATCTTTGCTGCAAATAATGAAAATACACAACAGAAGAGCAGGGCAATAAATGCCCTGCAAGTCTGTATATTTAATGTCACATTGTATTTCAGGTGCGCAAGAAAACAGATTGCGCTTATCGTTATTAATATTTTAATTAATATCTGACGCGGGGGCCGCCTCAATAGCTTTTTCTTCTTTGGTTAGCCCTTTGATGTATTTACTGTATTTCCACCAGGCAAAACCGAGGAAAATAACAATCCCCCCGACGTTATAGAAAATAATGGTCATGATGTTACCACCGGTCGGGAAGGTCGAGGCAATAAACCCGATGGTGAAGAGGACAATCAGCATCGATACCACAATAATGCCGGTTTTTTGCGAGCCCATACGGAAGTCGCGCGGTAAGTGGTCCAGTTTTGCGCGCAGATTCAGGTAAGCCAGCATAATAAACAGCGGCGGCAGCATCGATGCGGCGGCGGTCATGTTGATGATGGTGTTCATTAAATCCTGCACGGTATTGGAGCCGAGCGTTGGGATAATCATCAGCGGGATAACAATCAGGAACTGAATCCAGGCTGCGCGGGCCGGAACGCCATTTTCATTCAGTTCGACGGTTTTTTTACCGAAAATACCCGCCGGAATTTCAGAGAAGAAAATTTTCACCGGCGTTGCGGTCCACATCAGCAGAGAGCCGAACATCGCGGTAAAGGAGACCAGGCCGACAAAGCGGTTAACGATCAGTTCCGGCAGGCCAAAGTATGCCGCCAGGCCGTGGAATACCTGTACCGAACCACCGGTAAATTTCAGCTCTTTGCTGCTCACGAAGACGTTGATCAGTACCGAGGAGATGGAATAGAGCACGCCGATAAAAATCCCGGCAATGATAATGACCTTCACGAACGATTTGGACCCGCCCTTGACGTCGTTGACGTACACTGCCACCGACTCCGCACCGCCTGCCGCCATAAAGATCCAGGTGGTGATACCGAGGAAGGCCCAGTTAAAATTCGGGATCATTGCGTCTACGGTGATAGGGTCAGCAGGCTGTACGCCGCCAACCAGCGCAGTACCCGCCAGTAGGATGTAGGACAGGGTCAGCAGCAGCATCAATGTGGAGGTGACCGAAGTAATCGGTCCTAACATTTTTGCGCCGTTGGTCGAAACCCAGGTGGAGAAGGCAAACAGCACCATACTTAACACCGTGGTTGCGAACGGTGTCAGAATGTATTCGTAGCCTAAAAAAGCATATGAGGCGTAGGCGATAACACGGGGTAACAGCGAGGTAAAAAAGAACAGGTTAACGAACCAATAGGTGTAGGCGGTAATAAATGCCCAACGTCCGCCCAGCGAACTTTTCACCCATGCATAGACACCGGCTTCGGAGTTTTTATTCAGCGAAACAAATTCAGCGATGATTAAGCAGAACGGAATAAAGTAGAAGATCGTCGCGAGGAAAAACATCGGTGCGGATGCCAGACCCAGCTCAATATTATTGTTGATAACGTTATTAAAACTATAAACCGCGGCAAAGGTGAGTGAAAGTAAGCCGAACTTGCCGATGGTATTACGTTTGGTATCAGACATAGCACATCTCCGATTCCTGATTATTATAGGGTACTGGCGGCGCAACGTCGGCGCCGCCTGTGTTTTTATTTATTATGAAAATAACCATCTTCGATGGTGACTTTGAGTACGACTTTCTTCACTGCGTTATTACAAATAAAACGATAGGCTTCATGGTTGTCACAAATAACCATTTGTCCTTCGCGCACTTCTACGGTTTTTCCACAGCCTTTCAGATATTCGCGATCGGTTTCATCGCGATAATATTCAACCACCTGGAGATCCTCTTTGGCGGCATACTCTATTTTTTGCTGTCCTTGCAGGTAGTAATGGATCTCAAAATAACGACGATAACCGGTAAACAGTGCATCGGTCGCGGAGTCTGTCTCCACGCGATAGCTCAGGGAATCACCGATAGAGTGGGCGACACCTGGTTGAATATTGTCAATATTTTCAATCGCTTCGACGCAGCGCTGCCACTTCTTCCCGGATGCGTAAATTTGTTGGAACTGCGCTAAGTTGTCGATGATCCTCATTTTGTATTCTCGCTGTGCAAATTCGTGGAAAAGAACCCGGTACCAAAGACGCGGCTGGCGGCGGTTTGAGCGCTAGATTCGCTACCGGAAACCGGCAACAACGTGAAGCCGTAGGTGAACGAACGGAACCAGACGCGCCAGGAATCAAGCACCTCGCTTCCCCAGGAGTTGGAGCCTAAGCCCAGCACCTGGTGGTCCAGATTCAGGGTGATGTCATCGCTGCGCTGCAGCGCATTACAGTGCTGTGCGGCAAAGATATTTTCTGGCGTATAGCGCCAGGCGCTCAGGTTGACAGGGCGCTGCGGAACCACCAGCAGACCGTTGCCGTGGCGGTTGGTTAGCGTTGCCCAGCGCACGTCCTGACGATTGCCGTTGTTTTGCGGGAACGGATAGTTTTCGAACATCTCATCCACGCTGCTGCGCCAGATATCGATGATGTTGGCCTGCTGGCTATCGGCATAGTTTTCACCGGGACCACGTCCGTAATACGCCACCTGCCCCAAATCGCCGTTGATGCCCATCGTGAAGCCGATGCACGGAATAATGTCCCGGTACTCGCCGTAAGGCTGGCCGGAAAGCTCCACGTTCAACTGACCATCTGCGGCAATCCGCCAGCGGTAGGTACAGCGCATACCGAAATCAAATACCGGCGGGGCGATAATCGTCTGGCTGGTTATCAACAGCGCGTCATCGGTTTGCTCAATGGCAAAATCGCGCAGATGCTCCTGCATAATCTGTAAATGATTTGGTTGCCAAAGGCCTTCGAACTCTTGTTTGTGGTTATCAATGGTTGGTTTGAAGAAATTAATCTTCGGCTCGCGGGTAATCAGCTCCTCACCGTTAACGGTCCAGCTAATGGGCTTACCGTTCAGTTTTGAGAAGGTCAGAAGGAAGTTATAACCGCGTATGGTGCAGCTCTGGGGGCTGTCTTCCAGCGTCAGAGGGGTAGCGTTTTTCAGGCTAAACGGTACGGCAGCCGCCGTTCTGGCCTTCAGCGGGAACTGATAAGTCGCGATGTGGTGCCCGGCTTCGCTGTATGCCGTACGGGAATCTTTCGTCACGATGACGTTGAGGAACGCTTCGCGCGCATCCAGTTCCGGCAGTGTGCATTGCACCAGGGTATCGCTATTAGGAGGGACGTCGCGCAGTTTTATCTGCTGAGCAGAAAGCGTATCTCCTTCGGCGCGAACCTCAATATGCAAGGTGTAGTCGTCAAGCGTGGTAAACCACAGTTTGTTTTCTACCCGTAGCTCGCCGCGAGCCAGATCCTGTGCGCGTACTTTTACTGGCGCAATCACCTGCTTGTACTCCTGCAGACCCGGCCCCGGGGTTTGATCGGAATAAATCAGGCCATCAAGGCAGAAGTTGTAGTTGTTCGGATAGTCGCCGTAGTCGCCGCCATATTTGTACCAGACGTTGCCGTCGTCATCTTTGGCCTGAATCCCGTGATCGCACCACTCCCAGACATAGTGTCCCTGAATGCAGTCATGCTGATAAAAGACGTTCTGATATTCCGTCAGCCCGCCGGGACCGTTGCCCATGGCGTGAGCATATTCGCAGATGATGCGCGGCTTAGGATGTGGATATTCGCCAAACTCATTCATCAGCGGCACACGGGTGTACATGGTGGAGATGATATCCACCACTTCGGCGTCACGATCTTCTTCGTAATGGATCAGACGCGTGTCATCCAGCGCTTTCGCGGCGTGATACATGGCGCGGATGTTACAGCCGTATCCGGATTCGTTGCCGAGCGACCAGATGACGATCGACGGGTGGTTTTTTTGTGCATGGATGTGGCGCACGATGCGCTCAACGTAGACGTTTTCCCACAGCGGATCGTCGGTTATCCGGCTGATATCGCCGATATTGGCGAAGCCGTGAGATTCAACGTCGGTTTCAGCCATCACGAACAGACCGTAGATATCGCACAATTCATAGAAGCGCGGATCGTTCGGGTAATGGGCGGTACGCACGGAGTTGATGTTGTGCTGCTTCATTAACAGCAGATCTTTTTCAACGCGATCCATGCCAACCGCGCGGCCTTTAAGATGATCGTTATCGTGACGGTTAACGCCATGCAGCATCACGTAGCGGTTATTGATGTAAAACAGACCGTCGCGAACTTTGATATCGCGGAATCCGACCCGCTGTGGCACGACCTCAAGGAGATTGCCGTTGGCATCTTTCAGCGTCATCACCAGATGATAAAGATACGGCGATTCCGCTGACCACTGCTGCGGCGCGCTAACCTTGAAATTAAAAGCGGTGAGGGTGTGTTGATCCACTGCCAGATTGTTAATCACGCCGCTATGCAGCGCCTGCTCACCGTCAAACAAGGTGTATTCGAGCGACGCCATCGCTGGCGTGGAAGCCAGGTTTTCCAGCGCAATGTCGCAGGTGAGGATGGCGTCGCGATAGTCATCATCGAACTCGGTGCGAACGGTAAAATCCTGAATATGGGTCGCCTCTTTGCCTACCAGATAGACGTCGCGGAAAATTCCCGCCGACCACCACATGTCCTGGTCTTCAACGTAAGTGGAATCAGCCCATTGCATTACGCGAACGCACAGCAGGTTGTCACCGGTCTTCACCACCGCGCTGATATCAAATTCAGCCGTCAGGCGGCTGCCTTTGCTGAAACCGACGTACTGACCATTCACGTAAACTTCGAAGTAGGTTTCTACGCCATCAAATTTAATCAGCGTTTGTTTGCCCTGCCAGCCTTCGCTGAGGGAGAAAATGCGCTGGTAGGCTCCGGTGGGGTTATTGGTCGGAACGTAGGGGACATCAATCGGGAAAGGAAAACCTTCGTCGGTATACTGCAGTTTGCCGTGTCCTTCCATCTGCCACATGCCTGGGACGGTGATGCTGCCCCAGTCATTCATCAACTGCGACGTAAAGATTTCCGGTACCTGCAGCGGATGCTCAAAGTACTGAAAATTCCACTGACCGCTTAGCAACTGAAAGAGGCTGCTGGTTTCGCGGGCAAACGAGCGAGCCTGCGCAACGGAGTCATAAGAGAAAAAATATGCGCGTGGCGCCAGTCGATTTTCGTGGGTGAGCTGAATGTTTTCCCAGCGATTCATAAGGCCTCCCGGTGGAGAAAAATCGGAACCATTCATTGTAATGGTGAGTAAGTGTAATTGATGGTGATTTTAGTAAAAGTTTTACTAAAATATAGCGAATGAGGTGATTTACTTTAACTGGATCACGAAAATAATGGGGGCGCAGAAAATAATGCATGACAATGCGCGCCCGGCATCTGAAGAAACCGGGCGTGTTTACTGGGGATTTTAGCGGGTGGTGCCGCGCAGTTTCAGCTTGCTGGGAACAAAAACCAGCAGAGGAAGCGCACGCCCGTCGCGGGCTTTCTCAAACAGCAGGTTGACGCCCTGACTGCCCATCATTTCTGAATGGATGCGAACGGTGGAAAGCGGAGGAAAGGTGAAGCGCGCTGTCGGGATATCATTAACGCTAATCAGCGAAATGTCCTGCGGAATGTTCAGGCCACGCTCGTGAATGGCGCGCAGAACGCCAATAGCAATCGAGTCTGAAGCCACAAACAGGGCACCGGGATAGTCGGCTTTCGCCAGCATTTTTTTGGCCAGTTCATACCCTGATGAACTGGAGAAACCGCCGCGATAGATGTCCTGTTCAGAAACGACCTGCTGCAGACGACCGTATTCGACAAACGCGGCTTCACGGATATCTGCCTTGCCGGGTTCGTCTTCACCGCCGATGAAGCCAATGCGAGTGACGCCCTGGGCGATGAAGTAGTCGATGCTCTCTTTACTGATGCGGGCCAGATCGATATCGACGGCGTCATATTCGCTGCCGGGTTCATGGAAATCGATAAAGCAGATGTTGTCAGTAAGCGCTGTTGCCGCATTACGCAAAACCGGAGAAGGCTTGCCGACAATAAGAATGCCGGTAATGTTTTTGCTCTCCGGCAGCCCACTGTGCTCATAGCAGTTGGTCAGTTCGATCCCCAGCTTCTCACACTGGGTTTCTATTCCGTGACGGATCGCGAGATAGTAAGGATCGTTGATTTCCAAATCCTGCTGGTAGCTGTAGAGCGCCAGAATATGCTGGGGGCCGAGCGCGCTGGTCTGGTTTTTACGAGCACTGCTGGTTTTGTACTCCAGTTTTTCCGCGATCTCCAGAATGCGATGCTTGGTCTCTTCTTTTACATTCAGCGTGGGGTCATCGTTTAAAACCCGGGACACTGTCGCCAGGGACACGCCAGCTTCGATTGCGATGTCTTTAAGTGTTGCCATGTTTGCCTTTTCCCTGAGTTACCTGCGCATTGTAAATGAAGTGCTTATCTATTCATCTGTTTTCAGTAAAAAAAGTACGTTTAATTGACATGCCTGGGGTAAAACTGGGCTTTCAGAGTGTGATGACTACGTCATTTTCCCGCTTTTGAGAACCATGCCAAGAAAATATTTTGCTAGTATTTAGTAAAATTTTACCAAAGGAGAACACAATGGATACCGTCGCATTTGCTGATTTTGCCCGAATGGAAATACGTGTTGGAAAAATCGCACAGGTAAAGCGCCATGACAATGCTGATAAGTTGTATATCGTGCAGGTGGATGTGGGAGAGCGTACGCTGCAAACCGTGACCAGCCTGGTGCCTTATTACAGCGAAGAGGAGCTGATGGGGAAAACGGTGGTGGTGCTGTGTAATCTGCAAAAGGCCAAAATGCGCGGGGAAACGTCAGAATGCATGTTGCTGTGCGCTGAGACGGACGATGGCAGCGAAAGCGTGCTGCTGACGCCAGAACGCCTTATGCCTGCGGGTGTGCGGATTGTTTAAGTTGTGCTAATTGCCGGATGGCGGCTACGCTTTTAGCCGACCTACATTTGATCCCGTAAGCCTGAGATGCGCAGCGCCATCCGACCTGTATTACACCTGCTCAACGCTCACCCGTAATGCTGCCAGGGCTTTGCGCGTCGATCGCAATACCAGATCGCATTGCTCGATCGTTAACGTTAACGGCGGTTCGATACGGATCGTCTTTGCATTGTTTAGCGTGCCGGCAACCAGTACCCGCTGGCGGAACATCTCACTGGCAAAGTTGTAGCCGATTTCATTATCGACAAACTCAATTGCCATCAGCATGCCTTTACCGCGTACATCATGCACCAGGTCTGGGTACTCCCGCGCAAGCTGGCGGAAACCATCCAGCAACATATCGCCTTTCTGCTCCGCCTGAGCCGGTAAATTTTGCTCCAGCAGGACGTTAATGGTGGCTAACGCAGCCGCACAAGCGAGCGGGTTGCCGCCAAACGTGGTGGTATGCAAGAAGGGATTGTCGAACAGGACGGAAAACACCTCTTCGGTGGCAATGGTTGCGCCAATTGGCATCACGCCGCCGCCCAGCGCTTTGGCCAGACACATAATGTCGGGCTGCACGTTTTCGTGCTCGCAGGCGAACATTTTGCCGGTACGACCCATGCCGGTCTGCACTTCATCAAGGATCATCAGCGCGCCAAACTCATCGCAAAGTTTACGCACGGCGGGCAAATACCCTTGCGGTGGCAGGATCACGCCCCCTTCACCCTGGATAGGTTCGAGGATCACGGCTGCGACGTCGTCACCGGTCTTTTTACACTCGCTGAGCATGGTGCGCATCGCGTTAATATCGCCAAACGGCACATGGCGGAAACCCGGCAGCAGCGGCATAAAGGGTTTGCGGAAGGTTGATTTAGCCGTGGCGGACAGTGCTCCCAGTGATTTGCCGTGGAATGCGCCACTGGTGGCAATGAACGTAAATTTACCGCGCGGCGATTGATACGCTTTCGCCAGCTTCAGAGCGGCTTCAACCGACTCGGTCCCGCTGTTACAGAAAAAACTGTATTTCAGTTTACCTGGCGCCAGCGCGGCGAGGGTTTTTGCCAGCATGGCCCGCAGAGGGTCAAGTAACTCCTGGCTGTGCAGAGGTTGTTTCGCGAGTTGATTCTGTACGGCGGAAACCACGACTGGATTACGGTGCCCCACGTTGAAAATTCCAAATCCACCCAGGCAATCGACGAACTCCTGCCCCTGGGTGTCGACAAGCGTATTCAGGCTTCCCGCTTGCCACTCTACGGCTCCGTAATCCCCGCCTGCAGTTACAGATTTTCGATACTCTAAGAACCCCGGATTGACATGCTCCTTGAAGTATTCAATCACCTCTCGGTTTAATGATTTCATTTCCTCATGATCAAGCGTGCGCTTTTCGATGAGATTCAGTGCGTGTGCGCTGCAGGCCAGGGCCGATGCGCTGGAAGGTAACCTGTTCAAAATATGCTCCCGGAGCTCGCGTATCACATGATACTGATTTAAGTATTGCAGTGATTGCGCCATTCCGGCGCGCTTAGCAAAAATCGGGATAAACACCAGGAAACATCTCATTCACGCAACATTTAATTCTAATGTTTAACATTTGCTGGCATTTTGCCCAGGTTAAGGCCGTGAAAACAGATCGGAAAAGCACTTTTCTGCTCTAAAAGTGAGCAATATTTGCACTGTGACGGTGCGTTGGTAGACGTGTAGTTGAATAGTTACTGAATGAAAGTATTTTAAATCAATGGATTAGAATGCGTACAGATTTTGAGGTTTAATCGCAAATTGCGATCTAAATCAAATTTAACAACTAAAGATAAAAAAATTATCGCCGAAATAACATAAGCCGAAAGAGTTAACAACCAGATAACCTGCACAGGACGCAATCATGTCTTCTCATCCCTACGTTAGTCAGCAAAATACACCGCTGGATGATGATATCACCCTCATGTCGACCACCGATTTACAAAGCTATATCACCCACGCGAACGATACCTTTGTCCAGGTCAGTGGCTATCAACTGAATGAATTGCTCGATAAGCCGCACAATCTGGTTCGTCATCCGGATATGCCAAAAGCGGCGTTTGCGGATATGTGGTACACCCTGAAACAGGGCGAGCCATGGAGCGGGATTGTGAAAAACCGGCGTAAGAATGGCGATCACTACTGGGTAAGGGCCAATGCGGTGCCGATGGTACGGGAAGGTCGTGTCACCGGATATATGTCGATTCGTACCCGGGCCACGGACGAGGAGATTGCGGCGGTAGAGCCTTTATATAAAGCGCTGAATGAAGGGCGTTGCAACCGACGTATCCATAAAGGACTGGTGGTACGCAAAGGCTGGCTGGGTAAACTCCCGGCGCTGCCGATTCGCTGGCGAGTGCGCAGCGTAATGGCAATTATGTTTATCGTACTGGCGGCCGCATTGCAGCAAATGGGCGGCGAATGGCCGTTACTGCTGATAAGCGCGCTGGTGATGATGCTGGGAACGGCTATTTTCGAATGGCAGATTGTGCGTCCTATTGAGAATGTCGCTCGTCAGGCGCTAAAAGTGGCGACCGGTGAACGAAACAGCGTGTCGCATCTTAACCGCAGTGATGAACTGGGCCTGATGCTGCGAGCGGTCGGGCAACTGGGGCTAATGTGCCGTTGGCTCATCCATGATGTCTCCAGTCAGGTGAGCTGTGTGCGCAGCGACAGCGAAACGCTGGCGAAAGGCAGCGATGATTTAAACAAGCATACGCAGCAGACCGTAGAGAACGTGCAGGAAACGGTGACCACTATGAATCAGATGGCGGCATCGGTGAAGCAAAACTCAGAGACCGCCGCCGCGGCCGACAAGCTCTCCATTGCAGCCAGCAGCGCGGCGACGCACGGCGGCGAGGCGATGGATACCGTCATCAAAACTATGGACGATATCGCCAACAGCACCCAGCGGATCGGCACCATTACCACGCTGATTAACGATATCGCTTTCCAGACTAATATTCTGGCCCTGAACGCCGCTGTTGAAGCCGCACGGGCGGGTGAGCAGGGGAAAGGGTTCGCCGTGGTGGCGGGAGAGGTGCGTCATCTTGCCAGCCGCAGCGCCAGTGCAGCCAATGATATCCGCAAGCTGATTGATGCCAGCGCCGATAAGGTGCAGTCCGGATCTGACCAGGTTCACGCCGCAGGGCGCACGATGGATGATATTGTGGCGCAGGTGCAAAACGTGACGCAGTTGATCGCCCAAATCAGTCACTCAACGCTGGAACAGTCAGATGGTCTTTCGAGCCTGACTCGCGCAGTGAATGAATTAAGCAACATTACGCAGAAAAACGCCGAGCTGGTTGAAGAGAGTGCCCAGATTTCCGCGATGGTGAAACATCGCGCTGGTCGTCTGGAAGATGCAGTCACGGTGCTGCATTAATATTAACGATAAAGGCGGAACGCAGGGTGAACGCGTTCCGCCTGCTCTGTAGATTAATCCAGTTGAGTAATATCCAGCGCAGCGCGATCGATAATACCGATGATTTTTTTGATCTGCGCATCGCTGGTATCACCATGATTGACCCGTAGGTCCAGCACGGCTTTGAAGTTCTCCAGCGCGCGTTTCATCTGCGGATTCTTGCGTAATTCAAAACCCACGCAGCGGGCTTTAATACGTTCGTGGATATGTTCCAGATGCTCACGGTTTTCATCCAGCCACTGCTGGCCCTGGGTTGTGATCGCTATCTGTTTACGCCCGCCTTCCTCGTCGCTGATGGTGATCAGCTCTTGATCCTGCAAGAAATCCAGCGTCGGATAGACGACGCCCGGGCTCGGGGTATAGTTGCCCTGAGTCAGGGTTTCAATCGCTTTAATCAGCTCATAGCCGTGGCTGGCGTCGCGGGTCAGGATATCCAGAATGACCAGGCGTAATTCTCCGTGACCGAAGAAGCGCTGGCGACGACCGCCGCCGCGACCGTGGCGGTGTCCACAACCCTGTTCGTGGTGATGTTCTTTGTTGCAGCCTTCATGGCGATGTTCTTCACCTTTGCAGCAACCTGCATGGTGTTCGTTGTGGCGGCCTTCGTGGTGACGTCCTTCACCCTTGCAGCAGCCTTCGTGTTGGTGCTCTGTATGCTTGCAGCAACCTTCATGATGGTTTTGCATCATCGTCTCCTGATGTATTTTAGATATATCTAATTTATATCTAAATATTGTTTTGGTGCAAGCCAATAAAATGTTTTTTGTTTAAGTTAGTGATTTTTATCTGTTTTAAAGGGGTTGCGTTAGCCGGTTAATCAGAAGGCGACTATATCAAAAAAGTGCTTGCAATCTTTCTGATTAGCAATCATTATCATTTAAAAATTAAATTAGATATATCGTATTATCTTCCGAAGGCGAAAAAATGACAAAAAACACCTCACGCTACCCGCAGCGCGTTCGCAATGAACTGCGTTTTCGGGAACTTACCGTCCTGCGCGTCGAACGTATTAGCGCGGGCTTTCAGCGCATTGTACTGGGCGGTGACGCTCTGGATGGTTTTAGCTCACACGGCTTTGACGACCATACCAAGGTCTTTTTCCCTGAACCGGGCAGCCACTTTGTGCCGCCGGTTGTCACCGATGAAGGTATTGTCTGGGCTGACGGCGTGCGTCCGATATCCCGTGATTACACGCCGTTGTATGACGAAGCGCGCCATGAGCTGGCACTGGATTTCTATATTCATGACGGTGGCGTGGCAAGTACGTGGGCGATGAATGCCCGCGAGGGTGACAAGCTGACGGTAGGCGGACCGCGTGGTTCTTTGGTGGTGCCAGAAGACTATGCGTATCAGGTTTACGTGTGTGATGAATCGGGAATGCCTGCGCTGCGCCGACGCCTGGAGTCGCTCAGCCGTTTAGCGGTACGTCCGAACGTCACGGCGCTGGTAAGCGTGCAGGATGCCGCGTACCAGGACTATTTTGCCCATCTCGACGGATTTACTATTCAGTGGTTTATCGGCCATGACGAGCAGGCGGTGAATGAACACTTATCGCAGCTAAGCGTACCTGCAGATGATTACTACATCTGGATTACCGGCGAAGGTAAGGTGGTCAAAAACCTGAGTGCTCGCTTTGAAAGCGAGGCGTTCGATCAGCAACTTGTTCGCGCAGCGGCTTACTGGCATCAGCGTCGTTAATCAGTAATTAGATGGCGGAACGCCAAACGCCTGGCGGAATGCGTAGCTAAATGCCGCGGTGCTTGAATACCCTACGTCGAGCGCCACGGCGGTCACGCTTTTATTTTTCTTCAGCATTAATACGGATTCCAGAATACGCATTTTTTGCTTCCAGACGCTGAAAGGCAATCCGGTTTCTTTTTTGAAATGGCGTGAAAAGGTACGGGCAGACATACCCAGATGCTGCGCCCAGTATTCAACCGAATGCTCCAGCGCCGGGGATTCTTGTATTGTTCGGCAAACCTTGGTTAATTCGCGATCCTGCGGCCAGGGTAATACAAAAGCGACTTCCGGAAGCTGCAGAATAATGTCGACCAGGACGCTAACCAGCTTGCCTTCTTTTGACTGGCTATCATAATGGCCCGAAATTAAATTCGTGGCGTAATGAATAAACTCTCTGGCGAAATCACTGATAGCCACCACTTTACATTCATTGATGCTCTCTTCAAGAAAGCTCGGTTTAATATCCAGATTCTCTAAATGCACATCATCCAATGCCCAAACCGCATGCTCCGTATTATTCGGGATCCAGATGCCATAATGCGCCGGGATTATCCAGCACTTGCCGGCAACATCAATACGCATACTGCCTTTGCGGGCGAAATGAAACTGCATAAAAGAGTGTGAATGCTGTGGAACATGATGATTGGCTTCCAGGACATAAGAGCGAAAGTAAACATCCTGCGGCAGTTCCGTCATGGAGTTATCCGGGAAGGAGTTCCACTGTTTTTGCACGAGAGTTTCCATAAATAAATCGTCAATGCTCCCGATGGTGTGTCCGCTGCTCGATAGATCTTGTCCGCGGATCATAATACATACACTCTGTTTTCCATAATAATCTTGCGTAAGAATTTTTAGCCCACCTTTGGTAAATACCATGAACTCGCTTTGTTCAGATGCTGTCATCGTCAATGAAACAAATGATAACTGGACCCGAATGGGAAAAGAGCTGCTTTCGCAAGCGGATATCAGGATTAATGGCTCCCGCGCCTGGGACATTCAACTTCATCATGCCGGTTTCTTTAAACGGGTACTGCAACAAGGCTCGTTAGGGCTTGGCGAAAGCTATATGGAAGGCTGGTGGGACTGCGAGCGGCTCGATATTCTGTTCTGCAAAATCCTGAAAGCAAAACTTGATCAGCAGATGCCGGGTAACCTGAAAGATATTTTACGTATTGCCAGCGCACGCCTGTTTAATTTGCAGTCGCGGAGCCGCGCGTGGATTGTCGGCAAAGAACATTATGATATTGGTAACGATCTCTTTGCGCTGATGCTTGATCCGCATATGCAATATTCCTGCGCTTACTGGAAAGATGCGACCACATTAGACGATGCGCAAAATGCTAAATTAAAAATGATCTGTGAGAAGCTACAACTTAAACCGGGTATGCGTTTACTCGATATTGGTTGTGG
Organism: Citrobacter sp. Cb041; assembly: GCF_030336655.1. Classification (NCBI taxonomy): domain Bacteria; kingdom Pseudomonadati; phylum Pseudomonadota; class Gammaproteobacteria; order Enterobacterales; family Enterobacteriaceae; genus Citrobacter; species Citrobacter sp. Cb041. The sequence goes on along the minus strand of NZ_JAOWDD010000040.1, from coordinate 441,063 downwards.
CTGGGGTGGACTGGCGGAATATGCGGCGCGTCATTATGGCGTGGCGGTGGAAGGCGTCACCATTTCCAAAGAGCAGCAAAAAATGGCGCAGCAGCGCTGTGAAGGACTGGACGTTAACATTCTGCTGCAGGATTATCGCGACCTCGATAAACACTACGATCGCATTGTCTCCGTGGGGATGTTTGAACACGTCGGGCCAAAAAACTACGACACTTATTTCAGCATCGCCGACCGCTGTTTAAAACCGGACGGACTGTTCCTGCTACATACCATTGGTAGCAATAAAAAAGGGATGAGCGTCGATCCGTGGATCAATAAATACATTTTCCCGAACGGCTGCTTACCGGCGATCTCCCATATTGCCGAAGCCAGCGAATCACGGTTTGTGATGGAAGACTGGCATAACTTTGGCAGCGATTACGATAAAACGCTGATGGCGTGGCACGAGCGCTTTAATCAAGCATGGCCGGAGCTGTCATCACGTTATTCCGCCACCTTCAGAAGAATGTTTAACTACTATTTATGCGCCTGCGCCGGGGCTTTCCGCGCCAGAGATATTGAACTTTGGCAGGTGCTGTTTAGTCGCGGCGTAGAGGGCGGGATCCGCGTGTATCGTTAACGTTCTGCCTGATAAGCGAAGCGCCATCAGGCAGTAAATACCTGAGAAGCGCTCCTTGTTACATCTTAGCCCAGCTCACTCTCCGCCAGCGCTTTAAACACCATCGCTACGGCGTGCGCGCCGGGGTCCATATTTCCGAGTAGGCTTTCGCTGCTCAGATACGATGCGCGACCCGCATTGGCTTTGCTCGACAAACAGGTTCGTTCGGCTCCCGCTTGCGCGGCGTCGAATGCGGCCTGCAGATTTTTCGGCTGTGTGAGCAGCGAAGTCAGGGCCGGTTGCAGCGCATCAATCATCGTGCGATCGCCTTCGTCTGCGCCGCCGTAGAACTTCATCTGCGCCAGCCCCGTATTTAGCGCTTCGACAACGTTAGCGCCCTGTTCCAGTTTCTGCCCGGCGGCGGTAAAGAAGATTGACATCAGCACACCGCTGGAACCGCCCATCACCACGGTCAGACGTTCGCCAATCAGCGCGAACAGCGTGGCAAGGTTATCCAGCGGCAGCTGCTGGCGATGCAGCAGGCTGGCAATTTCACGCGCGCCGGCGGCAAAGGTCGAACCTGTATCGCCATCGCCGACTTTGGCGTCCAGCGCATTCAGATGAGTCTCCAGATCGGAAAGGGTTGCGGTGACCAGCTCCACAATCCCGGCCACCAGGGCGTTTGCCGAAGGCTGGAATTCCACGCGGGCGCTACGCTGAGATGACGCTACGCAGCTGATTTCACGCGGTGGGACCGGCGTCGGCCAGTTGCTGGTTTCCACTTCGGTGAGCAGTGCTTTTTCGATGCTCTCTTCCAGCACGATGGCCGTCAGTGAGAAGCCTTTCATATCCAGCGCAGTGACCAGCGAGGCCGGGCCAATTAGCCAGTCGATACGCGAGTGCAGCGGGCTGCTGGCGAGTTCGCGGGTGATGATGGCCATTTCGGCCACGGAAACGCCGCCAAGATTATTAATCATCACCGCCAGACGACCGGTTTCAGGCAGGGCGGCCAGCAGTTTATCCACCATCAGGTTTACCACTTGCGCACTGTTTTGGGTGTCGATAACCGATGCGCCTGGTTCGCCGTGAATGCCCATACCCAGCTCCGCATGACCCGGATGATGACGAGGGGCTGCGTCGGTTTCTTGCGGCAGATGACAGCTGGAAAGGGCTACGCCCAGGCTAAAGGTGTTGCTGGCTGCGTACTGCGCTTCACGCAGGACGGTGGCGAGGTTATAGCCGCGTTCGGCAAAATAGCCTGCGACTTTATGCACCAGGATAGTTCCCGCAATGCCACGTGGGTGTTTGTTATCCGGCAGGGAGATGTCGTCGCCGACAATCAGCATTTCAACGTTATAGCCAAGGCGACGCGCCTTCTCGGCGGCGAGACCGAAATTAAGACGGTCACCGGTGTAGTTTTTCACAATCAACAAACAGCCAGCCTCACCGGTCACCGCCTGAATGGCGGTCAGTACTGCATCCATGCTCGGGGAGGCGAAAACATCGCCGCAGACCGCAGCGGTTAGCATGCCTTTACCGATAAACCCAACGTGCGCGGGTTCGTGTCCCGAACCGCCGCCGGAAATGACCGCTACGTTATTTTTATTAAGGTCACGACGGACCACGATGCGAATGGCCGGATCGCTTTCCAGACGCGCCAGGTTATTCCATGGGCTGGCGATAATCGCCCCGTCGATGACGTCGCTCACAAGATGGGTGCGTTGGTTAAAAAAGAATTGAGACATAACGGCTCCTCGAGGTTGAGTGAAAGACAAACCCCCGAATGTAGGATCATGGTGCGGAGGCAATGAAGAGATTCTGGCGAAGTCAGCGTGGAAAAAAACAACGCTAAAATGAGTTTCATTACGGAACGCTGACGCTGTTTTTTGTTCCGAAATGAAACTTAAAAAAGCGGGGAATGATCATAATGCGAGCTCGCTCGACTTTTTTCTCCTGCGATCAGCGCCGCTCATACGGCGCAGCCAGCCTTTTTTTGCCGGTTTTAATACAACTGCATGAGTAAAAGAGGAACTGAGCTTCGTGTTTGCTGGAGATTTGGGGGTAAATGAACGGATCGGGATCGCAAACCTTATCATTTTTGTGGATAAGCGTTCCAGAATGGAACGTGCGTCGTTTTTATCTGTTTCATATCAGAACAAAATGACGAAAGATTTTTTTGTTCACGCCTCGCCATACAGTTATTGCATCGCTCCGGTACCTCCTGTTTTTGCCGACAGCAACAGGCCAAACAGGTTAACGCCAGGGCTCACCATGTAAAAACATGTACTTATTTGAGGATGAAAGGAATGCTAAAAGTTATTCAATCTCCAGCCAAATATCTCCAGGGCCCTGACGCTTCAACCTTATTTGGTCAATATGCTAAAAATCTGGCGGACAGCTTTTTCGTGATTGCGGATGACTTCGTGATGAAGCTGGCGGGAGAGAAGGTACTCAATGGCCTGCACAGCCACGACATTAGCTGCCACGCGGAACGCTTCAACGGTGAATGCAGCCATATTGAAATTAATCGCCTGATTGCCATTCTGAAACAGCACGGTTGCCGCGGCGTGGTTGGGATTGGCGGCGGGAAAACGTTGGATACCGCCAAAGCGATTGGTTACTACCAGAAGCTACCGGTGGTGGTGATCCCGACTATCGCCTCTACCGATGCGCCAACCAGCGCGCTGTCCGTTATCTATACCGAAGCCGGTGAGTTTGAAGAGTATCTGATCTACCCGAAAAACCCGGATATGGTGGTGATGGACACCGCAATCATTGCCAAAGCGCCGGTACGCCTGCTGGTGGCCGGGATGGGCGATGCGCTCTCAACCTGGTTTGAAGCGAAAGCCTGTTATGACGCCAGAGCGACCAGCATGGCGGGCGGACAGTCCACCGTAGCGGCGCTGAGCCTGGCGCGCCTGTGCTATGATACCCTGCTGGCGGAAGGCGAAAAGGCACGCTTTGCCGCGCAGGCTGGCGTGGTGACTGATGCGCTGGAGCGTATTGTCGAAGCGAACACTTACCTCAGCGGCATCGGCTTTGAAAGCAGCGGTCTTGCAGGGGCGCATGCTATCCACAACGGTTTTACGATTCTGGAAGAGTGTCACCATTTGTACCACGGTGAAAAAGTCGCCTTTGGCACGCTGGCGCAGCTGGTGCTGCAAAACAGCCCGATGGAAGAGATCGAAACCGTGCTGAATTTCTGTCAGAAAGTAGGCCTGCCGGTAACGTTAGCGGAAATGGGCGTGAAAGACGACATTGACGGCAAGATCATGGCCGTGGCCAAAGCGACCTGCGCGGAAGGTGAAACCATCCACAATATGCCGTTCCCGGTGACGCCTGAGAGCGTACATGCCGCGATACTGACGGCAGACCTGCTGGGACAGCAGTGGCTGGCGCGTTAATCAGTCGTCGGTAAGTTTTTATCCGGCATCTTCTCCCCCTCTGACAGTCTCTGCCGGAGGGGTTGTCTATGGTAAAACAGCGGAAAGGGATATGACGACGCACACTCAGGACATTGGGAAGGAAGTCTCTTCGGTCATTGCCCAGTCATGGCATCGTTGCAGCAAGTTTATGCAGCGGGAAACCTGGCAGGCGCCGCATCAGGCGCAGGGCCTGACCTTTGAGTCGATCTGTCGTCGCAAAACGGCGCTGCTGACGATTGCTCAGGCCGCGCTGGAAGATGCCTGGGAGTTTATGGACGGCCGTCCGTGCGCGTTGCTAATTCTGGATGAATCAGCCTGTATTCTCAGCCGTTGCGGCGATCCGCAGACGGTGGAGCAACTGGCGGAGCTCGGTTTTCGCGACGGCAGCTACTGTGCAGAAAGCATTATTGGCAGTTGCGCGTTGTCGCTGGCGACGATGCCGGGGCAGCCGACAAAAACCTCTGGCGATCAACACTTTAAACAGGCGTTGCATCCGTGGTCGTTCTGCTCTACGCCAGTATTCGATAACCATGGTCGACTGTTTGGCTCCATCTCGCTGTGCTGTCTGGTAGAGCATGAGTGCGTTTCTGATTTATCCCTGACGCTGGCGATTGCCAGAGAAGTCGGCAACTCATTGCTGACTGACAGCCTGCTGGCTGAATCCAACCGCCATCTGAACCAGATGTACGGGCTGCTGGAGAGTATGGATGATGGCGTGATGGCCTGGAACGAACAGGGCGTATTGCAGTTCCTCAATGCGCGCGCGGCGCTGCTTTTGCATCTCGACGCGCAGGCCAGCCAGGGGAAGAATATTAACGACCTGCTCAATCTCCCCATGCTGCTGCGTCGGGCGATCAAACATGCCCGCGGCCTGAATCATGTCGAAGTCACCTTTGAAAGCCAGCACCAGTTTGTTGATGCCGTCATCACCCTGAAACCGATTGTTGAAGAGCAGGGCAACAGCTTTATCCTGCTGCTGCATCCGGTGGAGCAAATGCGTCAACTGATGACCAGCCAGCTCGGCAAGGTGAGCCATACCTTTGAGCAGATGTCGACAGACGATCCAGAAACCCGACGTTTGATCCACTTTGGTCGTCAGGCGGCGAGGGGAAGTTTCCCGATCCTGCTGTGCGGGGAAGAGGGCGTCGGTAAAGAGCTATTGAGTCAGGCCATTCACAATGAAAGCGAACGCGCCAGCGGGCCGTATATCGCCGTGAACTGTCAGCTGTATGCCAACAGCGTACTGGGGCAGGATTTTATGGGCAGTGCGCCCACTGATGATGAAAACGGGCGGCTGAGCCGTCTTGAACTGGCGAACGGCGGCACGCTGTTTCTGGAAAAAATTGAATATCTGGCACCGGAGTTACAATCCGCGCTGCTGCAGGTGATTAAGCAGGGTGTTTTAACCCGCCTGGATGCCCGGCGGCTGATTCCGGTGGATGTCAAAGTGATCGCCACCACCACGGTTGATCTCGCGAATCTGGTGGAGCAAAACCGCTTTAGCCGTCAGTTGTATTACGCGCTGCACTCTTTTGAGATCGTTATCCCGCCGCTGCGGGCGCGGCGTAACAGTATTCCATCGCTGATTTATACGCGGTTGAATAGCCTGAAAAAACGCTTTTCATCCAGCCTGAAGATCGACGACGACGCATTGGCACAGCTGGTGGCCTATTCGTGGCCGGGTAATGATTTTGAGCTGAACAGCATTATTGAAAACATCGCCATCAGCAGTGATAACGGCCATATTCGGCTGAGCAATCTGCCGGATTATCTGTTTGGCGAACGTCCTGGTCTGGAAACGGCGTCTTCACTGCTGCCCGCCAGCCTGACCTTTACCGCCATCGAGAAAGAGGCGATTATCCATGCCGCCCGCGTGACCAGTGGGCGTGTTCAGGAGATGTCGCAACTGCTGAATATTGGTCGCACCACCCTGTGGCGTAAGATGAAGCAGTACGACATTGATGCCAGCCAGTTTAAGCGCAAACATCTGGAGTAGTTTCTTCGATTCTGGCCATCGAGAACAGCGCATCCGACAGCCGGTTGATATAACGCCTGGCCTCATCGCGTAACGTCAGCGTTCTGCCCATCGCGATGAGGATCCGCTCCAGCCGACGCGTCAGGGTTCGCGCAACGTGCAGCTGTGCCGATGCCAGATTTTTCCCCGGAATAACAAACTCTTTGAGCGGGCCGCTTTGCGCCATATTGCGGTCAATAAGCTGCTCCAGCGCCTGAATATCCTCTTCGCCAATACGCTGTTTTAAGCGTGTGAGTCCTTTCTGATCGCTGGCGAGTTCCGCCCCCAGTACGAACAGCATCTTCTGCATAGCGTGCAATTCCTGGCGTAGCTCGGCCTGGCGCGTGCTGGCATAGCAGACGCCAAGCTGGGAAATCAGTTCATCCACCGTGCCGTAGGCCTCAACGCGGATGTCGTCTTTATTGATACGGCTGCCGCCAAACAGCGCGGTCGTGCCGTTATCGCCGGTTCGGGTATAGATGCGGTACATTTATTTTATCTCGCTGAAGGGAAGAACTTTAACCAGTTGACCGGCATTGGCGCCGAGCGTGCGGATCTGTGCTGTCCCGGCGCGGGTATGCCCGCAGACCAGCGCCCGATCCTCGGGCAACTGGGCATGGGTTAAGGCAATATCACCGGTGGCGTTGAGACCGAGACCCACGCGCAGCGTCGAACTTTTGGCCGCCAGTTTGCCGAGCGCCAGCGCGCAGTCATGATCGTCGCAACAGATTGCCCGGCAGGGAACGCCTTGCTCTTCCAGCCCCCAACACAGCTCATCAAGCACGCGAGTACCCTGCCAGCGTGAGTGATAAAACAGGTGTACGCCCGGTGATGAAAGTGACATTGCGCCCCCTGCGTTATCAGAATGCCTGACGGAAGATCTCGGCAATTTCTTTCTCGTTCCCTTTGCGCGGGTTGGAGAAGGCGTTGCCGTCCTTCAGCGCCATTTCCGCCATATACGGGAAATCGGCTTCTTTGACGCCCAGATCGCGCAGATGCTGCGGAATACCGATGTCGGCGGAGAGGCGGGCAATAGCATGAATGGCCAGCTCGGCGGCATCCATGGTGGAGAGTCCGTCCGTGTTTTCGCCCATAAACTCTGCGATGTCGGCAAATTTTTCCGGGTTAGCGATCAGGTTATAGCGTGCTACGTGCGGCAGCAGTACGGCATTCGCCACGCCGTGCGGCATGTCGTAAAGACCGCCAAGCTGATGCGCCATCGCGTGAACGTAGCCGAGGTTGGCGTTGTTGAAGGCCATACCCGCCAGCAGGGAGGCGTAGGCCATGTTCTCGCGAGCTTTCAGGTTGCTGCCCAGCGCCACGGCCTGACGCAAGTTACGGGCGATCAGGCGGATCGCCTGGATAGCGGCAGCGTCGGTGACCGGGTTGGCATCTTTGGAAATGTAGGCTTCCACGGCGTGGGTCAGGGCGTCCATCCCGGTGGCCGCAGTCAGTGGGGCTGGTTTGCCGAGCATCAGCAGCGGATCGTTAATAGAGACCGACGGCAGGTTGCGCCAGCTGACAATCACAAACTTCACTTTGGTTTTGGTATTGGTCAGCACGCAGTGGCGGGTGACTTCGCTGGCGGTACCGGCGGTGGTATTCACCGCAACGATCGGCGGCAGCGGGTTGGTCAGGGTTTCAATCCCGGCATAGCTGTAGAGATCCCCTTCGTGAGTCGCCGCGATACCGATGCCTTTACCGCAATCATGCGGGCTACCGCCGCCAACGGTAACGATGATGTCGCAATGCTCTTTCCGAAAGACCTCCAGGCCGTCGCGCACGTTGGTGTCTTTGGGGTTTGGCTCAACGCCGTCAAAAACTACGACGTCAATACCGGCTTCACGCAGATGTGTGAGGGTTTTATCTACCGCGCCGTCTTTAATCGCCCGCAGACCTTTATCAGTGACCAGCAGCGCTTTTTTACCGCCCAACAGTTTACAGCGTTCGCCGACCACGGAAATAGCATTGGGGCCAAAGAAGTTCACATTTGGCACCAGGTAATCAAACATACGATAGCTCATAATATACCTTCTTAGATTTAAATTATAATTCAGAGAAACAATTCAATGCGGTTTCTGCTAATAATCTGTCTTGTTCGACGGTACCGCCACTTACGCCAACGGCACCGATTAATTTGCCGTTTAATATGACAGGTAAACCGCCGCCAAAAATAACAATTCGTTGTTGATTGGTGAGCTGCAAGCCATATAGAGAGGCACCTGGTTGTACCGCATCGGTAATTTCATGGGTACCCTGTCGCAGGCAGCAGGCGGTATAAGCTTTATTAAGAGAGATATCACAGCTGGTGACAAACGCGTCGTCCATACGTTGCATTAGCAGCGTGTTCCCGCCGTGATCCACCACGGAAAACACCACCGGAACGTTGATTTCAAGCGCTTTAGCCTCGACGGCCTGCGCCATTTTCTTTGCAGCCGCCAGCGTAATAGTGGCGATTTGTTGGCTCTTATTCACAGTCTCTCCTGAAAAGGTTGTAGGGCTGAGGTCACGAAAATATCGCGCAACAGCTATTTTTATCATTGGCTTTATCTTATTTTCTCGCCCCGCGTTATTAAGTCAATAGGGTGGGGATTTCAAAAATATTACGTTCAGTTTCCTGTTGTGGCGTTTATTGATAATGATCATTTAACCTCGTCACAATTCACGGTGAATATTCCTGAGCCGCGTTTCAATATGAAACGATGGTTTTTTATTACGTGCCAAATTGGAACGAAATTAATTTTATTTTTTTATTGTCCTGCTCATTTAGAGTTCGGCTATTGCTGATGAAAGGCGAATGCCGGGTGTTGTGTCCCCGGCAATACGGCCCGGCGTCCCTATTTTTTATCTTTTGAGTCCATAAACTATGAGAAGATCAAAACGATTCGAAGTGCTTGCCCAGCGGCCTGTAAATCAGGATGGGCTAATTGGCGAATGGCCTGAAGAGGGGCTGATCGCAATGGAAAGCCCTTACGATCCGGCTTCGTCGGTGAAGGTGGAAAATGGTCGTATTGTTGAGCTGGACGGCAAGAGCCGCGCCGAGTTCGACATGATTGACCGGTTCATTGCCGATTACGCGATTAACGTGCCCGAGGCCGAGCGCGCCATGCAGCTCGACGCGCTGGAGATCGCCAGAATGCTGGTGGATATCCACGTCAGTCGGGAAGAGATCATTGCCATTACGACTGCCATCACCCCGGCGAAAGCGGTGGAGGTGATGGCGCAAATGAACGTGGTGGAGATGATGATGGCGCTGCAAAAAATGCGCGCCAGACGCACCCCCTCCAATCAGTGCCACGTGACCAACCTGAAAGATAATCCGGTACAGATTGCTGCCGACGCTGCTGAAGCGGGGATCCGTGGCTTTTCCGAACAGGAAACAACGGTCGGGATCGCCCGCTATGCGCCGTTTAACGCCCTGGCGCTGCTGGTGGGGTCCCAATGCGGTCGCCCCGGCGTGCTGACGCAATGCTCCGTTGAAGAGGCCACAGAGCTGGAGCTGGGAATGCGCGGGCTAACCAGCTACGCCGAAACGGTGTCGGTATATGGCACTGAGTCGGTGTTTACCGATGGCGATGATACGCCGTGGTCAAAAGCGTTTCTTGCCTCGGCGTATGCTTCTCGTGGTCTGAAGATGCGCTACACCTCCGGCACCGGCTCGGAAGCGCTGATGGGCTATTCCGAAAGTAAATCGATGCTTTATCTGGAGTCGCGTTGCATTTTTATCACCAAAGGCGCGGGCGTACAGGGGTTACAAAACGGCGCGGTCAGCTGTATCGGCATGACCGGCGCTGTGCCGTCGGGGATTCGCGCGGTGCTGGCGGAAAACCTGATTGCCTCTATGCTCGACCTTGAAGTGGCCTCCGCCAATGACCAGACCTTTTCCCACTCCGATATTCGTCGTACTGCCCGCACCCTGATGCAGATGCTGCCGGGCACCGACTTTATCTTCTCCGGCTATAGCGCGGTACCGAACTACGACAACATGTTTGCCGGGTCGAACTTCGACGCTGAAGACTTCGATGATTACAACATTCTGCAACGCGATCTGATGGTTGATGGGGGCCTGCGTCCGGTCACGGAAGAGGAGACAATCGCCATCCGCAATAAGGCCGCACGCGCCATTCAGGCGGTGTTCCGCGAACTGGGCCTGCCGCTGATTAGCGATGAAGAGGTGGAAGCCGCCACTTACGCTCACGGCAGCAAAGATATGCCCGTGCGCAATGTGGTGGAAGATTTGGCTGCCGTGGAAGAGATGATGAAACGCAATATCACCGGGCTGGATATCGTCGGCGCGTTGAGTTCCAGCGGCTTCGAAGACATCGCCAGCAATATCCTCAACATGCTGAGGCAGCGTGTTACTGGTGATTACCTGCAAACGTCGGCCATTCTGGATCGTCAGTTCGACGTCGTCAGCGCCGTTAATGACATCAACGACTATCAGGGACCCGGCACCGGCTATCGCATCTCTGCTGAACGTTGGGCTGAAATTAAAAATATTGCGGGCGTGGTTCAGCCCGGCTCGATCGAATAAGGCGGTACACAGTGGAATGCACAACTGAACGTAAGCCGGTTTTCACCTTGCAGGTGAGTGAAGGCGAGGCGGCTAAAGCGGACGAACGCGTGGATGAAGTCGTGATAGGCGTCGGCCCCGCCTTTGATAAGTATCAGCACAAAACATTGATTGATATGCCGCACAAAGCGATTTTGAAAGAGCTGGTTGCCGGCATTGAAGAAGAGGGGCTGCATGCACGGGTGGTGAGGATTCTGCGCACCTCGGATGTTTCATTTATGGCATGGGATGCGGCAAATCTCAGCGGTTCTGGCATCGGGATTGGTATCCAGTCGAAAGGAACCACGGTGATTCATCAGCGCGATCTGCTGCCTCTGAGCAACCTTGAGCTGTTCTCTCAGGCTCCGCTGCTGACGCTGGAAACCTATCGCCAGATTGGTAAAAACGCCGCGCGCTATGCACGTAAAGAGTCGCCTTCGCCAGTGCCAGTGGTTAATGACCAGATGGTACGACCCAAATTTATGGCCAAGGCCGCGCTGTTTCATATCAAAGAGACCAAACACGTGGTGCAGGATGCTGCGCCTGTCACGCTGCATATTGCACTCGTAAGGGAATGACCATGAACGACAACATCATGACCGCGCAGGATTATCCATTAGCGACCCGCTGCCCGGAGAAAATCCAGACTCCTACCGGCAAACCGCTAACCGAGATTACCCTTGAGAATGTGCTGGCGGGCCGCGTAGGTCCGCAGGATGTGCGTATTTCTCAGCAAACCCTGGAGTACCAGGCGCAGATTGCCGAACAGATGCAGCGTCACGCCGTGGCGCGTAATTTCCGTCGTGCGGCGGAGCTTATAGCAATCCCGGATGCCCGTATTCTTGAAATTTACAACGCGCTGCGGCCGTTTCGTTCTTCGTTCGCCGAGCTTCAGGCCATTGCCGATGAACTGGAACATACCTGGCATGCCACGGTGAACGCCGGGTTTGTCCGCGAGTCGGCAGAGGTGTATCAGCAGAGAAACAAGCTGCGTAAAGGCAGCCAGTGACGGAGGTTGTATGCCGTTAATTGCTGGGATTGATATCGGCAACGCCACCACCGAAGTGGCGTTGGCGCAGCATGGCCGGTTTATCGCCAGCGGGATTGTCGCCACGACCGGTATGAAAGGTACACGGGACAATATTGCCGGGGTGGTGGCCTCCCTGCAGCAGGCGCTGAATAACACCCTATGGTCGCTTCAGGACGTGGCGAAAATCTGCATCAACGAGGCGGCACCGGTGATTGGCGATGTGGCGATGGAAACCATCACTGAAACCATCATTACCGAATCAACAATGATTGGGCATAACCCGCAAACGCCCGGCGGCGTTGGCGTGGGAATGGGAACTACCATCGCCGTGGAGAAGCTGGCGGCGTTGAGCGAAGATCGGTTTACCCAGGGCTGGATCCCGCTGGTCGGTGAGGAGAAGGATTTCCTCGAGGCGGTTTGGTTTATCAATGAAGCGCTGGATCGCGGGGTCAACGTGGTAGCGGCGATCCTGAAAAAAGATGATGGCGTGCTGGTGAACAATCGTCTGCGTCGAACAATGCCGGTGGTAGATGAAGTCACCCTGCTGGAGAAGGTGCCGGAAGGTGTGCTGGCGGCGGTGGAAGTGGCGGCCCCAGGACAGGTGGTGCGAGTGCTGTCGAATCCTTATGGCATCGCGACCTTTTTTACCCTGACGCCCGAGGAAACGCAAACCATCGTCCCCATCGCCAGGGCGCTAATTGGCAACCGTTCCGCCGTGGTGCTGAAAACCCCGCAGGGTGATGTGTGCTCAAGGGTGATCCCGGCGGGTAAGATCTTTATCCGCGGCGAAAAGCGCGGCGGTGAAGCCGACGTAGCGCAAGGCGCACAGGCCATTATGCAGGCGATGAGCACCTGTGCGCCCGTGTGCGATATTCGTGGTGAAGCAGGTACGCATGCAGGTGGCATGCTGGAGCGGGTGCGTAAGGTGATGGCCTCGCTGACCGGTCACGACATGAACGCGGTGTATATTCAGGATATGTTGGCGGTGGATACGTTTATTCCGCGCAAGGTGCAGGGCGGTATTGCCGGGGAGTGTTCAATGGAGAACGCCGTTGGCATTGCGGCGATGGTGAAATCCGATCGCTTACAGATGCAGGCCATCGCCAGTGAGCTGAGCGCCCGGTTAAATATCCCGGTTGAAGTCGGCGGAGTGGAGGCCAACATGGCTGTCGCCGGTGCGTTAACAACGCCCGGATGTGCTGCACCGCTGGCGATCCTCGATTTAGGCGCAGGCTCCACCGATGCCGCCATTATCAATAGCGATGGCGTTGTGAAAGCGGTCCATCTGGCTGGCGCGGGGAATATGGTCAGCCTGTTGATTCAAACCGAGCTGGGCTTAAGCGATCCGTTTCTGGCGGAGGAAATTAAAAAATACCCGCTGGCAAAAGTGGAGAGCCTGTTCAGCATTCGCCACGAGAACGGCGCGGTGGAGTTTTTTCGCGAACCGCTCAGTCCGTCAGTGTTTGCCAAAGTCGTTTATCTGAAAAACGGCGAGTTGATCCCCGTAGATAACCAGACCTCACTGGAAAAAATTCGGTTGGTGCGCCGACAGGCCAAAGAGAAGGTTTTTGTGACCAACTGCCTGCGCGCTTTACGCCAGGTGTCACCCGGCGGCTCTATTCGCGATATGACTTTTGTGGTGCTGGTGGGCGGCTCCTCGCTGGATTTCGAAATCCCGCAGATGATCACCGACGCGCTGGCGCATTACGGCGTGGTTGCCGGACAGGGCAACATCCGTGGTACCGAAGGGCCGCGTAATGCGGTAGCGACCGGGCTGGTTTTGGCCGGGATAGCGAATTAATCGTGCAGAAAACAGCCGCCGCAAGCGTTTAGCTGCGGGGTAAATCAAATAAAGGTGATGTTCTCTTTGATATCCCGGCGGAGTTGGGTACATAGTATAAATGTGTCTCTCACGTGGTTAATTTTAAGGATAAGAGCATGCCAACAGCAATTGAGAAAGCATTGGATTTTATTGGTGGTATGAACACTTCGGCGTCAGTACCCCATTCAATGGATGAAAGTACCGCTAAGGGAATCTTAAAGTATTTGCATGACTTAGGTGTGCCAGCAAGTCCGGAAGCTGTGATGGCACGGGGTGAGCAGGAGGGATGGAATCCCGAGTTCACGAAAAAAGTGGCCGGATGGGCAGAAAAAGTGGCCTCCGGTAACCGCATCCTTATCAAGAACCCAGAGTATTTTTCAACCTATATGCAGGAGCAGCTCAAAGAGCTAGTTTGAGCTGACTATCGAATCAAACTCTAACGGACGTTTCCATCTCTGGATGGCAACGTCCAGAGGGGGACAGTGACAAGCTTGTTGCTGGACAGAGGCATCCCGTAATATATCTTCAGGCCCCGCCTGCCGTATTCTTCCCGGCTCTTATTTCACATTTTGGTGCGAACAGATATTGATTTGTTCCAGCAGGAATCCTTTTGGCTCGCGCCAACAGCTACGGAAGAACCCCCAAAAAAAAGGACCTGCGATTTCTCGCAAGTCCTTGAATCTTGGTGGCCCCTGCTGGACTTGAACCAGCGACCAAGCGATTATGAGTCGCCTGCTCTAACCACTGAGCTAAGGGGCCGTGGCGGTGGATTATAAAGTAACTCCGCGTTGCAATCCAGACATAAGCGTACGGATGCTGTTTTTATAAACAATGTATTTTCAGTCCGTTATACTTGTTCCTCTGATGTATTGATGGGAGTAATTATGGTTAAGGACATACTGGCGCCGGGGCTGCGGGTGGTGTTTTGCGGCATCAATCCGGGGTTGTCTTCCGCAGGTACAGGATTCCCCTTTGCACATCCCGCTAATCGCTTCTGGAAGGTCATCCATCAGGCGGGATTTACCGATCGCCAGCTCAAACCCGAAGAGGCACAACACTTGCTGGACTTCCGTTGCGGGGTGACTAAATTTGTCGACAGACCGACGGTGCAAGCCAATGAAGTGAAGCTACAGGAGATGCGCAACGGCGGCCGTAAGCTCATGGAGAAAATAGAGGAGTATCAGCCTGCCGCACTCGCAATCCTTGGGAAGCAGGCATTTGAGCAGGGCCTCAGCCAGCGTGGGGCGCAGTGGGGAAAACAAACGCTGACTATTGGCGCGACGCAAATATGGGTTTTGCCGAATCCCAGCGGGTTAAGTCGGATTACTCTGGATAAACTGGTGGAGGCGTATCGGGAAGTGAATGACGCCCTGGCCAGGCGGGGACTATAAAGAAAAACGCCACCTTGCGGTGGCGTTTATGCTTATGCGGCGAGATTAATCGTCGAGGAAGCTACGCAGCACTTCAGAGCGGCTCGGGTGGCGCAGTTTACGCAGCGCTTTCGCTTCGATCTGACGGATACGTTCGCGGGTAACGTCGAACTGTTTACCGACTTCTTCCAGCGTGTGGTCGGTATTCATATCGATACCGAAACGCATACGCAGAACTTTCGCTTCACGGGCGGTCAGGCCAGCCAGAACGTCGTGCGTTGCGGCACGCAGGCTCTCGGTGGTAGCAGAATCCAGCGGCAGCTCGAGGGTGGTATCCTCGATGAAATCACCCAGATGCGAATCTTCATCGTCGCCGATCGGCGTTTCCATGGAGATAGGCTCTTTAGCGATCTTCAGCACTTTACGGATCTTGTCTTCCGGCATCAGCATGCGTTCAGCCAGCTCTTCTGGCGTCGGCTCGCGGCCCATCTCTTGCAGCATCTGACGGGAGATACGGTTGAGCTTGTTGATGGTCTCAATCATATGTACCGGGATACGGATGGTACGTGCCTGATCCGCGATCGAGCGGGTGATCGCCTGACGGATCCACCAGGTTGCATAGGTAGAGAACTTGTAACCACGACGGTATTCAAACTTATCAACCGCTTTCATCAGACCGATGTTACCTTCCTGAATCAAATCCAGGAACTGCAGACCACGGTTGGTGTATTTCTTGGCGATAGAGATAACCAGACGTAAGTTCGCTTCAACCATCTCTTTTTTCGCACGGCGGGCTTTCGCTTCACCGATGGACATGCGACGGTTGATGTCTTTAACCTGCTCGATGGTCAGGCCGGTTTCTTCTTCAATCTGCTGCAGTTTCTGCAGTCCGCGGTGAACGTCATCTGCCACGTCGTGCAGTTTTTCAGACCACGGTTTGTTCATCGCGATTGCCGCGTTGAACCAGGTTTCGCTGGTTTCGTTGCCAGTGAACAGGGTGATGAAGTTTTTCTTCGGCATTTTGCACTGCTCAACGCAGAGCTTCATGATCAGACGTTCCTGAGTACGCACGCGGTCCATCATGACGCGCATGCTGTTTACCAGGTAGTCGAACTGCTTCGGCACCAGGCGGAACTGTTTGAACACTTCAGACAGCTTCTGAATTTCTTCCTGCGCGGCAGCATGGCTGCGGCCTTTCGCTTTGATGGTGTCGCGAGTGATTTCGTACTGAGTACGCAGTTCACCGAATTTTTCACGCGCTAATTCAGGGTCGATGCTGTTGTCGTCATCGCTGCTGTCGTCGTCATCTTCTTCATCTTCGTCTGCATCGTCATCCATCTCTTCCTGAGAGAGCTCAGAACCGACGTGTGTCGCCGTTGGCGCCATGTCTTCTTCCGCGTTCGGATCGACAAAGCCGGTGATCAGATCGGAAAGACGCGCTTCTTCAGCTTCTACACGATCGTATTGCTCAAGCAGGTAGGTGATGGCTTCCGGGTATTCGGCAACGGAGCATTGAACCTGGTTAATCCCGTCTTCGATGCGTTTAGCGATGTCGATTTCGCCTTCACGGGTTAACAGTTCAACGGTACCCATTTCACGCATGTACATGCGGACCGGGTCAGTTGTACGACCGATTTCGGACTCAACGCTGGACAGAACCTGGGCAGCCGCTTCTTCCGCGTCTTCATCGGTGCTGTTGGAGGTTTCAGCAAGCAGCAGATCATCGGCATCAGGTGCTTCTTCCATCACCTGAATACCCATGTCATTGATCATTTGGATGATGTCTTCGATTTGATCTGAATCGACGATATCTTCCGGCAGATGGTCATTGACCTCGGCATAGGTCAGATAGCCTTGCTCCTTACCACGTTGGACAAGTAGCTTCAGCTGTGACTGCGGGTTTTGCTCCATAAGACGGTATCCACACTTAATTCGTTTGATTGGTGTTGGGCGGTAAAACCGCCAACGGCAAAACGAGGGCATACTTATATTTTGCCGCTGCCTCTCCGTGCGGCTGTCGGGGGCTTCCCGAGCGATATTCGGCAGTTAAGCCGTTAAATACTTTTGTCTTTCTGTTATTTCTTGGCCAGTTCCTGGTTCAGCGTCCAGAGTTCCCGGCGTTCTTCGCTGCTTAAACCGTGTGTGCGCTCACGAGCTATCAACTCTTCCTGGCGCAGCTCAAGCATCGAATCAAACATATGGTTGAGTGAGTCGGTGAAGGTTTTTTCTGCGATATCTTTATCTGCTATATCGTCCCACATCGACAGTTTTTCAAGGGTCGCAGCATCATTTGTGCCACGATAGTGTTCTAAAAGTTGTCCGGTGGTCAGACCTGGCTGAGCCAGACAAGTGTTGACCAGTTCTCTGAATAAGCCAAGTCCAGGCAGCTTATTGCTATCCAGTGCGCCTAACGGCGGAACCAGCGGGGCGAGACCCGGGTTCTGTACCAGCAACCCTATAAGTATACGCATGGTCGTACGTTTTAGCTGTGGAACAGGGCGGGAAGCCCCATTTTCTGCCAGTTTTGGCATTAAACGTTCAAGCTGACTGTCATCCAGAATGCCGAGCTTGTTTCCCAACTCCTGTCGCAGATAAATGCGCAACGTTTCGCCTGGTACCTGAGTAATCAGCGGTAATGCCAGCGTGCTGAGCTGTGCGCGTCCGTCCGGGGTACTCAAATCCACCTGTGGCATCAGGCTGTTAAATAAAAACGCGGAGAGCGGCAGCGCCTGCTCCATCCGGGCTTCAAAGGCCTCCTTCCCTTCTTTACGCACCAGCGTATCGGGGTCTTCGCCGTCAGGTAAAAACATAAAGCGTAGCTGGCGTCCGTCTGTCATATAGGGCAGTGCGGTTTCCAGCGCGCGCCATGCTGCGTCGCGTCCGGCACGGTCACCGTCGTAACAGCAAATTACGTTGTTCGTCGCGCGGAACAACAACTGGATGTGATCGGCGGTGGTTGACGTCCCAAGGGATGCCACAGCGTAGTTAATGCCGTATTGCGCCAGCGCCACCACATCCATATAGCCTTCTACCACTAACAGGCGCTGCGGATCGGCGTTATCCTGCTGGGCTTCATAAAGGCCATACAGCTGGCGACCTTTATGGAAAATATCGGTTTCCGGGGAGTTGAGATACTTCGGCAGGGCATCGCCCAGCACGCGTCCACCAAAACCAATGACTCGACCACGTTTGTCGCGGATGGGGAACATCACCCGTTCGCGGAAGCGATCGTAACTGCGTCCCTGATCGTTGGTGACCAACATTCCCGCATCGACCAGCGATTTACGATTCTCAGCATTGCCGCCAAACCGTTTCAGGACGTTGTCCCAGCCGGGGGGCGCAAAACCAATAGCAAAACGGGTGATAACGTCGCTACTTAATCCTCGCTTTTCCAGGTACTGGCGCGCGGGGGTAGCGGCGGGTTGCATCAAAGACTGTTGATAAAAAGTGTTCAGGCCGTCCATCAATTGATAAAGGCTTTGCCGTTGATGGCGCTCTATCTGACTAGGGCCACTGCCTGCTTCATAGGGCACTTCAAGGTTGTGCATTGCGGCCAGTTCTTCGACGGTTTCCACAAACTCGAGCTTGTCGTAGTTCATGAGAAAGTCGACGGCGTTGCCATGTGCGCCACACCCAAAGCAGTGATAAAACTGTTTCTCACCGTTTACGGTGAAAGAGGGGGTTTTTTCGTTATGGAACGGACAGCACGCGTGATAATTTTTGCCCTGCTTCTTCAGCTTTACCCGCGCGTCGATGAGATCGACAATGTCGGTTCTTGCCAGCAGGTCATTTATAAATACGCGTGGAATTCGTCCAGCCATATGCCCCGTTTATTTTTTTATGACTTATATACACAAAATCATTCAAGATGCTTCAAGACGGCAAGGGAGCGAATCCTCAGGAGCGTACATCAGTACGTGACTGGAGGGAACGACTGCAGCCAACGCAGAGGCAGCTTGAATGATGACGCGTATAAACGAAAACAAGCCGCGCATTCCTTCCGGAAGCACGGCCTTACAACTACAACTCTGTCTGAATTGAGAGCCTTGGCTCTCAATGGATTAGTACAGACGAGTACGGCGTGCGTTTTCGCGAGCCAGTTTCTTCGCGTGACGTTTCACAGCAGAAGCTTTAGCGCGCTTACGTTCAGTAGTCGGTTTTTCATAGAACTCACGACGACGAACTTCCGCCAGAACACCTGCTTTTTCGCATGAACGCTTGAAGCGACGCAGTGCTACGTCGAACGGCTCGTTTTCACGTACTTTAATTACCGGCATGTAACTCTCACCTTTATAAATTCGGTTTGCCGCTGGCATCAACGCCAGCTTATTTCAAAATGGTGCGGAATTTTACTGCAATTGCTGCTGCTTTGTAAAGCACCGACGCGATTTTGAAAGGGACTTTTATAAGGATAAGGAGTATACACGAGCGGAACTCCTGGGGCGAACAAAGTTTTACATCAACCCGCATTGGTCCTACACTGCGCGGTAATAGAGCGAGGTAAAACAAGTCATGCGTGTACTGGGTATTGAAACATCCTGCGATGAAACCGGCATCGCCATTTACGACGATGAAAAAGGTCTTTTAGCCAACCAATTGTATAGTCAGGTGAAATTACACGCTGACTACGGCGGCGTAGTGCCAGAACTGGCCTCGCGCGATCACGTACGTAAAACCGTACCGCTGATCCAGGCCGCGCTGAAAGAAGCGGGACTGACGGCAAAAGAGATTGATGCGGTGGCGTATACCGCAGGTCCTGGTCTGGTTGGCGCGCTGCTGGTCGGCGCAACCGTAGGACGTTCGCTGGCGTTCGCCTGGGGCGTACCGGCAATTCCTGTACACCATATGGAAGGGCATCTGCTGGCGCCGATGCTGGAAGATAATCCCCCTGCTTTCCCGTTCGTTGCGCTGCTGGTTTCCGGCGGTCACACGCAACTGATCAGCGTCACCGGTATTGGGCAGTATGAATTGCTGGGTGAATCGATAGATGATGCTGCTGGTGAAGCGTTCGATAAAACGGCCAAGCTGCTGGGGCTGGATTATCCTGGCGGCCCAATGCTGTCAAAGCTTGCATCGCAAGGCGTTGAAAAACGCTTTGTCTTCCCGCGCCCGATGACCGACCGTCCGGGTCTGGATTTCAGCTTCTCCGGCCTGAAAACTTTCGCCGCGAATACCATTCGTAATAACGAAAATGACGATCAGACGCGTGCAGATATCGCCCGTGCGTTTGAAGATGCTGTGGTTGATACGCTGATGATCAAGTGTAAACGCGCGCTGGATCAAACCGGTTTTAAACGTCTGGTGATGGCGGGGGGCGTGAGCGCTAACCGTACGCTGCGTGCAAAACTGGCCGAGATGATGCAAAAGCGTCGTGGCGAAGTGTTTTACGCGCGTCCGGAATTTTGCACCGATAACGGGGCGATGATCGCCTACGCGGGCATGGTGCGTTTTAAAGCGGGTGCAACGGCGGATCTTGGCGTGACCGTGCGTCCTCGCTGGCCGCTGGCGGAATTACCGGCGGCATAAGCACATAATATTGTAGGCCCGGTAAGCGTAGCGCCACCGGGCAATACTCTACTCCCGCAGCATCCCTTTCTCTTCCAGAAACGCGATAATTTTTTCCAGACCCTCTCCGGATTTTAAATTACTAAACGTCCACGGACGCTCGCCGCGCATGCGTAGGGTATCGCGCTCCATCACCTCCAGCGAGGCGCCCACGTAAGGGGCCAGATCGGTTTTATTGATCACCAGAAAATCAGATTTGGTGATCCCCGGGCCACCCTTACGCGGGATCTTCTCACCTTCGGCAACGTCGATCACATAGATTGTCAGATCCGCTAATTCCGGGCTGAAGGTGGCGCTCAGGTTATCGCCGCCGCTTTCCACAAAAATCAGATCCAGATTGCCGAATTTCTCGCTCAGCGCCTCAACGGCGGCCAGATTCATCGACGCATCTTCACGGATAGCGGTGTGCGGGCAACCGCCGGTTTCCACGCCGACGATCCTGTCTGGCTCCAGTGCGCCTGCTTCGGTGAGAATGCGCTGATCTTCTTTGGTATAGATATCGTTGGTTACCACCGCCAGTTGATAGCTGCTGCGCATGGATTTGCATAACGCTTCCAGCAGCGCCGTTTTGCCGGAGCCAACCGGGCCGCCAACGCCCACGCGCAGGGGATGCTTGTTGTTACTCATTTTTTCTCCTCAGGAGCGGAATAATCGGGAATATTGGGTTTCATGCCGGGCAGATGCGATGGCCGCCAACGGGGTTGCGGAGCCGAGGCTGGCGTCAGGACACGCCAGCGCCTGTGCCAGACCTTGCGCATACCGATTGCAGAGCGCAATGATCAAACGCTGGGCCGCCTGCTGCCCAAATGGAACCAGTTTGACGCCAGCCATCACTGCGCTCTCAATCCAGCTGTAGCCGAGGCTTAATGCCAGCTCCGTCAGGGGGATTTTCCAGCGCACGCCCAGCCAGGCCATACCGCAGAGTTGGCTGTCGACAAAGAGCGCGCGCCACTCCCGCGAGCAATCTGCTTCCCAGTCGGTGACCAGCCGAGTAAACGCCGCGCCCCGACTGCGTTCTTCATCCCGTAGTTCGCGGGTTTCCCGACAGGCCAACAGGTAAGCGCTCCAGCGGCGTGCTGCAGCGAGATCGTCCTGCTCGCAGGCGCGATACAGTCTCGCCAGTAGCGGTAGGTCGACGGTAAAGAAGTTCTGCTCCATCTGCTGGATTTGCCAGTCAGAGAAGTCATCGGCGCTTTTCACCCAGCCGATTTCAACCGCCCACTCCAGACCCTGGGACCAGGTAAACGACCCCACCGGGAGAGCGCTGCTGGCGAGCTGCATCAGACGCAGCTGTTGGATGTTATGCATCAGTGCGCATGGGCGTGATGATGCCCGTGTGATTCACTGGCATAAGCGCCTGCTTCCGGTTCAAACGGTAGTTGAGCAAACGTCACCTCCAGGCTGAACTGGCGCAACATGGCGTCCAGCACATGATCGTGATGGTAGCGCAACTCATCCGGCAGAATTTGCAGCGGAACGTGGCGATTGCCGAGGTGATAACAGGCTTTGGCGAGCAGGAAAGGATCGGCGCAGCGCACCACGGAAACTGACTCCGGCGCGGCGATCACTTCGATCACCTCGCTGCCATCTTCGGTGGTCAGCAGATCACCACTGCGTAACAGCAAACCGCGCGGAAGCATTAGCCCGGCTTCGCGACCGTCGTTCAGCGTCACTCTGGCACGGCTTTTTACTCGCATATCAATGGGTAGCGTGACGCTTGCGGTGACGCGGTGGGCGTGGTCAAGGCGTAGGGTCAGGTAGATCATCGTCACTCCTCAAAACAGGAAATAGCGTTGCGCCATCGGCAAAACGTCTGCCGGTTCGCTGGTGATTAGTTCGCCATCAATGCGCACCTCATAAGTCTGAGCATCGACGGTAATATTGGGTTGCAGGCCGTTGTGGATCATGT
Organism: Citrobacter sp. Cb041; assembly: GCF_030336655.1. NCBI lineage: Bacteria > Pseudomonadati > Pseudomonadota > Gammaproteobacteria > Enterobacterales > Enterobacteriaceae > Citrobacter > Citrobacter sp. Cb041. The sequence continues at coordinate 418,778 of NZ_JAOWDD010000040.1, read as the reverse complement.
CGGCCTTTTTCACCGTCCGACAGCCTTTGACGACGGCGATGGCGCTTTGCAAATTGAGCTGCTGCGGGATGTTTTGCGCGTTAGCGGCCTGCGAAATAAAGGTCAGCCGAGTACGATGCCGCGCCGCGCCAAGTGCGCCGAACATCATGCGGTAATGCACCGGCTGCGGGGTGGGGATCGAGGCGTTGATATCGCCCATCGGCGCACAGGCGATCATCCCGCCCTTTACGATCGTCGCTGGTTTTACGCCAAAAAAGGCTGGGGACCACAGCACCAGATCGGCCAGTTTGCCAGGCTCAACGGAGCCAACTTCGTGGGCGATGCCGTGGGTTAGCGCCGGGTTGATGGTGTATTTGGCGACGTAGCGTTTAACGCGCTGGTTGTCGTTGTCGCCTGTTTCTTCTGCCAGCGGACCACGCTGAACCTTCATGCGGTGCGCCACCTGCCAGGTGCGCAGGATCACTTCGCCCACGCGCCCCATCGCCTGTGAATCGGACGAGGTCAGGGAAAACGCGCCAATGTCATGCAGCACATCTTCGGCAGCGATCGTTTCCCAGCGAATGCGTGATTCGGCAAAGGCCACGTCTTCGGCGATATCCGGATCGAGGTGGTGGCAAACCATCAGCATGTCGAGATGCTCGTCGATGGTGTTGACGGTATAGGGCAGCGTCGGGTTAGTGGAGGAGGGCAGAATATTCGGATGCGCGCAGGCGGTGATGATATCTGGCGCATGGCCGCCGCCCGCGCCTTCGGTGTGGAAGGTATGAATGGTGCGATCGCCAATCGCCGCCAGCGTATCTTCAACGAAACCGGATTCATTGAGCGTATCGCTGTGCAGCGCCACCTGGATATCCATCTCCTCTGCTACTTCCAGGGAACAGTTGATGGCGGCTGGCGTAGCGCCCCAATCTTCATGGATTTTCAGGCCAATGGCGCCCGCGGTGATTTGCTCGCGCAGGGCGTCAGGGCTTGAGCCGTTGCCTTTACCCAGCAAACCGATGTTAACCGGCAAGGCGTCTGCCGCCTGCAGCATGCGCGCGATGTACCACGGACCCGGCGTGCAGGTGGTGGCGTTAGTTCCTGCTGCCGGGCCGGTGCCGCCGCCGATCATCGTCGTTACGCCGGAAACCAGCGCCTCCTGTGCCTGCTGTGGACAGATCCAGTGAATATGCGTATCCACGCCGCCCGCGGTGACGATCTTGCCTTCCCCGGCGATGACTTCAGTTCCCACGCCTATCGGGATCGTGACGTCGGGCTGAATATCAGGATTACCCGCTTTGCCGATGGCGAAGATCCTGGCGTCCTTGATGCCGATATCCGCTTTCACGATCCCCCAGTGATCGACGATCAGCGCGTTGGTTATCACCAGATCCACACACGCTTGCGCGCGCATTTGTCCCTGACCCATGCCGTCGCGGATCACTTTCCCGCCGCCGAATTTGACCTCTTCGCCGTAGGTGGTGAAGTCTTTTTCCACCTCAATCCACAGCTCGGTATCCGCCAGGCGTACCTTATCGCCGGTGGTTGGGCCAAACATGTCGGCGTACGCCTGCCGTGAAATTTCACTCATCATTTGCCTCCAGCGCGCCCATCACTTCGCTGCGAAAACCCACGATCCTTTGTGCGCCAGCGACGTGCACCAGTTCGACTTCGCGTTTTTGTCCCGGCTCAAAACGTACCGCCGTGCCCGCAGGAATGTTTAGACGAAAGCCGCGTGCAGCCCGCCTGTCAAAGCGCAGCGCCGGGTTCACCTCGGAAAAGTGATAATGCGATCCCACCTGGATGGGTCTGTCGCCATGGTTTTCCACCACGATCGTACAGGTTTCCCGCCCCTGATTGAGCGCGATATTGCCTTTGGCTATCTGATATTCACCAGGGATCATTGCCGCTCCTTAAACGATCGGGTTGTGGACGGTGACCAGCTTTGATCCGTCCGGAAACGTCGCTTCAACCTGAATATCTGGGATCATCTCCGGAACGCCTTCCATCACCTGATCGCGGCGCAGGACGTGACGCCCGTCTTCCATCAGCGAGGCCACGGTTTGACCATCGCGTGCCCCTTCCATGATGAAAGCGCTAATTAGCGCCACCGATTCCGGATAGTTCAGCTTCAGCCCGCGGGCCAGGCGACGTTCTGCCACCAGCGCGGCGGTAAACAGCAACAGCTTGTCTTTTTCTCTGGGGGTCAGTTCCATACGGGGTCTCTTAGGTTTGCCAGATTCGCGGCAGTACGGGCGGTTTGTGTGTCAAAAGCGGGCGCAGAAATTGCCAAATGTCACGCATAACGCGCTGAACAATCAGGTTGTCGTCGGCAAGAAAGCGGATCGTCAGCAGTGAGTCGTTAAGCGTTGCCCCGGCGTAATCGCCAAGCGGTGTCAGCCGCTCGCGCGTGCCTTCCAGCATGTTTTCAGTGGCCGGATAACACAGCAACGTGCCGACCCAGGGATGGTGCGCGACGCCGCTCAGCTCCCCCTTCTGCAACTGCAAGCGCTCTATCAGCAGCGGCTGCCCATTTCGCCATACTTCCAGACGGTTTTGCAGCGAGCCGTGGCTGAAGGACTCCTGCATAACCGGTCGCCCGAGACACAGCAGATCCCAGGCCAGCAGTCGACTCTCTGACGCGATGTGAAAGACGGACTGGATAGTGGCGTTGGCGCCAGGAAAGAGGATCGTATCCTGGGGGAGCCACTCCAGCGTGGCGTGCGGCGCGAGCGTGAAATGTTGGCGCAGCAACGCCTGCGGCCCACCGCTGCGATAAAACTTTCCCGCGCCGGGCTGGGTGATTAACGCATGGCTGTTTTCGTTGAGAGTTACGGCAATGTGTAGTTCATCCCCGCCGACGATCCCCGCGGGTGGATGAAGCAAATAGAGGTGGCAGACGTCCTCTTCCGGGTAAAACGGACGCTGAACCGTCAATGGACCATGATGACGCGCCGAGGCGAGCACCGTGTTGTGCCCAGTGCGGATGAAATGCAGATCCAGTTCGGCCTGCCAGCCCCGTGTGAGTGTCTCGTGCGCAACCGTGTCCAGAGCGTTTCCCTTATCAGCATGAGGGTGTTTGCATACAAAAAAGTATGCCTCAGCACATCGGGAAATCGATCATATGAGAAGCTTATGGATGAAGGGGCGACAATATGCCGCCCCAATGGGGTTTTACAGTAAAACGAGGGGCATCCAGACCAGACCGGTAATCACCAGCAGCACAAGGAAAATCAGGCCAAAAATAGCACCGAGTCGCCAGTAATCTACCGTCGGCAAATAGCCGCTGCCGTAGTAGATAGGGCTAGGACCGGTGGCATACGGGGTCAGAATGCTGCCGAGACCAATGGCTGCGCCGACCATCAGGCAGAAGACCGGAAGTGGGATTTCCGGCATCGCCAGCGCGGCGGCAATCATCATCGGTGCCAGGGCGGAGGTATACGCCGTGGCGCTGGCAAAGAAGTAGCGCAGCAGATAGAACACCACAATGAGCGCCACCATCACCATCATCGGCGAATAGCCGCTCAACCCGTGTGCCAGCAGCTTGCCGAACCAGGTAATAAAACCGGTGTTATTGAGCCCGGTCGCCAGCGTTATCAGCGAGGCCAGCCAGAAAAAGACGTTCCACGCGGCTTTATTACTGACGATGTCATCCCAGCTAATGATGCGCAGTACCAGCATCAACGCCACTACGCTGTATCCGACCATCGCAGCGTCAATGTAATCGCCGCCGAAGATCCACAGCACCAGTGCGCCGACCATCAGCACCAACATCTTTTTCTCGCGTGCGCAGAGCGGTCCCATTGCTTTTAGCTCTGTATCCGCCCAGCGCGGAACCTGATCGCCGGATTTCAGTACCGGTGGATACAACACGTACGCCAGCCAGGGCACAATCAGCACCAGTAAAATACTCAGCGGCAGCATGCCTAAGAACCAGTCTCCCCAGCTCAGCGCCGTGTGGGACGCGCCTTTCATCAGGCCGATTAACAGCAGGTTCGGCGCCATCGCCGTTAAGAAAATGGCGCTGGTGACGCAGTCGGCGACAATGCCCATCCACATAATGTACGAGCCAATGGAGCGAGAACTGGCGCTATTGGGCTGCGAGTTATACAACGGCGGCAGGTTGCGGATAATCGGGTAGATTATTCCGGCCCCGCGCGCGGAGTTGGACGGCGTGACGGGAGCGAGGATAAGTTCAGAGAACATCACCGCATAGCCGAGAAACAGCGTCCGGTGCCCCATCTTTTTCACCAGCATCAGCGCGATACGCCGACCGAGCCCGGTTTTCTCATAGCCGGTACCAAACATAAAGGCCGCGAAGATAAGCCAGATTACCGAGTTTGAAAAACCTGATACCGCCCATGACAGCGATTTGGCGGTAAATTTAAAACCGTCCTGCGCGAGTTGCTCCGGGCTGAACAGCAGCCACGGTGAAAGGACGGCGATGATCGAAATGCCAATCATCGCTACCACCGCGCCCGGTACAGGTTCCAGAATAAGCCCCACAATCACACCGGTAAAAACGGCAAAATAGAGCCAGGTGTGGCTCTCAAGGCCGTTGGGGACGGGCAGTACAGCAATAATGGCGATGACCACCAGCGGAGCCAGGTATCGCCACCAACCAGCTAAAGGTGCCATTGTTGTATCCCTACGAAAGGGGAGAGGCGTAGCGCCTCTCCGGGAGGGTTATTTGATGTAGTGCACGTGCTCGCAGATTTCATCGACGATAGGATCGCGACGTTCAGCGAACAGCTTTTTGTTTTCGGCGATCAGGTTATTGCCGTGGGTATCGATGGAAACGATCAGCGGGCCGAACTCTTTAACCCGACATACCCACAGGGATTCCGGCATGCCAAGTTCGGTCCAGTGTACCTCTTCGATCTCTTCGACCTGGGTTGCCGCCACGACCGCACAGCCTGCCGGGAAGATTACGTGCAGCGCTTTAAACTGCTTGCAGCCTGCTTCCGTTAGCGGTCCCATGCCGCCCTTGCCGACCACCAGTTTGACGCCCGTCTGCTCGATAAAGTCTTTCTCAAACGCTTCCATACGCATGCTGGTGGTTGGGCCAACGGAGACCATCTCCCATTTTTCACTGTTCTTACGTACGATGGGCCCCGCGTGGAAAATGGCTTTGCCGTTCAGGTCATAAGGAATCGGGCGCTTCAGTTCGATCAGGCGGCGGTGACACACGTCACGGCAGGTCACCAGCGTACCGGTCAGGTAGATGACATCGCCAACGCGAATGTCGGCCAGATCTTCGGCTTTGATCGGGGTTGTGAGGATCTTTTTCATAACGCGCTCCGGGTGTGAGACAGGTTTTCGAAGGAGAGGTCAGCATGAACCAACAGCGTGCCGCGACGGTGTGCCCAGCAGCCGGTAGAAACGGCAACGCCGATAGTCGACGGATGGCGTGCGGCGGATTCGATATGCACGCCCATCACCGAGCTATTCCCGGTCAACCCTTGCGGGCCAATGCCCAGATGGTTCAGCCCTTCTTCAAGACGCAGTTCCAGTTCGGCCGCTTTTGGATTCGGATGACGTGATCCGATAGGACGTAGTACTGCTTTACGAGAAAGGACGGCGGCGGTTTCCACGGAGGTGGCAATACCTACGCCCACCAGCACCGGCGGGCAAGCGTTGACTGCCAACGTGGAGATATTTTCGAAGACAAATTTCACCACGCCCTCGTAGCCTTCAGAAGGCATTAACACTTTCGAACGTCCCGGCAGCGTACAACCGCCGCCTGCCATGTAGACTTCGATTTCCGCGTCGTCGTTATCAGGGATGATGTCCCAGGTGACCCACGGCACACCGGTACCGGTATTTTTGCCGGTATTCACTTCGTCAAAAATCTCGACCGCGTTATGGCGCAGCGGCGCTTTTACCGTGGCGTCTTCAACGGCCTGTTTCAGGATGCTTTGCAGTTCGCCCAGCAGCGGAAAACGGGAGCCGACCTTCACAAAGAACATAATCTCGCCGGTGTCCTGACAGGCCGGACGGTTCAGGTCGATAGCTTTCTGCATGTTGTCAAACATGGTGTGGTAGATGATTTTACCCATCGGCGAAGTTTCGCCTTCACGCAGCTGTTTTAATTTATCTACGACGTCGTCAGGCATGCGGGTAGAAATCATGGCGGTAAAATCGGCGACAATGTTTGTCAGCGTAGTTATCGCATTTTGGTTATTTTGATTGCTCATCTTGTTAACTCCAGTTCTTTTATTTATCTGGAAATAAATTCTCCGCCACAAACTACCACTAAAAATGTGGTTTTATATTATTTGCCACTGTGAATATCCAATTAACAGATCGTGAATGATGTTCAGATAAGCAATAAAAATTGCGCAAAGGCAGGGTTTAATACGCATGAGGGAATTACACTGCGGTTAACAACTTTACGGATATACCGATCATGCTGAACACGTATCCCCTCGCGAAAGACCTGCAGGTCCTGGTTGAAATTGTTCATAGCGGCAGTTTCAGTGCCGCCGCCGCGGCGCTGGGCCAAACGCCCGCGTTTGTGACGAAACGCATTCAGATCCTTGAGTCCACGCTGGGGACGACGCTGCTAAGCCGCTCCGCGCGCGGCGTGACACTCACGGAGAGTGGTCAACGTTGTTATGAGCATGCGCAGGCTATTCTTGCGGGCTATCAGCATCTGGTCGATGACGTCACGCAACTCAAAACACGCCCGGCAGGGATGATTCGTATCGGCTGTAGCTTTGGCTTTGGGCGCAGTTATATTGCACCGGCTATTACCGAACTGATGCATAGCTATCCTGAATTACAGGTGCATTTTGAACTTTATGATCGGCAAATTGATTTGGCGCAGGATAATATCGATTTGGATATTCGTATTAATGACGAGATTCCGGATTATTATATTGCGCATTTGTTAACGAAAAATAGAAGAATATTATGTGCAGCGCCGACGTATTTACAAAAATATGGTGAGCCGACAACGCTGCAGGAATTAAGTCGTCATGATTGCCTGGTCACTAAAGAACGCGATATGACCCACGGGGTGTGGGAGCTGGATAACGGTCAGGAGAAAAAGTCGGTCAAGGTGGCGGGACATCTCTCCTCTAACAGCGGCGAGATTGTGTTGCAGTGGGCGCTACAGGGAAAAGGGATTATGCTGCGTTCCGAATGGGACCTGCAGCCGTTTCTGGCAAGCGGTGAACTGGTGCGCGTGCTGCCGGACTATGCGCAAAGCGCCAATATCTGGGCGGTTTATCAGGAGCCGCTGTATCGCAGCGTGAAGCTTCGGGTGTGCGTGGAGTTTCTGGCGACGTGGTGCCAGCACCGATTAGGCAAACCGGTAGAGGGGTATCACATTCCCCACGCCGGATAAGACGCTGTTGCGTCGCTATCCGACATTAAAATCACTCTGGGTCTCTTTCGCGTTTTTTCTTCAGCTTGGTCCAGATCTTTGGCTCCTGACGACGCCACAGACGCTGAATGTTGTCATGGTGGCGTAACAGAATTAAGCACGACAGCATGGACACCGGGAAAGTGAACTGGGGATTGAACCACCAGACGTAAAAGGGGGCGATCAGCGCGCTGACGATAGCGCCTAATGATGAATAGCCGCTTAATAAGACGGTCAGCAGCCAGGTTCCGGCCATCACGCCGGTTAAATCCCAACCAATCGGCGCAATTGCGCCAAAGGCGGTGGCAACGCCTTTCCCACCTTTAAAGCCGAAGAAGACCGGCCAAATGTGACCCAGACAGGCGGCGATCGCGATCAATCCCAGCCAGAAGGGGCTAATGCCTAGCGCATAGGCACCCCAGACGGGTAACATACCTTTCAGGACGTCGAAAATCAGCACCGCGACGGCGGCTCCTTTGCCACCGATGCGCAATACGTTTGTCGCGCCCGGATTCCCAGATCCGCTGTCACGCGGGTCCGGTAATCCAGCAAGGCGGCATACCAGAATAGCACTGGAAATTGAGCCACAGAGGTACGCGAAGATAATCATTCCAGGCGCGATTGCACTCATAAGCTGTTCCGTTTTGAAAATGTCGTGTAAAACGCTACTTCTGTGGATAATACGCATATTTCGCCGGAAGTGGTATCCGGGTTAGCCAAAAAGCAGGCAGGTCGTGATGGATATTGTATTTATAGAGCAACTTTCTGTAATCACCACTATTGGTGTTTACGACTGGGAACAAACGATCGAACAACAGTTGGTGTTCGATATCGAAATGGCGTGGGACAACCGTAAATCGGCTAAAAGCGATGATGTGGCTGATTGTCTGAGCTATGCTGATATTGCTCAAACGGTTGTTAATCATGTGGAAGGCGGGCGCTTTGCGCTGGTCGAACGCGTGGCGGAAGAGGTGGCGGATCTGCTGCTTAGCCGTTTTAATTCTCCATGGGTGCGGATCAAACTCAGTAAACCTGGCGCGGTAGCCCGTGCGGCGAACGTCGGGGTTATCATTGAGCGTGGCAATAATCTGAAAGAAAATAATTAACTTAATAATATCTAAACCAAACGGGTATAAAAGGGTCTTTATGTCGGCTCGTTTTCGCCGTGGTTTCTCTATCTAGAGGTTCATTAATGAGTGATATGCACTCGCTGCTGGTGGCGGCAATTTTGGGTGTGGTCGAAGGATTGACGGAGTTTTTACCCGTTTCCAGTACCGGCCATATGATTATTGTTGGTCACTTGTTGGGTTTTGAGGGTGATACCGCAAAAACATTTGAGGTGGTTATCCAGTTGGGCTCTATCCTGGCGGTCGTGGTGATGTTCTGGCGACGCCTGTTTGGCCTGATTGGCATTCACTTCGGTAAGGTCCCACATGAAGGCACTGGCAAAGGTCGGCTGACGCTGGGCCATATCCTGTTGGGGATGGTTCCTGCCGTCGTACTGGGACTGATTTTCCACGACATCATCAAATCGTTGTTTAACCCGATCAACGTCATGTATGCGCTGGTGGTAGGGGGCGTGCTGTTGATTGCCGCAGAATGCCTGAAGCCGAAAGAGCCGCGTGCGCCGGGTCTGGATGATATGACTTATCGCCAGGCGTTTATGATTGGCTGTTTCCAGTGTCTGGCGCTGTGGCCGGGTTTTTCTCGTTCCGGGGCGACGATTTCTGGCGGTATGCTGATGGGAGTAAGCCGTTACGCGGCCTCCGAATTCTCCTTCCTGCTGGCCGTGCCGATGATGATGGGCGCAACGGCGCTGGATCTCTACAAAAGCTGGACGTTCCTCAGCGCATCAGATATTCCGATGTTTGCAGTTGGTTTCGTGACGGCGTTTATCGTGGCGTTGGTGGCGATCAAAACCTTCCTGCAGCTGATTAAGCGCATCTCGTTTATTCCGTTTGCGATTTACCGCTTTATTGTGGCGGCTGCCGTTTACGTCGTGTTCTTCTGATTTTACTAGCTTGCCGGATAGCGGCGTTAACGCTTATCCGGCAATGCACTGTCTACGCTTTCGGGCAACGTTGTTCTTTCCAGTCGGCCACCGCCGCGATCCGACGCCGGGTCAGTTCCTCGCGAATAGCCTGACCTTTGAATCCCGCCTCAACGACGTCTTTCGTTGGTACCGCCTGCGCAACCTGCCAGGCTTCACGCAACAGCCTGCCTTGCGGATAATCCGCCGCTTCAAAACCGGTTCGCCCACGCACGTCGGCCTCGCTGGTCAGGGCGATTTGCTCCACGCGCTGCGGTTTGCGCCAGGCATCGATGGAATCAAACAGCTTAACGATGGTTTTCGGCTGCAGGATCGGGAAGGTATGAATGAGGTCGTGGAACTCGGCTACCAGTTTGGCTAAATCACGGATGTCATTCGGCACGCGCAGGCGTTGGCACAGTTGCTCGACCAGCTTCACGCCAGCCGGACCGTGACCGTGGTGGCGTGGCCACAGCGCTTTTGGCGTCAATGCCTTGCCAAGATCGTGGCACAGCGTGGCGAAACGCACGTCGACCTCCGGACTCAACATGGCCGCCATCGACAGCGTCATCAGCGTGTGAATACCGGTATCAATTTCCGGATGCCATTGCGCGGGCGCGGGAACGCCAAACAGGGCATCTACTTCCGGAAACAGGACGTGCAGTGCGCCGCAGTCGCGCAGGACCTGAAAAAATACCTGTGGGTTGCGGGTGGTTAAAGCACCTTCCGTTTCTTTCCACACCCGCTCTGGCGTCAGGTGTTCCAGTTCCCCGGCGGCGTTCATATCGCGCATCAGCGTCATGGTTTCTTCAGCGATACGAAAACCGAGGTGCGCATAGCGGGCAGCAAAGCGCGCCACGCGCAGCACGCGCAATGGATCTTCGCTAAAGGCGGGGGACACATGGCGTAGCAGACGGTTTTCCAAATCGTCGCGTCCGTTATACGGATCGATAATCTCGCCGTCGTCATCGCGGGCCATTGCGTTGATGGTCAGATCGCGACGCTGAAGATCGGCCTCCAGCGTCACATCCGGCGCGGCGTAACAGGTGAATCCGGTATACCCCGAGCCTGATTTGCGTTCGGTACGCGCCAGCGCATACTCTTCCCGGGTTTGCGGATGCAGAAACACGGGAAAATCGCGGCCTACCTGCTGGTAGCCCGCGTCGAGCATCTCTTGCGGCGTGGCGCCGACAACAACCCAATCTTTATCTTTAATCGGTAGCCCTAATAACGCATCCCGAACAGCACCACCGACCAGATAAATCTTCACGCCACTTTCCTTTTGAAATTATGATCCCTTAATCATATGTCAGTGCGGCGGAGAAGGCGATTCAGTTCATCCAGCGATCTTTGCGTTTACGGCTGGGGATCATGTGTGGCAGAACCAGGCCGAGCAACAAACCAAGACCTAGCACGCCGCCGCCGTACATAAACCACTGCATGATGATGGTGCGCTGTTTGTCATCAAGCTGAAGGTTGGCTGCGCTGACCTTCTTTTGCGCCACGATAAGCTCGTTCCTCAGCTTCTGGTTTTCTTGTTTCAGCCCGTCGATTACGCTGTCGCTTTGCGACACTTTTTGCTGCATATCGGCGGTGCGCTGATTCCACGTGGTGTCGATATTATTGAGCTTATCGGTCAAGGTCTTGACCTGGTTTTCCAGATCGGGAACGCGGGTACGCAGGCTCGGCGTACTGTTCAGCTCTTTCAGTGGGATCCAGGCGGTACGTCCGGTGCTGTCTTTCACCTGGGCGTAGTTAGTGTTGGCATCGGTCTGTAATAGCGTGACTTCCTCGCCGGCGTTAACCGTACCCACGAGGCGATAATTATCTCCCGGACCGCTGCGGACCCAGGTGTTCAGTTCGTCAGAAACATAGCGCTTTTCTTCGGCATGAGAGACTGCAGTGGCGCTAAGTGCGAGTAAAGTTAATCCAATCAGGCGTAATTTTGGCATCAGGCTGTCGTTATTGTCATAGAAAGTGGAACGATAGTAGTGGCATCAGTGTCTCTACGCAAAGCATTCGACATCAATCGGAATCATCTGTGTCCTTTTTGCCACCACTCGAAACTTTTACGCCCGTCAAATTGCTCGTTGCATGGCAATTTGGCGCAAAATACTATCTACTGACCATAAAGAACGAGCTTAGTTCGCAGTCAGTTTTCTCAACTGTGACATAACCCATAAGTACAAGACCATGGCCCAGGAAATCGAATTAAAATTTATCGTCAATAGTGACGCTGTAGATGCGCTACGTGAACGTCTGAATACGCTGGGTGGAGAGCATCATGCGCCCAGCCAGTTGCTGAATATCTACTACGAAACGCCGGATGCGTGGCTGCGTGGTCACGATATGGGGCTGCGTATTCGCGGTGAAAACGGTCATTACGAAATGACCATGAAAATTGCCGGACAAGTGACGGGCGGCCTGCATCAGCGGCCGGAGTTTAACGTTGCGCTGAACGCGCCAGAGTTGGATCTCTCCCTGTTCCCAACGGAAGTCTGGCCTGATGGCGAACTGCCCGCTGAACTTGCCTCTCAGGTACAGCCGCTCTTCAGCACCGATTTTTACCGTGAGAAATGGCACCTTGATATCGACGGTAGCCGCATTGAAATGGCCCTCGATCTCGGGGAAGTGAAAGCGGGCGAGTTGGCTGAACCTATCTGTGAGCTTGAACTGGAGCTGTTAAGCGGCGATACCCGTGCGGTATTGAAGCTGGCAAACCAGCTGGTATCGCAAACCGGTTTACGCCAGGGCAGCCTGAGTAAAGCGGCGCGCGGCTATCATCTGGCTCAGGGGAATGCACCGCGTGAACTCAAACCGACGCGCATTTTGAAGGTTCCGGCAAAAGCGAGTATTGAGCAAGGGTTGGAAGCGGCGCTGGAGCTGGCATTATCACAGTGGCAGTACCATGAAGAGCTGTGGGTGCGCGGCGTCAAAGGGGCGAAAGCCGAGGTGCTGGCTGCGATGGCCCTGGTGCGTCACATTCTGATGCTGTTTGGCGGTAATGTGCCGCGAAAAGCGAGTGCTCACTTACGTGATTTGCTGACCCAGTCGGAAGCGATCATTGCGTCTGACGTTTCTGCCGTTTCCGCGGTTTACAGCACGCAAACGGCGATGGCCAAGCTGGCGCTGACCGAATGGCTGGTGACCAAAGGGTGGCAGCCGTTCCTTGATGCGAAGGCGCAGGGTAAAATAGCCGACTCCTTTAAGCGTTTCTCAGATACCCATCTCTCGCGCCATGCTGCTGAACTGAAAACAGCTTTTGCTCAGCCGCTGGGCGATCAGTACGCCGATCAACTTCCGCGCCTGACGCGCAATATTGATAGCATGCTGATGCTGGCGGGATACTACGACGAAAATGTCGCATCGGAATGGATCGCCACCTGGCAGGGTTTACGTCATGCCATTGCGGCTAACCAATACATTGAAATTGAACACTTCCGCAACGAGGCGATTGCTTTGGAACCGTTCTGGCTGCACAGCGGAAAACGATAATCAGGGTGAGGCCGGGATGCCTGATGGCGCTGCGCTTATCAGGCCTACGCGATGGGCGGAAGCGTCATGCAGGCTGGATAAGGCAACATGCCGCTACCCGGTACTATTCAAAGGATAATCCATAAATGAAGCAGCTCTCTTCACCGTTACAGCAGTACTGGCCGACCGTTGTTGAGCGGCTGCCAGCAGCAATATCTGCGTCCTCGCTTAGCATTCAGGCGAAGTCAGTGCTTACATTCAGTGATTTTTTTCGCGACAGCATTATTGCCCATCCCGAATGGTTGGTCGGACTGGAAAGCACGCCACCCGAGGCGGATGAATGGCAACACTATGCTGATTGGTTACAGCAAGTATTGGTCGACGTTAGCGACGAAAACACGCTGATGCGTGAGCTGCGCCTGTTTCGCCGTCGCATCATGGTGCGTATCGCCTGGGCGCAGACGCTGTCGCTGGTGACGGAAGAGAGTATCTTGCAGCAGCTAAGCCATTTGGCTGAAACGTTGATCGTCGCCGCGCGTGACTGGTTATACGCCGCCTGCTGTCGTGAATGGGGTACGCCCTGTAATCCACAAGGTGTTGCGCAACCGCTGCTGATTTTAGGCATGGGGAAACTGGGTGGCGGCGAACTGAATTTTTCCTCTGATATCGATCTGATTTTTGCCTGGCCGGAGCACGGCAGTACGCAGGGTGGACGTCGCGAGCTGGATAACGCGCAGTTCTTTACCCGTATGGGCCAGCGGCTCATCAAAGTGCTGGATCAGCCCACAATGGATGGATTTGTCTATCGGGTGGATATGCGTTTACGCCCGTTTGGCGACAGCGGCCCGCTGGTGCTGAGCTTCTCCGCGCTGGAGGATTATTACCAGGAACAAGGGCGCGACTGGGAACGCTATGCGATGGTCAAGGCCCGCATTATGGGCGATTGCGACGGTACTTACGTCAGTGAGCTTCGCGCTATGCTGCGGCCTTTTGTCTTCCGCCGCTATATTGATTTCAGCGTGATCCAGTCTCTGCGTAACATGAAAGGAATGATTGCCCGCGAAGTGCGCCGCCGTGGTCTGAAAGACAACATTAAGTTGGGCGCGGGCGGTATTCGTGAAATCGAATTTATCGTGCAGGTATTCCAGCTTATTCGCGGTGGGCGCGAGCCGTCATTGCAATCCCGCTCGCTGTTACCCACGCTCAGCGCCATCAATGCGTTGCACCTGCTGTCAGATACCGACGCGGAACAACTGCGCGCAGCCTATCTCTATTTACGTCGTCTGGAGAACCTGCTGCAAAGTATCAATGATGAGCAGACCCAGACGTTGCCAGGCGATGAACTGAACCGCGCGCGGCTGGCGTGGGGGATGAACGTCGATGACTGGCAGCAGCTAACCGATGTGCTGGCCAGTCATATGGACAACGTGCGCCGGGTGTTTAACGAGTTGATTGGCGATGACGAAGCAGAAACCCAGGAAGAGTCGCTCTCAGAACAGTGGCGTGAACTGTGGCAGGACGCATTACAGGAAGATGACACCACGCCGGTGCTGACGCATCTGGCGGATGACGATCGCCGGCGCGTGCTGTCTCTGATTGCCGATTTTCGCAAAGAGCTGGATAAACGCACTATTGGCCCACGCGGACGCCAGGTGCTGGATCACTTAATGCCACATCTGCTGAGCGATGTCTGTTCGCGTGACGACGCCTCAGTCCCACTGTCGCGCATCACACCGCTGCTGGTAGGCATTGTGACCCGTACGACCTATCTGGAGCTGCTGAGCGAATTCCCCGGAGCGCTTAAGCATCTGATTTCGTTATGTGCCGCTTCGCCGATGATCGCCAGCCAGCTGGCGCGGTATCCGCTGTTGCTCGATGAACTGCTGGATCCGAATACCCTGTATCAACCCACCGCGACGGATGCCTACCGTGATGAACTGCGCCAGTATTTGCTGCGCGTGCCGGAAGATGACGAAGAGCAGCAGTTGGAAGCGCTGCGTCAGTTTAAGCAAACGCAGCTGCTGCGCATTGCCGCGGCAGATATCGCTGGTACGCTGCCGGTGATGAAGGTGAGCGACCACTTAACCTGGCTGGCGGAAGCTATTATTGATGCGGTAGTCCAGCAGGCGTGGATGCAGATGGTCGCTCGCTACGGGCAACCCACTCATCTTAACGAGCGCGAGGGGCGCGGTTTTGCCGTCGTCGGGTATGGCAAACTGGGCGGCTGGGAGCTGGGCTACAGTTCGGATCTTGATCTGATCTTCCTGCATGACTGTCCTATGGACGTGATGACGGATGGTGAGCGTGAGATTGACGGGCGACAGTTCTATCTGCGTCTGTCGCAGCGCATTATGCACCTTTTCAGCACCCGCACCTCATCCGGTATTTTGTATGAAGTGGATGCGCGGTTGCGCCCGTCCGGCGCGGCGGGAATGCTGGTGACATCAACCGAGGCTTTCGCTGATTACCAGCGCAACGAAGCCTGGACGTGGGAGCATCAAGCGCTGGTGCGCGCTCGAGTGGTGTACGGCGACCCACGGTTGACCTCTCAGTTTGATGCGATTCGTCGCGATATCATGACCCTCGTCCGCGATGCGAAAACCTTGCAGACCGATGTGCGCGAAATGCGTGAGAAAATGCGTGCCCATTTGGGCAATAAGCATCGCGATCGTTTTGATATCAAAGCGGATGAAGGCGGCATCACCGACATTGAGTTTATTACGCAATACCTGGTGCTGCGCTATGCGCATGAAAAACCGAAGCTGACGCGCTGGTCGGATAACGTGCGCATTCTGGAGTTACTGGCGCAAAACGACATTATGGATGAGCAGGAAGCGCTGGCGCTTACCCGTGCTTATACGACGCTGCGTGATGAACTTCACCATCTTGCATTGCAGGAACTTCCGGGCCATGTGGCGCCGGAGCACTTCGACGCTGAACGTACGCTGGTGCGTGACAGCTGGCAGAAGTGGCTGGTTGCCGAGTGAAGTGTGCTATTATCGCGCGCAAATTTTAAGACCCTCAGAGAATCTCTCAGGAGACAGGAATGAAAGTAACGCTGCCAGAGTTTGAACGTGCAGGAGTCATGGTTGTCGGTGATGTGATGCTAGATCGCTACTGGTACGGTCCTACCAGCCGTATTTCACCTGAAGCGCCGGTTCCGGTGGTGAAGGTTGATACCATTGAAGAACGTCCCGGTGGCGCAGCAAACGTGGCGATGAACATTGCCTCTCTGGGAGCGAATTCGCGTCTGGTCGGCCTGACTGGGATTGACGACGCGGCGCGTGCGCTGAGCAAAACGCTGGCGGATGTGAACGTAAAATGTGACTTCGTTTCTGTGCCAACTCATCCGACGATCACCAAACTGCGCGTGCTTTCCCGCAACCAGCAACTGATTCGCCTGGATTTCGAAGAAGGTTTTGAAGGCGTGGATCCGCAGCCGCTGCATGAGCGTATTAACCAGGCTCTGGGCTCCATTGGCGCTTTGGTGCTCTCCGATTACGCCAAAGGCGCGCTGGCAAGCGTGCAGCAGATGATTGCTCTGGCGCGTAAGGCTGGGGTGCCGGTGCTTATCGATCCGAAAGGGACCGATTTTGAACGCTATCGTGGCGCAACGCTGCTGACGCCGAATTTGTCTGAATTTGAAGCGGTGGCCGGTAAGTGCAAAAGCGAAGATGAACTGGTTGAGCGCGGCATGAAAGTGATTGCAGATTTCGACCTTTCCGCGCTGCTGATCACGCGTTCCGAACAGGGTATGACGCTGCTGCAACCGGGCAAATCGCCACTGCATATGCCGACGCAGGCGCAGGAAGTGTATGACGTGACGGGGGCGGGCGATACGGTGATCGGCGTGCTGGCTGCGACGCTGGCGGCGGGGAACACTCTGGAAGAGGCGTGCTATTTTGCTAATGCCGCAGCGGGTGTTGTCGTCGGTAAACTGGGGACTTCAACCGTTTCCCCGATTGAACTGGAAAACGCCGTGCGCGGTCGGGCCGACACTGGCTTTGGCGTGATGAGCGAGTCTGAGCTGAAACAGGCCGTAGCCAGCGCCCGCAAGCGCGGTGAGAAAGTGGTGATGACCAACGGCGTGTTCGACATCCTGCATGCGGGCCACGTTTCCTATCTGGCGAATGCGCGCAAGCTGGGCGATCGTCTGATCGTGGCGGTAAACAGCGATGCTTCGACCAAACGTCTGAAAGGCGAAACGCGTCCGGTCAACCCGCTGGAACAGCGCATGATCGTGCTGGGCGCGCTGGAAGCCGTCGACTGGGTGGTCTCTTTTGAAGAAGACACACCACAGCGTCTGATTGCCGGGATCCTGCCGGATCTGCTGGTAAAAGGCGGCGACTATAAGCCGGAAGATATTGCCGGCAGCAAAGAAGTGTGGGCGAACGGCGGTGAAGTGCTGGTGCTGAACTTTGAAGATGGCTGCTCAACGACCAATATCATCAAGAAGATCCAAAAAGACAGCGATAAATAACAAATGCTGGAAACGTATCGAACTTTTGGATTCGATACGTTTCTTGCTATTGATGCTGCGGTTTTCTTCAACCCAGAGTAAAGGAATAAGGGGAGAGGGGATTTCTCCCCCCGATTTACTTTTACATGACGTCACAATAAGCGTGCGTCACGCTGACCTTAAATCCGACCCCTCTTAGATTTCGTGGGAAACTGTGAACCAACGCAGTGGGTTTGCGCACAATATGTACAGAATAACTTCGCATCCAGGGAAATACTGAAATTAGAAAAAGCATATGGCCTTAACAGATATTCAATAACTGGAGGGTATGCTCATGAACAGCAATATGTATTCAATGAACAATTTCGATTTCCTGGCCCGTAGTTTTGCCAGGATGCAAGCTGAGGGCCATCCCGTAGATATCCAGGCGATAACTGGGAATATGGATGAAGAACATCGTAGCTGGTTTTGCAAACGCTATGCGCTGTACTGCCAGCAGGCGACGGAGGCCAGGAAGCTAGAACTGGAACACTAACAGAAAAAACGGGCCTTGCGGCCCGTTGTCGTTTTTACTCTTGCGGATCGACTGACGGGATCGCGGGAGCAGGTTTAACTTCTGCCGTTTTTTCACGCGATTCCAGCTCAGTCAGACGTTGCTCAAGTAGCGCCAGCTTTTCACGGGTACGCAGCAAAACCTGAGTCTGTACATCAAACTCTTCACGGCTTACCAGATCCAGACGGGTCAGCTGTGACTGCAGCGTTTGACGAATTTTCTTCTCGACGTCTTCGCCAAACTCGCGGATCCCTTTCGGCATCGACTCGTGAACCTGACGAGCAATCTGCTCAATTTTTTTCGGGTCAATCATTGTGGTTTCCCTGAACTGGTACGTGTTGTTGCCTATTGTAGTGCGAACTGGCACAGGCATAAACCAGAATTGTGTGAAGCTAAGACGAGTAAAGGCGTTGATGAAGGTAATCAATAGCGTTATAGTTAACCCGCTTATTCTCAGGGCGGGGCGAAATTCCCCACCGGCGGTAAATCAACTCAGGTTGAAAGCCCGCGAGCGCTTTGGGTGCAAACTCAAAGGTCAGCAGATCCGGTGTAATTCCGGGGCCGACGGTTAGAGTCCGGATGGGAGAGAGTAACGATCCAGTCGGGCATGGACCCGCTCACGTTATTTTTTTGCCGCTTAGACGGTACTCCTAAGACTGCCCTGATTCTGGTAACCATAATTTTAGTGAGGTTTTTTTACCATGAATCAGACGCTACTTTCCTCTTTTGGTACGCCTTTCGAACGTGTTGAACTTGCGCTGTCTGCGCTGCGTGAAGGACGCGGTGTGATGGTGCTTGACGACGAAGATCGTGAAAACGAAGGCGATATGATTTTCCCGGCAGAAACCATGACCGTTGAACAGATGGCTCTGACCATTCGTCACGGCAGCGGTATTGTATGCCTGTGCATCACTGAAGACCGACGCAAACAGCTCGATCTGCCAATGATGGTGGAAAATAACACCAGCGCTTACGGTACCGGTTTTACCGTGACCATTGAAGCCGCAGAAGGCGTGACCACCGGCGTTTCCGCTGCGGACCGTGTTACTACGGTGCGTGCGGCAATTCAGGATGGCGCTAAACCTTCCGATCTTAACCGTCCGGGGCACGTTTTCCCGCTGCGTGCTCAGGCAGGTGGCGTGTTGACCCGCGGTGGTCACACTGAAGCAACCATCGACCTGATGACGCTGGCAGGGTTTAAACCGGCAGGCGTGCTGTGCGAACTGACTAATGACGATGGCACCATGGCGCGTGCGCCAGAATGTATCGAATTTGCCGGCAAGCATAATATGGCGGTAGTTACTATCGAAGACCTGGTGGCTTACCGTCAGGCGCATGAGCGCAAAGCCAGCTAATCGCAAATTACCACGTTAGTCGCGGTAAGCATAAAAAACCGAAGCCATCTTCCAGGCTTCGGTTTTTTTGTTTCTTGCTCCGATTATTTGGTTCTCACCCGCTTTAATGCCCATGCGCCGCTCATAATGACGAGCAACAGTAAGCACAAACTAAAGGCCAACAAACAGGCCTGCGCCATGTTCATAAAATGCCAAGGCGGGATCAGATACCAGCCTTCTGACTGCTGGTACAGATCGACAAACCACTTTTGTGTACTGCTGAGCGCCACGCCGTCAGGAACAATGGGAGCGTCATAGCCGCAATCTCCTGTGGGTTTAAACCACTCCGGAGCCCAGTTGGCCAGAGGCAAATTAAAAGGGAATGTCGGATCGGTGGAGCATCCCTGTACGCCAAACAGCGAATCTGGGTCCGGGTTATGTACAGCATAATGAATGCCGTTAAGTTTAATGGAGAACTTAATGCCCAGGATGCTGCCGTAAAATGCCGCGATACAACCGATGAGCTTCAGAACAACATTTTTGGGGTTGATTGCCGCAATCAATCCGCCAAAAACCATCACCAGCATGGCAAAGCGAATGTAGACACATTGCTCGCAGGGGGCCATGTAGAGATAGATTTGGAAGAACGAGTGCGCCAGAATAATCAATCCACCCATTGCGCAAGCCATCAACAGCCACAGAAAGCGCTGTTCCTGCCATCTCACCAGGGTATCAACCGGTGTATTGCGTAAGTCTCGCCACGATCCTTTTATGAAAGCCATAGCCGGGTCCCTGTTTATTTTTTCGCGAGCTCTCTGACAAGCTCAGCCATGGAATCAATAGATTTGATATTTTTGGTGTAGATCAGGTATTTACCATTGACGACGTAAGCCGGAACGCCCTGAATTTTGGCGACATCATATGCTGCTTTCCATTTCTCCAGCGTTTGCTGGACGGCAGGATCCTTCAATGCCGCGTCAAAATCAGCCTGGCTTATGCCCGCTGCATCCAACCCTGTTTTGATGAATGAGGCGGGATCTTTACCCTCTGACCAGCGCTCTTTCTTATCGTGGTAGGCGGCGTAATAAGCGAACTTGGCTTTTTTAAACTGTGATTTGGCGTCAAACAATGAAATACCTGCAGCCATGTCCCTGGCAATCATTACGGCAAAGATTTCACTGGCCTGCTTACCGTATTCCCCTTTGGTTTCCAGATGAAACGGAGTGAAAGTAACGACATCGGAGACTTTGTCTGACACGGGCCCTGTCACGGCTTTATCATATTTGTAGCAAAATGGGCAGGCGTAACTGAATACTTTGATTAACGTCTTATCAGCATTGGGAATTGGTTTTTCCAGAACCATATAGTCAGTGCCTTCAGTAAACGCTGATGCTGCAAACGGTGAGGCCAGCGCGGCGGTTAATACCACACTTTTAAATAATGAAGTGATCCATTTAGATGACATAATTAATCCTTAATCTAATGTAATTATTTAAACATTTGGCGTGGATGAACCAGCAATGCACGGTAGTGAGTTTGATTTGGCTTATCGGACAGGACATTAATTTCGACTTTGACTTCTTTTGTTTTGTAGTCAATTTCGTTGATTTTGCCGATGGTTGGCTGTCCAACGTCAAATAAATTAATCGAACCACCAAAGCCAAACATGGTGTCACGATCTTTTTGATATTCGATAACCGAGGTGATAGGGCTATAAAAATCATAACCGCGCTCTTTTCCGTACTCCCAAATTTGCTGGACGGTCCCTTTTTTCTCGTCAATTTTATATTCGACGAAACGGGAGTATTTCATCGTTGGTAACGCTGGTTGTTCGAGTCCGCGGCCATCGCCGTTGTCAAAAATGGTAAGCGTTCCTTTGCTGGAGAGCCATGCGGTGTGTTGAGTGTAGGTAAAATCGAAATCGGTATTCTCGCACTTGCCATTTTCATCACATTTCAGTGCGTTGCCTTTATCATCAACCGGTTTTAACAGCTTGCTTGCCAGCGCCTTATTCCAGCCTTTAGACGGTGCAAGGATCCACTTAACCTGTTTATCGCGACCGATTTTGACAACCCCCTGATGGCGGGAAGAGATAATGATGGCGTCATCTTTGGCATCAAAGGCGATAGAGTTAACGTGCGCCCAGTTACGACCTGCACCCACTCCGAGGGCATCACCGTAGGGGGTATCTGGCTCCAGTTTTGCCTGCTGGCCGGCATGAGCGAGGTCCACGTTGACGCATACCGCGCCCGCATCCAACGCACCCAGCAGTGCATCACGCATCGGATCGAGAATTTTTGTCAGATCCCACACGTCGACAACACGACCGGATTTGTCGACTTCAATAATCTGGTCGCGAATAGTTTGTACGTGAATGCCATCTTCCTTGCGATAGTCGCGTTTACCCACGCGAAGCAGTACGGTGCCGTTCACCGTTTCGACGGACTCATGCGATGCGTCGAGGAATCCGCGCGGCAGCTTATGGTCGGCCAGAATCTGGCCCATCATATCGAACTCATACCAGTGCTGGCCCTGTACGGCGGTGAAGGTGCCGCGCGGTGTCTCCCGTATGCCCATCAGGTAACCGCGCTTATTGATATCCATGTCATGGCCGTCATAGAAAGTGTCCTGATCCAGCCACCAACGATATTCGCCTTCCGTATCAACGACAAAGGTAAAGGGTGCGATATCAAAGGGTAATGCGCCACCGGCCGGACCAGCATCCAGGATACCGGCATTTTTATCTTTTTCACCATGCCAGTGGAATTCTGCGCCCTGCGCGGTAAAGGTGTGGGTATTCACCAGATAGAGACGGTCTTCAAAGCCAGGTGCGACCTTAATAACGTTTGTTTGCTGTAAATCGGAAATAGAACGGTTATCCATGTAGTGATTAACGATGGCAGATGTTTGCACCACGTAATCTTCCTTGATGGCCTTGCCATTTTCTTTATATTCAACAGTGACCTTATTAGCGAACTTTTGATAAAGGCCAAAAATAGGAACCCCATCGTAGGTGGCGAGGGATTCTTTGCCGACGGTATAGGTAATTGGGACTCCTTTTTCACCTTTACCATGAACGGTAACTTTAACATCCGAAATAACGTGACTATCTAATTCAACCAGTGCGGTAAGAGGGGCGTTTCCGTATGGGTCAACGACTATCGCACCCAATTTTCCTGCGGGCTGGGCTGGTTGGAAACCTGCGGAAAATGAATTCCCTGCGGCAAAGCCAAACGTCAGTGCAAGCGTTCCGGCTAGAAGTGTTTTTCGGTACTGTGTAAACATGGATATATCTCCTTATATTATCTTTAAATATAACAGTGCTGAATATATTATGTTTTTACGATGTGAATATAATAAAAATGGTATTGCTGATGCTACTTTTATGGTGAATATATTAATATTGATGAAATGTATTATTTTGCAGGTGCTAATTTTTATTATTTTTTGGATGGTATGAGTGCGTTATTTTAAGGGCAATATTTATTATTGCGCAGTGTGATCTTGTCGACATTGTTTTATTTTTTATAACGGTGTTAACTATTTGCATAGCTGCTGGTTTATATGATCGAAATCATATATTTGTTTCTGGAATATGCCACTATAGGAGTATGTCATAATAAGGTTGTGTAAAATTTTAACGTTAAATGTTTAATGATGTTAAATTTTAAGGGTAAAAGAATGTTTATCGCCTGGTACTGGATTGTATTAATTGCACTCGTTGCAGTTGGTTATTATTGCCATATGAAGCGTTATTGTCGGGCATTTCGGCAAGACCGGGATGCATTACTCGAGGCGCGAAACAAACTCTTTCGTCGTTCTGGCGAAGATAACAGCGCGGTTAAGGAACAGGAATAGTCCTTCACGTTCTGCTATGGATGAGCGGATGCTGTAAATTAGCAGGGTGGCATCCGC
Organism: Citrobacter sp. Cb041; assembly: GCF_030336655.1. Lineage (NCBI taxonomy): Bacteria > Pseudomonadati > Pseudomonadota > Gammaproteobacteria > Enterobacterales > Enterobacteriaceae > Citrobacter > Citrobacter sp. Cb041. Next base: position 395,666 of record NZ_JAOWDD010000040.1, on the reverse strand, counting down.
CCTCTGAATTAGCCGATCCCCATGGACTGGAGGATGACAAGACTTAACCCCATCACCGACATTCCACAAAGTACCCCATAGCTGGGATTATTATTCGGGTCGATCTCTTTTGCCAACGGCATTAGCTCATCGACGGACAGCGCCACCATAATTCCTGCGACTGCTGCCATTATTGCCGCCATCACCACCGGCGAGATCAGGCTCCCCAGAATTAACCACGCCAGTACGCCACCCAGGATTTCCGCCATGCCCGAGATCCCGGCCCAGAATATCGCCGTACGTTTGGAGCCCGTGGCTGCATAAACTGGACCCGCAACGGCTAATCCTTCAGGAATATTGTGTAATGCGACGGCAAGGGCAATACCAAAGCCCAGCTCGAGGTTGCTGCTGGCGGTAACAAACGTCGCTATCCCTTCAGGGAAGTTGTGCAGGCTAATGCCGAGCGTTAATAAAATCGCAGTACGTTTAATGGAGCCGGGCAGAGGCCGCGTGGTTTTCTGTACCAGATCCTGAGGGTGCGCATGCGGCAATAGGCGGTCCAGGCCAAAGTATCCCAGTAAGCCAACGATAAACATTCCGTAGCCCAATATCGGCGACATACCTTCAGCAGCCAGTGCGGCTGGGAGCATCTCCATCAGTGAGATCAGTAACATAATCCCTGCGGCGAAGCCTAACGAAAAGGCGAGCACGCGGTTGGAGGGTTTTTGCCCTAACACGCCGAGAAATGCGCCGATAAACGTGGCGGCGCCTGCCAGTAAAGTCAGAAGTAAAGGTACTGACATCGACAAATAAAACTCCTTATCAATCTGCTGTCCGGGTTGGATCGTCAAAATAACTGATGATCTTCATCATGGTTATCTGAGTTCTTCATCAGCCGAATAAGCGTATTGTGGTGGTATCAAAATGACTCCCTCAGTAAGGATATCATCATGTCTTCAACTCGTATGCCAGCATTGTTTTTGGGCCACGGTAGCCCGATGAATGTTCTGGAAGATAACGTTTATACCCGCGCCTGGCAGCAACTGGGGGAAACGTTGCCGCGCCCGAAAGCTATTGTGGTGGTCTCGGCGCATTGGTTCACTCGTGGCACGGGCGTGACGGCGATGGAAGCGCCTAAAACAATCCACGATTTTGGCGGTTTTCCACAGGCGCTGTATGACACCCATTACCCGGCTCCTGGATCACCGGAACTGGCGCAGCATCTGGTTGACTTGCTGGCCCCGGCGCCCGTTACCTTAGACAAAGAGGCGTGGGGTTTTGACCACGGTTCATGGGGCGTGCTGATCAAGATGTACCCGCATGCGGATATTCCGATGGTGCAGCTGAGCATTGACAGTACCAAACCTGCAGCCTGGCATTTTGAAATTGGCCGCAAGCTGGCGGCACTGCGTGATGAGGGCATTATGCTGGTAGCCAGCGGTAACGTGGTGCATAACCTGCGCACTGCGCGTTGGCACGGTGAGAACACGCCATATCCGTGGGCGACCTCATTCAACGAATATGTTAAAGCAAACCTGACATGGCAGGGACCGGTTGAACAGCACCCGCTGGTGAACTATCTCGATCATGAAGGGGGATCGTTATCGAACCCGACACCGGATCACTATCTGCCGCTGCTGTATGTATTAGGTGCCTGGGATGGCAAAGAGCCGGTGACTATTCCTGTTGACGGTATTGAGATGGGAAGTTTGAGTATGTTGTCGGTGCAGGTCGGATGATAAATGCGCCCGATGGCGCTGCGCTTATCGAGCCTACAGTTCGTGCTGTAGGCCGGGTAAGACGCAGCCACCACCCGGCACTCTCAGTCATTCGACAAAAATATGCGGATAGAAACGCGAGAGATCCTGCGTGATCAACGCGCGGTCTTCGCGAATGCCGATGCCAGCTGGTTGATCGTTGATTAGCCAGCTGCCGATCAACATATAGCTGTCGCCAAACTTCGGTAGCTGATGGAATTGCTGCACGATCATACCTTCTTCGCCGTACGGCCCTTCCACTGCTTCGATCGTTTTACCGTTTTCGATAATGGAAACGTTCGCGCCTTCACGTGAGAAGATCGGCTTTACGACGAATTTATCCATCTGAGGATAGTCATCTTCGGCGAAATACGCAGGCAGCAGATTCGGATGATCCGGGAACATTTCCCACAACAGCGGTAATAACGCTTTGTTGGAGATGATGCTCTTCCAGGCTGGTTCCAGCCAGCGAACGCCAGCGTCTTCCAGCTTAGTGGAGAACATTTCACGCAGCATGAATTCCCACGGATAGAGCTTGAACAGGTTAGCAATGACCTGATCCTGCATATCCGTGAACTGACCTTTTTCACCAAGACCAATATCTTCGACATAGAGGAATTCAGTGGCGATTTCAGCTTCGGCAGCGCAATCCTGTAGATACTGGATCGTTCCGCGGTCTTCCACCGTATCGCGACAACAGGTCAGATGTAGCAACTGAAAACCATACTGCTCACGCAGCTCGGCGAAACGCTCGATCAGCTTTTCCTGCAGACTGTTGAATTGATCGCTGCCTTCCGGCAGGTTGCCTGCATTGAGTTGGTCTTCCAGCCAGATCCACTGGAAAAACGCAGCTTCGTACAGAGAGGTTGGCGTATCGGCGTTGTTTTCTAACAGCTTAGGCTCGCCCATGCCGTCCCACGCCAGATCGAGACGCGAATAGAGCGACGGTTGCTGTGTCTGCCAGGACTGGCGGACAAAGCCCCAGGTATGCTTCGGAATGCGAAACTTGGTCATCAGCTCATCGCTGGCGATGACCCTTTCCACCACTTTGAGGCACATTTGATGCAGCTCTGCGGTGACCTCTTCCAGCTTTTCTACCTGAGCAAGCGTGAGCTTATAATACGCATCCTCACACCAGTACGGCTCGCCGTACATAGTGTGAAAGTTGAAACCGTATTCGGTGGCTTTATCGCGCCAGTCCGGGCGCTCAACAATACTGACTCTTTCCATGACGATCAGCCGCCCATTGAACGTGTGGTAGTACCGCTTGCGCTACGCTGCATGGTGCTCTGTTTAGCCACAGATTCGCCAAATCCGCCGCGGGTTACGGTAGAGGTGGTAGCCGGTTTCGGCGCCATGGCGGTTTTCGGTACGGTCATGGTGCGACCCGGCGTTGCGGCGCCGTAGTTTTTGCCGCCGGCATCCGTATATTTGCCGTATGCCGGGCTGGCCGGATTTTTCGAGCTGAACAGCGGCTGCTGAGCGCCCATACCGCCACCCATCATGCGGCCCATCATATAGCCTGCCATCAGCGGCATCCAGAAGCTGCCGCTGCTTTGATTCTGCGCCTGAGCCTGGCCTTCACCGGTCGGCGCCATGCCCGCTTGTGCAGGTGCCTGCTGGCACTGGCCTTCGCCGAATTCAGCGATACAGTCTTCGCGAGTGGCGTATTTTGGCGCGGTGCGTTCAGCTTCTTTCAGCGCATTGTTAAACGCGGTGGTACATTCGGCGCTTTTACCCGGATTAGCTGCAGAGCAGTCGTCCGCGTTCTGATAAAGCGAAACCGTTTCGTCACTCTTTTCACAGCCCGCGAGCATAAAAACAGCGGTAACTGCCAGAGCGACAGGAGTCAGGTGGCGCGCGCTCCAGCTTTTGCGGAACGAGGCGTGATGTATAGATTTTGTCCGTTTCATTTATGTCTTCCAGGACCCAGTGGTAACTCTGCTCAGAATAGAGGATGACTGGTCGAAATTGAAGCGGGAAGAGGCGAGAATGCGGAAGAAGGGGTGGATCTTTACGTTGCCTTACGTTCAGACGGGGCCGAAGCCCCGTCATCAGCATCAGTTACGGAACGGGTTGTTACCGTTGCTGCTGGTTGAACGTGCAGCCGTTGGTTGAGCCGCAGGCATATTGCCGTTGCTGTTAAAGTCATTCACCGCGGCATCTTGCTGCGGATTTTGCGGCGCTACGTTATCCGGAGAAGTCGGGATCGGTTTACCCAGCGTATTATTCAGCGCCACCAGATCCTGCTCGTTCAGCGTACCGAGCGCAGATTTGACGTTAAGCTGGTTGATAAGATAGGTATAACGCGCATTCGCCAGTTGCTGCTTGGCGTTGTACAGCGTGGTGGTGGCATCCAACACATCCACGATGGTACGGGTACCTACGGAATAGCCTGCTTCCATCGCATCTAAAGAGCTTTGGGCAGAGACAACCGCTTGTTTGTACGCGTTAATGCTACTGATGGAAGCATTAATGTTGTTGAACGAAGAACGCACGGTTTGCACCACGCTGCGGTGTGCGCTTTCCAGTTGTTCGCTCGCGCCAACAAAGTTGTACTGCGCTTGTTTCACCTGCGAGTTAACCATCCCACCCTGGTACAGCGGCAGCGAGAAGTTCAGACCGATTTTGTTCTGGCCCATGTTGCTGTCGTCGTACTGGGAGGTGTTGGTTTTCGACCCGTTGTAGGAGGTGTCAGAAACGCCGGTAGAGGCGGTCAAACCCAGCGTCGGTAAGTGACCATCCTGCGCCAGACGAATCTGTTCACGCGCCAGATCCTGGCTCAAACGCGCCTGCAATAATGAGAGGTTGCGGTTTTCTGCTTCTTTCAGCAGCGCGTTCACCGCCTGCGGTTTGTTGGTTTTAAAGCCATCAACGTTCAGCGAAGCCAGTTCGGGGTAGTAGTTACCGGTCACCTGGCGCAGCTGTTCTACCGCGTTGTCGAGATTGTTACGCGCGGTCACTTCGTTCGCCAGCACGGTGTCGTATTGTGAACGGGCGTTCTGTACGTCAGTGATGGCGACCAGGCCCACGTTAAAACGCTGTGTGGTCTGATCTAACTGACGATAGACCGCATCTTTCTGTGCCTGAGTGTAAGACAGCACGTCAATCGCGTTCAGTACGTTAAAATAAGCGGTAGCGGTATTCAGGATCAGCGTTTGCTGATCGGTCTGATACGTTACGTCCTGGATGCCTGCTGATTTTTCTTGCAGCGTCAGGGCACGCCATTTAGACATGTCGAACAACGTCTGAGTCAATTGTAATGACGCGCTGGTTGCGTTGGAGTTGACGCCATTTGCATCACGGTAGCCATTGCTGTAGGTGTAATCGGCACCTAAACCTAGTTGCGGCAGTAATGGGCTACGCGCTTCGTTAATTTTTTCGAATGCAGCATCGCGATCGGCGGCGGATTTACGCAATTCCGGGTTGCTCAGGCGTGCTTGCTGATAAACCTGCATCAGGTTTTCTGCCTGGCTCAAAGTAGTGAACCCCGACAGGCTCAGGCCGATAAGGATGGGGAGCAATTTCTTCATTTGCATTCCTTGTTGTGAAGCAGTATTTAGCGCTGATCAAATTGTAAAAATATTTGCTGATTCTAGCAGAATCCGCCACTTCAAAAAGTTGGCGTTACGTGCCATACGGCGTTAATTTGCATCAATTTAACACAAGGGCGTTCAAACATCAGTCAAACGACCTTGAAATTCACATTTTAATCACTATTGGTTTCAGGACAGCACAATGCGTAAACCAGACAACTTGCCAATGACTTTCACTAAAAATGATGTAGAAATTATTGCACGAGAAACGCTATACCGCGGTTTTTTTTCACTGGATCTTTATCGGTTCCGCCATCGCCTGTTTAACGGCGGTATGAGTGGTGAGGTAAAGCGCGAAATTTTTGAGCGCGGACACGCGGCAGTCTTGCTACCCTTTGACCCTGAGCGGGACGAAGTTGTTCTGGTCGAGCAGATCCGTATCGCAGCGTTTGATACCAGCGAAAGCCCGTGGCTCCTGGAAATGGTGGCCGGAATGATTGAAGAGGGCGAAACCGTTGAGGATGTGGCTCGTCGTGAAGCGATGGAGGAGGCTGGGCTGGAAGTTAAACGTACCAAGCCCGTTCTGAGCTATCTGGCAAGCCCTGGCGGCACCAGTGAGCGCCTGTCTATTTTAGTTGGCGAAGTGGACGCCACGACCGCGAGCGGGATCCACGGTCTGGCTGATGAAAACGAAGATATTCGTGTTCATGTGGTGAGCCGGGAGCAGGCTTATCAATGGGTTGAAGAGGGGAAAATCGACAACGCGGCTTCTGTCATCGCCTTGCAATGGTTACAGCTGCACTATCAAGAGTTAAAAACTGAGTGGAAAAAATGAAGCGTTACACACCTGACTTCCCTGAAATGATGCGCCTGTGCGAAACCAACTATTCGCAATTGCGCCGTCTGCTGCCGCGTAATGACGCAGCCGATGAAACAGTGAGCTATCAGGTCGCAAACGCACAATATCGGTTAACGATCGTTGAATCGACCCGATACACTACGCTTGTCGCGATCGAACAAACGGCACCCGCGGTCACTTACTGGAGCCTGCCGTCATTGACAGTCCGCCTGTATCATGACGCGAGGGTGGCTGAAGTGTGTTCGAGTCAGCAGATCTTTCGCTTCAAAGCGCGGTATGATTATCCAAATAAAAAGTTGCATCAACGCGACGAAAAGCATCAAATTAATCAGTTTCTGGCCGACTGGTTACGGTACTGTTTAGCACATGGAGCGATGGCGATTCCGGTTTATTAGCGTCGTGAAACCTAAGGACACCATTTGGAAAGCCTGTTAACCCTTCCTTTGGCTGGTGAGGCCAGAGTCAGGATCTTACAAATTACAGACACTCACCTGTTTGCCGAAAAGCATGAAACGCTGCTGGGTGTAAACACCTGGGATAGCTATCAATCCGTACTGGATGCAATACATGCAGAGTCGCCTGAATACGATCTGATCGTCGCGACTGGTGATTTGGCGCAGGATCAATCCGCTGCGGCCTATCAGCATTTTGCTGAGGGCATCGCAAGCTTTCGTGCGCCCTGCGTTTGGCTACCGGGCAATCACGATTTTCAGCCGGCAATGTACAGCGCGCTACAGGACGCGGGGATCTCACCCGCTAAACGCGTTTTTATTGGTGAACAGTGGCAAATCCTGTTGCTGGACAGCCAGGTATTCGGCGTTCCCCACGGTGAATTAAGCGAATTTCAGCTCGAATGGCTGGAACGTAAACTTGCCGATGCGCCTGAGCGCAATACTTTGCTGCTTCTGCATCATCATCCTCTGCCAGCAGGTTGTAGCTGGCTCGATCAGCATAGCCTGCGTAATGCCGCAGAGCTGGATAACGTGCTGGTGAATTATCCTCGTGCCAAGTATTTGTTGTGTGGGCATATTCATCAGGAACTGGATTTGGACTGGAACGGACGCCGCCTGCTGGCGACGCCGTCGACCTGTGTGCAGTTTAAGCCACACTGTTCCAACTTCACGTTAGATACCATCAGCCCCGGCTGGCGGACGTTGGAGCTTTTTGCTGACGGGACGTTGCAGACTCAGGTACGCCGTCTGCAGGGTAATCGGTTCCACCCTGATACCGCTTCAGAAGGCTACTGATGTCTACGCTTCTTTATCTTCACGGATTTAATAGTTCTCCTCGTTCGGCGAAGGCATGTTTGCTGAAAAACTGGCTGGCGGAGCATCATCCGCACGTTGAGATGATCGTACCCCAACTGCCACCGTATCCGGCCCAGGCCGCAGAGATGCTGGAATCGATCATTCTTGAACATGGCGGAGAGTCGCTGGGAATTGTCGGTTCCTCACTAGGAGGCTATTACGCCACCTGGCTGTCGCAATGTTTTATGCTGCCCGCGGTGGTGGTGAACCCTGCTGTCCGACCTTATGAACTGCTGGTCGACTATCTCGGTCAAAACGAGAACCCCTACACGGGGCAGCAATATGTGCTAGAGTCACGCCATATTTACGATCTTAAAGTCATGCAGATTGACCCGCTGGAAGCGCCGGATTTGATCTGGCTGCTTCAACAAACGGGCGATGAAGTGTTGGACTACCGCCAGGCGGTGGCGTATTACGCCTCCTGCCGCCAGACAGTTATTGAGGGCGGAAACCACGCATTCACGGGCTTCGAAGATTATTTCAACCCGATTGTCGATTTCCTTGGACTGCACAGTTTCTGACGATCAATTCGAATTGCTTATTTAAACCATGACGCAAACTTATAACGCTGATGCCATTGAGGTACTCACTGGGCTTGAGCCGGTACGCCGTCGCCCGGGGATGTACACCGATACAACCCGTCCGAACCATCTTGGACAGGAAGTGATTGATAACAGTGTGGATGAAGCACTGGCGGGCCACGCAAAACGCGTGGACGTGATTTTACATGCCGACCAGTCTCTGGAAGTTATTGATGATGGCCGCGGCATGCCGGTAGACATTCACCCTGAAGAGGGCGTTCCGGCGGTAGAGCTGATCCTCTGTCGTCTGCACGCAGGCGGTAAGTTCTCCAACAAAAACTATCAGTTCTCTGGTGGTTTACATGGGGTGGGGATCTCCGTGGTCAACGCCCTGTCGAAGCGTGTGGAAGTGAACGTGCGCCGCGACGGGCAGGTGTACAACATCGCGTTTGAGAACGGCGATAAGGTGCAAGATTTACAGGTTGTCGGTACCTGCGGTAAACGCAATACCGGAACCAGCGTGCACTTCTGGCCGGATGAAAGCTTCTTTGACAGCCCGCGTTTTTCCGTTTCGCGCTTAACCCACGTACTGAAAGCCAAAGCGGTGCTGTGCCCAGGCGTTGAGATCACCTTTAAGGATGAGGTCAATAACAGTGAACAGCGCTGGTGCTACCAGGATGGTCTGAATGACTATCTGAGCGAAGCGGTGAATGGCCTGCCGACGCTGCCGGAAAAACCGTTTATCGGTAATTTCAGCGGTGAAACAGAAACCGTGGACTGGGCGCTGCTCTGGCTTCCGGAAGGCGGCGAGCTGCTGACTGAAAGCTATGTGAACCTGATCCCCACCATGCAGGGCGGTACGCACGTTAACGGCCTGCGCCAGGGTTTGCTGGATGCAATGCGCGAGTTCTGTGAATACCGCAATATTCTGCCGCGCGGTGTGAAGCTGTCGGCGGAAGATATCTGGGATCGCTGTGCTTACGTGCTGTCAGTAAAAATGCAGGATCCGCAGTTTGCCGGACAAACCAAAGAGCGCCTCTCTTCGCGGCAGTGCGCGGCATTCGTCTCTGGCGTGGTGAAAGATGCTTTCAGCCTGTGGCTGAACCAGAACGTGCAATCAGCCGAACTGCTGGCTGAGATGGCGATTTCCAGCGCCCAGCGTCGTCTGCGTGCGGCGAAAAAAGTGGTGCGTAAAAAGTTGACCAGCGGTCCGGCGTTGCCGGGGAAACTGGCGGACTGTACCGCACAGGATCTTAATCGCACCGAACTGTTCCTCGTCGAAGGTGACTCGGCGGGCGGATCGGCTAAACAGGCGCGCGATCGTGAATATCAGGCGATCATGCCGCTGAAAGGTAAGATCCTCAACACCTGGGAAGTCTCTTCCGATGAAGTGTTGGCCTCGCAGGAAGTTCACGATATTTCGGTGGCGATCGGCATCGATCCGGACAGTGATGATCTGAGCCAGCTGCGCTACGGTAAGATCTGTATTCTGGCGGATGCGGACTCCGATGGTTTGCACATCGCCACGCTGCTGTGCGCGCTGTTTGTGAAACACTTCCGTACGCTGGTGAAACACGGTCACGTCTATGTGGCGCTGCCGCCGTTATACCGTATCGACCTCGGTAAAGAGGTGTATTACGCGCTGACGGAAGAAGAGAAAGCGGGCGTGCTGGAGCAGTTAAAGCGCAAGAAAGGCAAGCCGAACGTGCAGCGCTTTAAAGGTCTGGGTGAAATGAACCCGATGCAGCTGCGTGAAACCACGCTGGATCCGAATACCCGCCGCCTGGTGCAGCTCATCATCGATGACGAAGACGATCAGCGTACCAACGCAATGATGGATATGCTGCTGGCCAAGAAGCGTTCTGAAGATCGCCGTAACTGGTTGCAGGAGAAAGGCGACCTGGCGGATCTCGAAGGGTAATTGACCGTGAATGCCTGGTGGCGCTGGGCTTACCAGTCCTGAGGATTGCAGTATAAGCCGGATACGTCTGTTTATGGCGTTATCCGGCAAATCGACAATCTTAAATGCCAGACTCCAGAATACGAATACTCATGTCCAGCACGTCGCCTTTCACGGCTTCGCTATAGGCTTTCATATGCGGTGTCTGCAAATGCGCTTCAAGATGCGCAATGCTTTCCCACTGTTCAACCATCACGATTGAGTCCGGGGCTGTGGTCTGAAAACTGACGCCAGCAGCATGATCGACCATCGGCGCGTAGCCGTGGCAACCTTCCTCTTTCAGTACGGTTGGAACGATTTTAGCGAATTGATCCAGTACCGCCTGGCGGTGATGTTGACCTGGACGTGTACGGATTTCTGCAATAACGGTAAGCATGGTTAACTCCTTCTAATTCCAGGTTACCAGTTAACCAAAAATTTCGTTCAGATGCTTGCGATATTCTGCGATATAACGCGGGACGTCCGGCATTTTAATCACGTCATTGGTGATAAAGGTCGGCAGCGCTTCCATTCCCAGGAACTGGTTTGCTTTATGGAACGGGAGATAAACGCCATCAACGCCAACGCCATGGAAGAACTGATCTTTTTCAGTAAAAGCTTCCATCGGTGCGTTCCAGGTCAGTGACAGCATGTATTTTTTGCCCTGAATCAGCCCACCGGAGCCGTATTTTTTAGACGCATCTGAACGCGTGCGACCATCGCTGGCGTACAGCGTACCGTGACCTTCGGTAAACACGTCATCAATGTATTTTTTCACGGTCCACGGCGCACCCATCCACCAGCCAGGCATTTGCCAGATAACCACATCGGCCCAGACGAAGTTCTGTACTTCATCAGAAATGTCATAGTCGCTGTCGGCGCGCACGATTTTAACATCATGCCCGAGGTCGCGCAGAAGGCCATCCGCGACCTCGGTCAGGGTGTCGTTTAACTGACCGTTGGAGTGGGCGAATTTTTTCGCACCATTGATAATCAGAATGTTGCTCATTTTGTGTCCTCAGGGAAATACGTTTGAAGACGATTTTACCCCTACCAGCGACGCGGTGAAATTAGCAAAATGTGCAAAGTCTTTTGCTATTTGAGCAATAATAACGCAATTACCAACTGACCTTCGCTTCAAAGCCACCTTGCGGAGCGTTGCCAAACGAGGCTGACATTCCATGCAATATTGCGATACGGCGGACAATCGATAGGCCGAGGCCGCTGCCGGTCACGCTTTGTCCCGGTGGACGATAAAAGCGTTCCCCGATGTGCGTCAGGACCTCTGGCGCAACGCCAGGACCATTATCCTTGACGCTAAAATTACGGGCGTTGAGCGTCACTTCCACAATGCTACCCCGCGGGCTGTAGCGGATCGCATTATCCAGCAGATTTCGTACCATCAGGCTCAGTAACAGCGGCTGTCCTGTGCGCATGATGTTATGCGCGTTAATCTGCAAACGCACGTCGATGTGCGCCTGCTGGGCTGGATGGTAGATATCCATCACCGCGGATTGCAAAAGCTCCTCCAGCGAGATTTCCGCCACATCCTGAAGATTGTCGAGGGAGTCGAGGCGTGAAAGCGTCAGTAACTGATCGACCAGTCGGGTGGCGCGTTCAATTCCCGCATGCAACTGTACCAGCGCTTTTTCCCGCGTTTGCGTGTCGTCGTCTGACAGTTGCACCACTTCCGTTTGTACTTTCAGCGCGGTCAACGGGCTGCGCAGCTCGTGGGCAGCATCAGAAGTGAAGCGCCGTTCGCGGACCATCATGGAATGGGTGCGGGTAAACAACTGATTGAGCGATTCAACCAACGGGCGCACTTCGCTAGGTACACCTTTCGGATCGAGCGGCTCTTCCGATTCCGGTGAGCGCCAGCGCAGAGCCTGCGCCAGTTTTTTCAGCGGCCTGAGTTCACGGCTAATCATGACCACCAGGATTAGCAACATCAGCGGCAGCGCAATCAACCACGGTGTTAACTGGGCGGTGACGATCGACAGCGCCATATCCTCTCGATACTCCCACTCCTGGCCTACCACAATGCGGTATTTGCCGTCAGCGGAATTCAGCCACAGAAAACGCCATGCGTCGTTGTCCCCCTTGAGTTGACCATCGGTAAAGCCTTCGCGGGTGTAGCTGTAGGGAATATCCTGGCCGTTGTCGCCATCGTGCAATACCATTTTGCCGTCGATGGTGAAGATGGCAAACGTCAGCGCGTCGTCATCAATATGGCCGTGCTTGAGCTTCTTCGGCGTGCGAGCCATATTGCTTGAGGTGGTGACGTCGCTGATATCCAGCGTGCTGAGCCGCTTGGCGAACAGCATCAGTTGGGTATCAAACAGCTCATCGACATGGTCGGTGGTCTGCTTCCAGGCTACAAAGCTCGAAACGGCCCAGGTTGCCGATGCCAGAATCAGAAAAATAAGCGTTAGCCTGACGCGCAGGCTGAGGCGTTGTGTGAGTTTCATGCGTCACCCAAGGTGTAGCCAATGCCATGCACGGTACGGATAAAGTCGCTGCCGAGCTTACGGCGTAAGTGATGGACGTGTACCTCAATCGCATTGCTGGAGACGGTTTCGTCCCAGGTATACAGTTTTTCTTCAATCAGTTTGCGGGGCAGGACGCGACCCTTATTGCGCATCAGCAGCTCCAGTAGAGCGAACTCTTTGGGTTTGAGAGACAAAGGCTCATCTGCCGCCGTGGCAACCAGCGCGCCGGGATCGAGCGTCACGTGGCCATGGCGCAATATGTTGCTCGCCTGGCCGCTGGCACGGCGCACCAGCGCCTCCAGTCTGGCGGCAACTTCGATCAGCGCAAAGGGTTTGCACAGATAGTCATCCGCGCCGAGACGCAGACCCTCAACGCGTTCCGCCAGCGCGTCGCGAGCGGTCAGAATCAGCACTGGCTCCTGCTTCCCGTTGGCTCGCCATTCGCGCAAGATGTCCCGTCCGTCGATGCCTGGCAGCGTCAGGTCGAGGATCACCGCATCATAAGGGGCGCTGTAGAGCGCTTCTTTCCCCTGGCGACCCTCGGTAAACCAGTCGATGCTGAAACCCATTTTACTCAGACCTGTTTTCAGGCCGTCGCCGATCAATGTGTCATCTTCGATCAGTAAAATACGCATATGTTCTTCCCTGCAGCCGCTCTCATTAGCGTCAGTAAACCTTGTGACTACAGCCTCTGTACAGCAAAAAAAGTATCTTTTTTTGCCTTAAGAACTTGTTAAGGATTAACTTATTTAATAGTCGTAAACCAAAATGAAAGGGAGACATGACGATGAAAAAATTAGCTGCAATGGTTGCCGTAATGGCACTGTGTTCCGCACCTGTTCTGGCAGCGCAGCAGGGCGGTTTCTCTGGACCGACAACCACCACGCAAAGCCAAAATGGCGGATTTGTCGGCCCGAATGGTAGCAGCGCGACGGTAGAAAGCGCCAAATCACTGCGTGATGACACTTGGGTTACCCTGCGCGGGAACATCGTTGAGCGTATTTCCGACGACCTGTATGTGTTTAAAGATGCGACCGGCACAGTGAATGTGGATATCGACCACAAGCGCTGGAACGGCGTAACCGTCACACCGCAGGATGTGGTTGAAATCCAGGGGGAAGTGGATAAAGACTGGAACTCCGTTGAAATCGACGTGAAACAGATTACCAAAGTTGCCAAATAATCCCCATCAGGGCCGCACTCGTGGCCCTTTTCTTTGTGACTCAACACGCCAGATAGGGTAGTATCTGCGGCAATATTGCCCTTCAATAGAGGGGTACAAAGTTGAGGAACCACGATTAATGAGCGATATGGCAGAGCGCCTGGCGCTGCATGAATTCACGGAAACCGCCTATCTGAACTACTCCATGTACGTCATCATGGACAGGGCGTTGCCGTTTATTGGCGATGGTTTGAAACCCGTTCAGCGTCGCATCGTGTACGCGATGTCCGAACTGGGGCTGAATGCCAGCGCCAAATTTAAAAAATCCGCCCGTACCGTCGGTGACGTACTGGGTAAATACCACCCACACGGCGACAGCGCTTGTTATGAAGCGATGGTGCTGATGGCGCAGCCGTTCTCTTACCGCTATCCGCTGGTCGACGGGCAGGGGAACTGGGGGGCGCCGGACGATCCGAAATCTTTCGCGGCGATGCGTTATACCGAATCCCGTCTGTCTAAATATGCGGAAGTTCTGCTGGGTGAACTTGGCCAGGGAACGTCGGACTGGGTGCCAAACTTCGACGGCACCATGCAGGAGCCGAAGATGCTGCCTGCGCGTCTGCCAAATATTCTGTTGAACGGCACGACCGGTATTGCCGTTGGTATGGCGACGGACATTCCGCCGCATAACCTGCGTGAAGTGGCGAAAGCGGCGATTACCCTGATTGAGCAGCCGAAAACGACGTTGGATCAGTTGCTGGACATCGTGCAGGGGCCGGATTACCCGACCGAAGCGGAGATCATTACCTCGCGGGCAGAGATTCGTAAGATTTACGAAAACGGACGTGGCTCCGTACGTATGCGCGCGGTATGGACGAAAGAAGACGGCGCGGTGGTGATTTCCGCACTGCCGCATCAGGTTTCCGGGGCAAAAGTGCTGGAGCAGATCGCCGCTCAAATGCGCAATAAAAAGCTGCCGATGGTAGACGACCTGCGCGACGAATCGGATCACGAAAACCCGACCCGTCTGGTGATTGTCCCGCGCTCCAATCGTGTGGATATGGAGCAGGTGATGAACCACCTGTTTGCCACCACCGATCTGGAAAAAAGCTACCGCATCAATCTGAATATGATCGGTCTTGATGGTCGTCCGGCGGTGAAAAATCTGCTGGAGATCCTCACCGAATGGCTGGCGTTTCGCCGCGATACCGTACGTCGTCGCCTGAACTATCGTCTGGAAAAAGTGCTTAAACGCCTGCATATCCTTGAAGGTTTGCTGGTGGCGTTCCTCAACATTGACGAAGTGATCGAAATTATTCGTCATGAGGATGAACCTAAGCCCGAGCTGATGTCGCGGTTTGGCATTTCCGAAACCCAGGCTGAAGCCATTCTTGAGCTGAAATTGCGCCACCTTGCCAAACTCGAAGAGATGAAAATCCGCGGCGAGCAGGATGAGCTGGCGAAAGAGCGCGATCAGCTGCAAGGCATTCTGGCTTCTGAGCGTAAAATGAGTAACCTGCTGAAGAAAGAGCTGCAGGCTGATGCCGAGGCCTATGGCGACGAACGCCGCTCTCCGCTGCAGGAACGTGAAGAAGCGAAGGCGATGAGCGAGCACGACATGCTGCCGTCAGAGCCAGTGACCATTGTGCTGTCCCAGAGTGGTTGGGTGCGTAGCGCGAAAGGCCACGACATTGATGCGCCGGGATTAAGCTATAAAGCGGGCGACAGCTTTAAGTCTGCGGTGAAGGGTAAGAGCAACCAGCCGGTGGTGTTCGTGGACTCGACCGGACGCAGCTACGCCATCGACCCGATTACGCTGCCGTCGGCGCGTGGACAGGGTGAACCGCTGACCGGGAAGCTCACGCTGCCGCCGGGCGCGACGGTTGAGCACATGCTGATGGAAGGCGACGATCAGAAACTGCTGATGGCATCCGATGCGGGTTACGGTTTTGTCTGCACCTTCAACGACCTGGTAGCTCGTAACCGTGCTGGTAAGGCATTGATTACGCTGCCAGAAAATTCGCGCGTTATGCCGCCGGTTGTGATTGAAGATGAAACCGATATGCTGCTGGCAATCACCCAAGCCGGTCGCATGTTGATGTTCCCGGTAAGCGATTTGCCGCAATTGTCAAAAGGCAAAGGGAACAAGATTATCAATATCCCTTCAGCGGAAGCGGCGAAAGGTGAAGATGGCCTGGCGCAGCTCTACGTGTTGCCGCCACAAAGCACGCTGACTATCCACGTCGGTAAGCGCAAAATTAAACTGCGTCCTGAAGAGTTGCAGAAAGTGACCGGCGAGCGTGGCCGTCGCGGTACGCTAATGCGTGGTCTGCAGCGTATCGATCGCATTGACATTGACTCGCCTCGACGCGCCAGTCACGGCGACAGCGAAGAATAACGCTACCGTCCGGCTCTCCCTGTTTTAGCCCGGGGAGAGCCAACGTTAAAAATTCCCGTGAAACCGTTGTTTATTCGTGCGTTGCGATTAACAATACGCTTTTCCAGAGAGCCGCCCTTAACAAAGCCCTAACCTGATACTGCGTGATGAATCAGGTGACGTAAAATGCCAGGCTCTTAGGCCTCAGAGGTTGTTATGCTATATATTTTTCGTTTAATCATTACTGTTATTTACTGCGTTCTGGTCTGTATTTTCGGTTGCATATACTGTCTGTTCAGCCCACGAAATCCAAAACACGTCGCAACGTTCGGTCATATGTTTGGCCGCCTGGCTCCCCTTTACGGCCTGAAGGTTGAGTGCCGCATGCCGGCAGACGCGCAGAACTATGGTAATGCTATCTATATTTGTAATCATCAGAACAACTATGACATGGTTACCGCTGCGAATATCGTTCAGCCGCCGACGGTGACGGTAGGTAAAAAAAGCCTGTTGTGGATCCCATTCTTCGGGCTGCTGTACTGGTTAACCGGCAACCTGCTGATTGACAGAAACAACCGTACCAAAGCGCACAGCACCATTGCGGCGGTGGTGAATCATTTCAAAAAACGTCGTATTTCTATCTGGATGTTCCCGGAAGGAACGCGCAGCCGTGGTCGCGGTCTGCTACCGTTTAAAACCGGCGCGTTTCATGCGGCGATTGCGGCGGGTGTCCCGGTTATTC
Organism: Citrobacter sp. Cb041; assembly: GCF_030336655.1. NCBI lineage: Bacteria > Pseudomonadati > Pseudomonadota > Gammaproteobacteria > Enterobacterales > Enterobacteriaceae > Citrobacter > Citrobacter sp. Cb041. The sequence continues at coordinate 378,998 of NZ_JAOWDD010000040.1, read as the reverse complement.
CGGTGTGCGTTTCAACTACCTCGAACAAGATAAAACTCAACCGACTCAATAATGGTCTGGCGATTGTAGAGATGTTGCCACCGGTAGATATTAGCCATTTTGGGAAAGATCAGGTTCGTGAACTGGCAGCGCATTGCCGTACGCTGATGGAACAAAAAATCGCAGAACTCGATAAAGAAGTTGCTGAGCGGGAAGCCGCCGGTAAGGTTTAATCCGCGCAATTCGGGTTTGTTACAGGAAAAGATTTCCTGCGTGTTAATCGCCAGTTTTTCATGGAGTTTATATGTCATTCAGTCGGCGTCAGTTCATTCAGGCATCGGGGATCGCACTGTGTGCAGGTGCTGTTCCGCTGAAGGCTAATGCTGCCGGTCAGCAACAACCGTTACCCGTACCTCCGCTGCTGGAGTCCCGTCGGGGGCAGCCGTTATTTATGACGCTGCAACGCGCCCACTGGTCCTTCACGCAAGGCACGCGCGCACCTGTCTGGGGGATTAACGGTCGCTACCTGGGACCGACGATCCGCGTCTGGAAAGGGGATGACGTCAAGCTTATCTACAGCAACCGTCTGACTGAAAATGTCTCGATGACTGTCGCTGGATTACAGGTGCCAGGCCCGCTGATGGGCGGCCCGGCGCGCATGATGTCCCCTAATGCAGACTGGGCACCAGTGCTGCCGATTCGTCAGAATGCCGCTACGCTGTGGTATCACGCCAATACGCCAAATCGTACTGCCCAGCAGGTTTATAACGGTCTTGCCGGAATGTGGCTGATTGAAGATGAAGTGAGTAAATCACTGTCTATTCCCAACCACTACGGCGTGGATGATTTTCCGATCATTATCCAGGACAAGCGTCTGGACAACTTTGGTACGCCGGAATATAGCGAACCCGGCAGCGGTGGTTTTGTCGGTGATACCCTGCTGGTCAACGGGGCGCAAAGCCCGTATGTCGAAGTCTCTCGCGGCTGGGTGCGTTTGCGTTTGCTGAACGCTTCAAACTCGCGTCGTTACCAGTTGCAAATGAGCGATGGCCGCGCGCTGCATGTGATTTCCAGCGATCAGGGCTTTTTACCTGCGCCCGTTTCGGTGAAGCAGCTCTCGCTGGCGCCTGGCGAGCGCCGTGAGATCCTGGTGGATATGACTAACGGAAATGAGGTCTCTATCACCTGTGGTGAGGCGGCCAGCATTGTCGACAGGATCCGCGGATTCTTTGAGCCTTCCAGTATTCTCATCTCCACGCTGGTATTGACGCTGCGCCCGACCGGTCTCCTGCCGCTGGTGACCGACAGTCTGCCAATGCGCCTGCTGCCAACGGAAATCCTCAGTGGTTCACCGATTCGCAGCCGTGATATCAGTCTGGATGACGATCCCGGCATCAACGGTCAGCTGTGGGACGTCAACCGCATGGATATTACCGCTCAGCAGGGCTCCTGGGAGCGCTGGACGGTACGGGCGGATATGCCTCAGTCTTTCCATATCGAAGGCGTCTCGTTCCTGATCCGTAATGTGAATGGCGCAATGCCGTTCCCGGAAGACCGGGGCTGGAAAGATACCGTCTGGGTCGACGGCCAGGTTGAATTACTGGTCTACTATGGACAACCTTCCTGGGCTCATTTCCCGTTCTACTTTAACAGTCAGACGCTGGAAATGGCGGATCGTGGCTCGATCGGACAGATGTTGGTGAACCCGGCGCCGTAATGCGCCGGAGTTTCCGTTACGCCCGCCAGAACATGCGCGAGAACAGGATCAGAATGGGGTAAATCTCCAGACGCCCCATGATCATGGCCGCGCACATCAGAAGTTTTGCCTCCTCGTTTAAGGTGCCAAACGTCGTTGCGGTGATGCCAAACCCCAGCCCCATGTTATTGATGCAGGCGGCTACGGTGGCGAAAGAGGAGAAGAGATCGTAGCCCATCAGATTGAGCGCCCAGATAAAAAAGCTGGTAAATAAAACGTAGAGAAAGAAAAAGCTCCATACCGAACGCACTACTCGGTCGCTTACCACGTTATTGCCCACTTTGATATTCAGCAGGGCGCGAGGATGCGCGAGCTGATGTAACTCCTGACGGCATTGCTTGAACATAATCAAAAAACGCAGCACCTTAATCCCCCCGCAGGTCGAACCCACACAACCGCCGAAGAAGCTGGCGCTGAGCAGCATGAAGATCGTGTGCGAAGGCCACTGCGCATAATCCGCCGTCGACAGGCCATTATCTGTCAGCATGGAGCTGGCCAGAAAAAAGGCATGCACCAGGCTGTCCGTTATCCCGTACATACCCGCCCGCCAGACCTGCCAGGTGGCGATCAAGGTGACAACCAGCGCAATAAGCAGAAAGAAACGCAGCTCGGCATTACGACGAAAGGGCTTAAAGGTACGTTTCACAATAGCTACGTACCAGAGGGTGAAGTTAAACGCAGACAGCAGTGAAAACAGTCCGGCGACTAACTCAATAGCATGGCTGTTATAAAAGCCGATGCTCTCACTACGGGTGGAAAATCCGCCGAGAGAGACCGTCGACAGCCCGTGGCATAAGGCATCGAAAAACGACATCCCGGCAATCCAGTAGGCCAGAGTACAAATAAGGCCGAGAATGACGTAGGTCAGCCACAGCGTACGTGCGGTATCAGCAAGCCTTGGCGTGAGGCGTTCTTCTTTAAAGGGACCTGGCATTTCAGACTGATACAGCTTCATACCACCAATACCCAGCAGGGGTAATACCGCCACGGCAAGGACAATAACCCCCAGGCCGCCAATAAAATTGAGCTGAGCCCGATAATACAGATACGATTTCGGCAAGGCGCTGACGTCGTCAATTACCGTAGCGCCAGTGGTGGTTATCCCGGAAACCCCTTCGAACAGGGCATCGGCAAAGGAGAGATTTAAGCCATCGTCCATCCACATCGGCATGGCGCTGATAAACGAAAACAGCAGCCAGAACAGGACGATAATGACGAAGCCATCCCGGGTTCGTAGTTGAATACCTGCATGTTTGGTTGCCAGCCACGCTCCACCGCCGAGGGTAAAGAACGTCATAAATGTGCTGAAAAAGGCGAAAAAGCTCCGCTCTTTATTTAACAGAGCAATGGCCATCGGCGGCAGCATGGAGAAGCTGTAGAGAAGAACCAGAAATCCGCATAGGTGAACAACTACCCGTAACTGGGAAATATGCAGTGAATCGTTGAGTCGCAATGAAAAATCCCCCGCCGAAAAAGAGTTATCTCAGCTGGCCGGCATGGTGTTAATTATGAATGATAAAAATGGGCGTCGTAAAATTTAACAATTTAAATCACTTTCTACTTGTCTGACTCAGACTCCACTTCATTTCTTGCCGACATACAGCGTATAATCCCCGGCCTTTGATTATTTTTTTACCATTTTTGGAAGCACTATGAGCGCAATATCCCTGATCCAGCCGGACAGAGACCTTTTCTCCTGGCCGCAGTACTGGGCTGCCTGTTTTGGCCCGGCACCATTTTTGCCGATGTCACGTGACGAAATGGACCAACTTGGCTGGGATAGCTGCGACATCATTCTGGTTACCGGCGATGCATACGTCGATCATCCCAGCTTTGGCATGGCAATTTGCGGCCGTATGCTGGAAGCGCAGGGCTTTCGTGTTGGGATTATCGCCCAGCCGGAGTGGAACAACAAAGACGATTTTATGCGTTTGGGTAAACCGAACCTGTTCTTTGGTGTTACCGCGGGCAACATGGATTCGATGATCAACCGTTATACCGCCGATCGCCGACTGCGCCATGACGATGCTTATACGCCAGACAACGTGGCGGGCAAACGCCCGGACCGCGCGACACTGGTCTATACCCAGCGCTGTAAGGAAGCATGGAAAGATGTGCCGGTTATTCTCGGCGGTATTGAGGCCAGCCTGCGCCGTACCGCGCACTACGATTACTGGTCTGATACCGTTCGTCGCTCCGTGCTGGTGGATTCAAAAGCCGACATGCTGATGTTCGGTAACGGCGAACGTCCGCTGGTGGAAGTGGCGCATCGTCTGGCGATGGGTGAAACTATCGATCAGATCCGCGACGTGCGTAACACCGCGATTATGGTTAAAGAAGCGCTGCCGGGCTGGAGTGGGGTGGATTCCACGCGTCTCGACACGCCGGGCAAAATTGACCCGATCCCGCATCCATACGGCGAGGATTTGCCGTGTGCCGACAACAAACCTGTCGCACCGAAAAAGCAGGAAGCGAAAGCGGTAACTGTACAGCCGCCGCGCCCGAAACCGTGGGAAAAAACCTACGTGCTGCTGCCGTCCTTCGAAAAAGTGAAGGGCGATAAAGTGCTGTATGCACATGCGTCGCGCATCCTGCACCACGAAACCAACCCAGGCTGTGCGCGTGCGCTGATGCAAAAGCATGGCGATCGCTACATCTGGATCAACCCGCCAGCCATTCCGCTCTCTACCGAAGAAATGGACAGCGTCTTTGCGCTGCCGTACAAGCGCGTGCCGCATCCGGCGTATGGCGACAGCCGCATTCCGGCCTACGAGATGATCCGTTTCTCGATCAACATTATGCGTGGCTGTTTTGGCGGCTGCTCGTTCTGTTCGATCACCGAGCACGAAGGCCGCATTATCCAGAGCCGCTCTGAAGACTCGATCATCAATGAAATCGAAGCTATTCGCGACACCGTTCCGGGCTTTACCGGCGTGATTTCCGATCTCGGCGGCCCAACGGCGAACATGTATATGCTGCGCTGTAAGTCACCGCGTGCGGAGCAAACCTGCCGTCGTTTGTCATGCGTCTACCCGGATATCTGTCCGCATATGGATACCAACCACGAGCCGACGATTAACCTCTATCGCCGTGCGCGTGATTTGAAAGGCATTAAAAAGATCCTTATCGCTTCAGGTGTGCGCTATGACATCGCGGTTGAAGATCCGCGCTATATCAAAGAGCTGGCGACCCACCACGTGGGCGGCTATCTGAAGATTGCGCCAGAGCATACTGAAGAAGGCCCGCTGTCGAAGATGATGAAGCCGGGGATGGGCAGCTACGATCGCTTTAAGGAATTGTTCGACACCTACTCTAAACAGGCCGGTAAAGAGCAGTACCTGATCCCGTACTTTATTTCTGCGCATCCTGGGACGCGTGACGAGGATATGGTGAATCTGGCGCTGTGGCTGAAGCAACGTCGTTTCCGTCTGGATCAGGTGCAGAACTTCTATCCATCACCATTGGCGAACTCCACAACCATGTATTACACCGGGAAAAACCCGCTGGGTAAAATTGGTTACAAGAGTGAAGACGTGGTGGTGCCGAAAGGTGATAAACAGCGTCGTCTGCATAAAGCGCTGCTGCGTTACCACGACCCAGCCAACTGGCCGTTAATCCGCCAGGCGCTGGAAGATATGGGGAAAAAGCATCTGATCGGTGGCCGTCGCGAATGTCTGGTTCCGGCGCCTACGCTGGAAGAGATGCGCGAAGCGCGTCGCCAGAACCGTCATACCCGTCCGGCGTTGACCAAGCACACGCCTGTGGCGCATCAGCGCCAGACGCCTGCCGCGAACAAAAAACGTGGGAAAGTAGCAGGGCGCTAATCTGTCATGCCCGGGTGTGAAATGTTTACCGGGCCTGAAAGACCGTCGGCCGGATAAGGTGCTTGTACCGCCATCTGGCAGAAGTGCTCAGTAATTATGCCTTACGAATTCTGGCCGCTAATGCGGCCAGTTTTGCATCATCCGCCCGTTCACGATCGTGTGACGACAGATATCCTTCATACTGCTCGAAAAATTGGTTCTGCCGCGATTCAATCGGCTTCCAGTGGGGCAGATCGCATGGGACTCAATTAGCTGTGCACGTGGTCTACGTCGAAATTCAAATCAGTAAAGGCCCGACGAGAGGTCGGGCAGGAGAGAAGGGGTTAACCGCCGAACTGGTCCGGGTCTGGTCCCAGACGTTTGCCCTGATCGAGCTTTGCGATTTCGCCTAATTCATCTTTATCCAGGCGGAAGTCCCAGACGTTAAAGTTTTCTGCGATACGCGCAGGGGTGACTGATTTCGGAATAACCACCAGGCCGCTATCCAGATGCCAGCGGATGACAATCTGCGCCGGTGATTTGCCATATTTCTCTGCGAGATCGCGGATGATCTTTTGATCAAAGACGTCTTTGCCGCCCTGCGCCAGCGGGCTCCAGGATTCGGTCTGGATTTTATGCGTTGCGTTCCAGGCGTGCAGTTGGCGCTGTTGCATAAGCGGATGAAGTTCTATCTGGTTAATCACCGGTGGTACGCCGGTTTCATCCATCAGTCGCTGGAGATGATTGATCTGAAAGTTACACACGCCGATGCTCTTAATCAGCCCTTCTTTTTGCAGATCGATCATGCTTTCCCACGCTTCAACGTAGTGGTCGATCGCCGGAACTGGCCAGTGCATCAGATAAAGATCAAGGTAATCGAGCTGGAGTTTCTCCATGCTTTCGAGCAAGGCTTCCCGAGGGCGTTTCTGGTCATCATTCCACAGCTTGGTGGTGATGAATAACTCTTCCCGCGGTACGCCCGCATCGCGTATTGCTTTGCCGACACCTTCTTCGTTTTTGTACGCCGCAGCGGTATCAATTGAGCGATACCCCACTTCCAGCGCTTTATGAATGGCGGTGATGACCTCTTCGTTACTTGCCTTCCAGACCCCCAGGCCCAGCTGTGGCATGACGTTACCATCCTGTAGTTTAATAATGGTTGGACCGGTCATAATTCCTCCCCTGAATTGAGTTTACCGAGGCAAGCCCCGGTAAGTTAGGTGTGACTTAAGTCTGGCCTATCCTCGTCATACTTCAAGCTGCATATGCGTTGGCTTTATTACGCGGCCCATCCATGGGCCTCGCCCTTTCAGGGCCGCTGCAAGCAGCGTTCAAATCTGCTCCCGGCAGGTTTGTCGTTTCACCCCCAGTCACTGACTTATGTAAGCTCCTGGGGATTCTCTCCTTTGCTGCCTTTATGCAACTCGAAATATTTAGAATATAAATACCCAAAAAATCAAAGGCGGAGGTGAAAAAACCTTAGCGGGCAGCTTCGTAAATCCGACGGCTGACCTCGAGCGTAATGTCCTGATGTTCGCCCAGTTTCGTACCGCCGTGCGCTTGCAGTTTTTCCAGTAGCGCCGGGATGGAACTACCGTCCAGGCCGTAGTCAGACAGACGAGTCGGTACGCCCATTTGTTCGAAGAAAGCGCGGGTTGCGGCAATAGCGGCGTCGATGCGTTGGTCATCGGAACCTTCAGTGATATTCCAGATACGCTCTGCGTATTGCAACAGTTTGGCACGTTTGGTATCGCGTTTTTCATTCCACAGCGCTGGCAGAACGATCGCCAATGTTTGAGCATGATCCAGACCGTGCATTGCGGTCAGTTCGTGGCCCAGCATATGCGTTGCCCAGTCTTGTGGTACGCCTGCGCCAATCAGACCGTTCAGCGCCTGGGTTGCCGCCCACATAACGTTCGCACGCACGTTGTAATTTTCCGGCTCCTGCAATGCTTTCGGGCCTTCTTCTACCAGCGTAAGCAGAATACCTTCAGCAAAGCGATCCTGAATTTTCCCGTCAACCGGATAAGTCACATACTGCTCAACGGTATGTACGAAGGCATCTACGACGCCGTTCGCAACCTGACGCGGCGGCAGGGTATAGGTGTAAACCGGATCCAGTACGGCAAATACCGGCTGCACAAATGGGGTCATAAAGGCCAGCTTATCGCCGGTGGTTTTACGCGAAATGACCGCGCCGGAGTTAGATTCAGAGCCGGTTGCTGGCAGGGTTAATACGGAGCCCATCGGGATAGCGCTTGTTACGTCGTTGCCGTGGGTTTCCAGAATGCGCCATGGATCGATGCCGTCAGCGTATTGTGCCGCAGCCGCGATGAATTTGGTGCCATCCAGCACCGAACCGCCGCCTACCGCCAGCAGGAACGTCACTTTCTCATCACGCACGATTTTTACCGCGTTCATCAGCGTTTCATAAGACGGGTTCGGCTCAATACCGCCAAACTCCAGCACGTCCAGGCCTTTCAGCGCATCCTGAACCTGTGCCAGGACACCGGTTTTTTTCACGCTACCGCCGCCATAGGTAACCAATACGCGAGCATCCTGAGGGATTTGATCGCGCAGCTCAGCAATCGCACCTTTACCAAACAGAATGCGGGTTGGGGTATGGAGATTAAAGTTGTTCATTGCTCGTTCCCTTATGTGGGTAAAAAAAGAGGGCAGGAGAGTGTCTGCCGGATGATGAACATTGTGGGCGCCAGCCGCGCTGCTCTCAATGCTCATTTCTGCCGATGTCTTGCCCATTTCTACAGACTGCTGGAGAAAACGGATAAATCTGCGCATTATGTCAGGGTTGCAAACCGATGATGAAATGGTGCTCTATGAACCGTGATGAGATCTGCCTCCTGCTGACAGATAAAATTAAGCAGCTGAAAAACAATGAAAATAAACTCAGCGAACTGCTGCCAGATGTCCGCCTGCTGCACGGCACTGAGCCGGCAGCGCGTACACCGGTAATGTATCAGCCAGGAATCATATTTCTCTTTTCGGGACATAAAATTGGTTATATCAATGAACGTGTATTTCGTTATGACGCCAACGAATACCTGTTGCTAACCGTGCCGTTACCCTTTGAATGTGAAACGTATGCAACGCCGGAGGTTCCCCTGGCCGGTATCTACCTGAATGTCGATATTCTGCAATTGCAGGAGCTGTTGATGGACATTGGGGAAGATGAGCTGTTCCAGCCCGCCATGGCGGCCAGCGGGATCAACTCCGCGACGCTTTCTGACGAAATACTGTGCGCCGCTGAGCGCCTGCTGGATGTGATGGAGCGACCGCTGGATGCGCGTATTCTGGGGAAACAGATTATTCGCGAGATCCTCTACCATGTGCTGACCGGGCCGCGCGGCGGCGCATTACTGGCGCTGGTTAGCCGCCAGACGCATTTCAGTTTGATAAGCCGTGTGCTAAAGCGCATTGAAACCAAATACACCGAAAATCTCAATGTCGAACAGCTGGCGGCAGAAGCGAACATGAGCGTGTCGGCGTTTCATCATAATTTTAAAGCGGTGACCAGCACGTCGCCGCTGCAATACCTGAAGAGCTATCGTTTGCATAAAGCACGGATGATGATGATCCACGACGGGATGAAGGCCAGTGCGGCTGCCATGCGCGTCGGCTATGAGAGCGCATCGCAATTCAGTCGGGAATTCAAACGTTTCTTTGGCGTAACGCCAGGGGAGGATGCGGCCAGAATTCGAATGATGCAGGGGAGTTAAACTTGCTCAGCGCTGGCCTGATAAGCGAAACGTCATCAGGCGAAAATGCCGGGGGAACCCCGGCCTACGGTTAATACTCAGGCGCTACAGTATTTTTTTTTAATCACGACAAACAGGGTACCCAACAGACCCGCGGTTAACAGGGCAATCGGCAGGATCATTAAAAAGGTCATCACCTGATCTTCATGGCGTTTGACGAACGGGATCATGCTCAGCGCATAGCCAAAGCCGGTGACGACGGTGACCCACAGCAGACCGCTCAGCCAGTTAAAAAACTGGAACCGACGGTTTGGCAGGCCCGAAATTCCCGCCATTGTTGGCAGCAAGGTACGAACGAATGCCAGGAAACGCCCAGCCAGCAGTGCCATCAGCCCGTGTTGGTCAAACATGCAGGTAGCGCGCTGATGATATTTATCAGGTAATTGCGCCAGCCAGCCTTTTACCGTCCGCGTGTTGCCCAGCCAGCGTCCCTGAATGTAGCTCAGCCAGCAGCCCAGACTGGCTGCGGCAGTCAGAATAGCTATGGTAGGTATAAAACTCATCACGTCCTGAGCGATCAGCGCCCCTGCCAGCAATAACAGGCTGTCTCCGGGTAAAAAGGAGGCAGGCAGCAGGCCATTTTCTAAAAACAGTGTGGCGAACATTACGAAGTACACCACGCTCACAACGTGCGGATCCGCCAACGCGGCAAAATCGTGTTGCCAAAGCGCGGAGACAATATCTTGAATGACTACCATGGACTTTCCTGTGGAACAGCGTTTATGTGTGGATTGTACTCCTGAATTGTCCGGGATGCCTTGATCCCGGACGCAACAATTGCAGACTTTTCCACCAGAAGTGTCTGCATATATGTCCATCTATGGCAATTTTACTCGATTCGGGCAAATCCTGCGGCCAAATCGGCAATCAGATCGTCAACATTCTCTAAACCGATATGCAAACGGATGAGCGTTCCACTGAAGTCCACCTCGCCTTGGGGACGGATTGCCGCAATGTGTTCCGGCTGATTTGCGAGAATCAGCGACTCAAAACCGCCCCAGGAGTAGGCCATGCTGAACAGGCTGAAGTGGTCCAGATACGCGGCCAGCTCTTCATGATTTAGTTTCTTATTCAATACAAATGAGAACAGACCGCTGCTGCCGGTGAAATCACGCTTCCAGAATTCGTGGCCTTTACTGCCGGGCAGCGCGGGGTGGTTCACGCGGGCGACCTGCGGATGGCTGGCCAGCCACTCTGCGACCTTTAAGCTGCTTTCATGATGTTGGCGCAGGCGAACGCTTAGCGTACGCAGTCCGCGGCTGGTCATATAGGCGGTATCGGCGTCCAGCATTTGCCCCATCAGATAGGCATTTTCGCGCAGTTGATCCCAGCAACGGGCATTAGCCACCGCAGTGCCGACCATGGCGTCGGAATGGCCAATCAGATATTTGGTGCCAGCCTGAATAGAAATATCGATGCCAAAATCCAGCGCTTTGAACAGCACCCCGGCAGCCCAGGTGTTATCAATTATGATGATCGCATCCGGCGCGACGCTTCTGACGGCGGCAACAATAGCAGGGACATCATGTACTTCCATGGTGACAGAGCCGGGAGATTCCAGAAATACGACTTTAGTGTTCGGCTGTATGTGCTTCACAATATCGGCACCAACCAGCGGATCGAACCATCCGGTGGATACGCCGAGTTTGCCGAGAATTTTGGTGCAGAAATCCTGGCTGGGTTCATAGGCGGTATTGGTCATCAGCACATGATCCCCTTGTTCCACAAAGGCGAGGATGGTGTTGGCAACGGCCGCCGCGCCGCAGGGGAACAACGCGCAACCCGCGCCGCCTTCCAGTTCACACATTGCCTCCTGCAGGGAAAAATGCGTCAGGGTTCCGCGACGTCCATAGAAAAGCGCACCGTTAGCACGGTTGTGCGTAGCCTGCTTTTTGGCCTCTACGGTGTCAAACACTAGCGAAGAAGCGCGCTGGATCACGCTATTTACCGCGCCCAGCGTGTACTTTTTACTGCGTCCTGCGTGAACGAGTTTGGTTTCAAGTTGCTTATCTGCCATGTCGTCTTACCTGTTTTTATACGTCTGGATGTCTAAACTACCATGAATCAAAGATGACGCATCCTGCAGAACGGTCATACAGTAGAAAATAATCTCAAAATGCTTCTGGTGACTTTTTTACTGCGTAAGCGCAAGGAAAAGAAACCAAAGGTGCGGCAATATGTAAATAGTAATGAGAACGACTATCAATTCGACGTCGTTTTGATATCATTACGCTCAGATTTTGTGATTTGCGTCCTGGAGATACAGAGTGGGTAATAATTTGATGCAGACGGATCTTTCCGTCTGGGGTATGTATCAGCACGCCGATATCGTGGTTAAGTGCGTGATGATTGGGCTGATTTTGGCATCAGTGGTCACCTGGGCTATCTTCTTTAGTAAGAGCCTTGAGTTCTTTACTCAGAAACGCCGCCTTAAGCGTGAACAGCAACTGCTGGCGGACGCCCGCTCTTTAGACCAGGCAAATGAGATTGCTGCAGGATTTGATGGCAAAAGCCTGGGCGCACAGTTGATTTACGAAGCGCAGAACGAACTGGAATTGTCAGAAGGCAGCGACGACAACGAAGGTATTAAAGAGCGTACCGGCTTCCGTCTGGAGCGTCGTGTGGCGGCGGTAGGTCGTCATATGGGACGTGGTAACGGCTACCTGGCCACCATCGGGGCTATCTCTCCATTTGTGGGTCTGTTCGGTACTGTATGGGGCATCATGAATAGCTTCATCGGGATTGCACAAACCCAAACGACCAACCTGGCCGTTGTTGCGCCGGGTATCGCAGAAGCACTGTTAGCGACGGCGATCGGTCTGGTCGCGGCAATTCCTGCGGTTGTTATCTACAACATTTTCGCACGTCAGATTGGCAGCTATAAAGCGATGCTGGGCGATGTCGCGGCACAGGTATTGTTGCTGCAAAGTCGCGATCTGGACCTGAACGCTAGCGCTTCTGCCCATCCGGTACGTGCAGCGCAGAAATTACGTGTAGGATAATGTTCCATGGCAATGAGCTTTAATGAAAACCTGGACGATAACGGTGAAATGCATGAAATCAACGTGACCCCGTTTATCGATGTTATGTTGGTTTTATTGATCATCTTTATGGTGGCCGCACCGTTGGCAACGGTGGATGTGAAGGTGAATCTCCCGGCTTCCACCAGCACGCCGCAGCCGCGTCCGGAAAAACCGGTTTACCTGTCTGTTAAAGCCGATAAGAGTATGTTTATTGGCAACAATCAGGTGACGGATGACACCATGATTAGCGAATTAAATACGCTGACCGATGGGAAGAAAGACACCACGATTTTCTTCCGTGCGGATAAAACCGTCGATTATGAAACCATGATGAAAGTTATGGATACGTTGCATCAGGCGGGTTTCCTGAAGATTGGTCTGGTCGGTGAAGAGACCGTGAAAGCGAAGTAATCCTGATTGCCGGGTAATGGTTGTTGCCTTACCCGGCCTTCCTCTCCTGATTCAGCTCTCCCCAGACGCCCTTATCTGTCCTCATCCAGTGCGACTGCCGTTATCCTGGTGGGTTCGTAGTTCCCTTCAGACAGTTTACGCGTCAGGCGTAAGGTGGCTGTTTCTCGCTTGAGTATATGCTGGTATGTGCTCTCCAGCCGGGCCATGATTTTGTCCCGTAGTTCTGGTTGCTGCTCCATAATGGCTTCAATCGCGGCGCCATAGATCTCTTCTTTAGCCTGTAGCGCATAAATTTCGCGACGATTTTGCCATTTCATCCGCACCAGCGCGGCGGGAATAGAGACCATCTCCTGGGCAACGCTTTCCAACGTCGCATTTTTATTGGCAATCAATACGGCCAAATTTTGCTTTAAGACAAACTCATCGCTTTTATGGTCATCTAAAGCCAAATAAACATTATTATCCTCAACATCTTTCATTTTATTTCTCTTCCAGAGAATAAAAAATAGGATCGCTGGTCTCACGCGTAATTAAATTAAGCCAAATTTTATTGCCCTGTTCATTTACGCTGGCTGTTTTTGTAGATAAAATTTTACTTAATTCTTGAGCGTTAATGTCGCCTTCCGCTTGTAGTGAATTGAGCAGGCGAGTGAAGGACTCAATTTTTGCAGCACGAAACAGGCGCTCTTTTAAATGGCGATCGCACTCTTCAAATAACATATTGCGCGCCTGGCCGTTAGCTGTAGAGCTAATCAAAATATCGGGTTCGTAATCGCTTAATGTTCTCTTTCCCTGAGTCAAATTTTCACTATTATCTGTGGGACTGGTATTAGTAGATGAGCTGGATAAGTGAAAACGCGAGGGAACAAGATGCTCGGGAAGCATGTTGAAATATCCTTTGATGCCAATGATATGTTGTTCTAAATAAACCAGGCTGCGTTGACAATAGCATGGCGTAATTTTAAAATCAAAAAAAATGGAGCCAGTATATGAACAGTATATTTTATTCTGTTATTACCCTGCTATTGCTTACCTGCGGGGTACTTTTGTTGATGCGCAGTGCAAATAAAAACCGATATGCAGAAAATGGGCACTCTGAAAACCAGCCGGAAATGCTGAGTAAAGAAGAGGGGGAAGATCATTTTTCGGTACTGATGAATTCGATTACCCCAGTATGGTATTGGCGCGTTAATCACGAATATATCGATTTTATCCACTCAACGATCAAGCGGATGACAATGGTAGAGCTAAATGAGACGCCAGGGCTATTTGATGCACAGCGGCGTTGTAGCGATCTCAACTCTGCGGTGTATAAATATTACGACAATATAAAAAAGCGCTGTCTGAGCGGTGAGAAAGTCCCGCATGCCGATCTGGATGTGCTTAACTTACGCCAGTGCTTCAGGGAGTTCAGTTTGGAGGCTTATCCTGCGCTTGTCGCGCTGGTGTGGCCGGAATTTCAACGTCCAGAGATCAAAGCGGAAGAGGTGTGAAGGGATTGGCTGGCCCTGTTACGTGCCGGGGAGGCTAACGCCGCTTCCCGGCACAGAGTTACAAACGGCTATTTGTCAGATGAGGCCTGCCACAGGTTCAGCTTACCATCCGCGACATGCTTATCGATCTGCGCCAGTTCTTCGGCGCTGAACGTCAGGTTAGCCAACGCCTGAACGTTCTCCTCCAGTTGCTCCGGTCGGCTGGCGCCAATTAATACCGACGTCACCCGGTTGTCTTTCAGCAGCCAGCTTAAGGCCATTTGCGCCATCGACTGTCCGCGCTGTTGCGCCATTTCATTGAGCAAACGCAGGCTGTTAAGGTTTTCTTCCGTCAGCATATTTTCCGTCAGCCCACGAACTTTTTTCCCTTCACGCTGCATGCGTGAACCTTCCGGAATGCCGTTGAGGTATTTCCCCGTCAGCAGCCCCTGGGCCAGCGGCGTAAATGCGATGCAGCCCATGCCGTTGGATTCCAGCGTATCCAGCAGACCGCTGCTGTCTACCCAACGGTTAAGCAGGTTGTAAGAAGGCTGGTGGATCAGCAGCGGAATTTTCCATTCCCGCATCAGCTCGGCCATTTTCTGCGTACGCTCCGGGGAATAGGATGAGATGCCGACATACAGCGCTTTACCGCTTTGCACCGCATGGGCCAGCGCTGAGGCGGTCTCTTCCATTGGCGTATTTTCGTCAACGCGGTGCGAGTAGAAGATATCGACATAGTCGAGGCCCATGCGTTTCAGGCTCTGGTCGAGGCTGGCGAGCAGGTATTTGCGCGAACCGCCAGAACCGTATGGCCCTGGCCACATGTCATAGCCTGCCTTGGTGGAGATGATCAGTTCATCACGATAGTGTGCAAAATCCTCGCGCAATAATCGGCCAAAATTCTCTTCTGCGCTGCCCGGAGGCGGCCCGTAGTTATTGGCTAAATCAAAATGCGTGATGCCTAAATCAAATGCTTTACGCAGCAGAGCGCGCTGTGAATCCAGCGCCTGAACGTGCCCAAAACTGTGCCACAAACCCAGTGATAGCGCGGGTAAACGTAAACCGCTGCGCCCACAGTAGCGATAGAGCATCTGCTCGTAACGTTCAGGATTGGCAAACCAGTCCATGAGATCTCCTTAGTGCAGGTGAATTTCGAAACAACGTTTCTATTCTAGCGGGTTCATGGTGAATATCCCGTTCACCAGGTCACACTGGAATGAAAAACTGGGCAAAAACAGACCACTGTGCTTTGCTTAAAAAAACATCGATCTGGAGTGCTGCCATGCCGCGTCTAACTGCCAAAGACTTTCCGCAAGAATTGCTCGACTACTATGACTATTACGCTCATGGCAAAATAACGAAACGCGAGTTTCTCAATCTTGCTGCGAAATATGCAGTCGGTGGTATGACGGCGCTGGCATTATTCAATGTATTGAAACCCAATTATGCCCTCGCAACGCAGGTGGAGTTCACCGATCCTGATATCCTGGCGGAATACATGACTTATCCTTCACCTGAAGGGCATGGTGATGTGCGTGGGTATCTGGTTAAACCTGCGAAAGCGACGGGGAAAGTTCCGGCGGTAGTGGTGGTGCATGAGAATCGTGGGCTGAATCCGTATATTGAGGATGTGGCACGGCGGGTGGCGAAGGCGGGCTATATTGCACTCGCGCCTGATGGATTAAGTTCAGTGGGGGGCTATCCTGGCAATGATGATAAGGGTCGGGAGTTGCAGCAGCAGGTTGACCCCGTAAAGCTGATGAACGACTTCTTTGCCGCCATTGAATTTATGCAGCGTTATTCAGGCGCGACGGGAAAGGTGGGTATCACCGGATTTTGCTACGGTGGTGGCGTATCGAATGCCGCAGCCGTTGCTTTTCCTGAACTGGCCTGCGCAGTGCCTTTTTATGGGCGTCAGGTTCCTGCATCAGATGTCCCTAAAATCAAAGCGCCTTTATTACTGCACTATGCGCAATTAGATACCCGAATTAATGAGGGATGGCCTGCCTATGAAGCGGCGCTCAAAGCCAATAAGAAAGTCTATGAGGCATATATCTATCCCGGCGTTAATCATGGTTTTCATAATGACTCGACACCGCGTTATGATAATGCTGCCGCTGATTTGGCCTGGGAGCGTACTCTTGCATGGTTTAACAAATATTTACGATAGAAAACAAGGGATTATTTAATGCTTCAGGTTAATTATCTGAATAATAATGCTAGCTAATTTCATTAGCATTCATGTTGATATAGTGTAAATAATATTGGATGTACTTAAGAAAGTAAAAAAATAAAGAATGCATTATATCTTCTCTGTTGCCTGCCGATAACAAGGATAAGTATCGCCTGATGGCGAATTCCTCATCAACGGCAAGGAAATTATTATGCGTTTGCTGAAAAACTTCACTATTCGTATTGTCATGTTGGCAATACTGGGACTTTTTTGCCTGCTCTGGTCGGGCGTGGGTTTATTCAGTCTTCATTCTTTATCAAAAATATCTGAAGGCAATGATATTGACCGTCATCTTGTCCATCAGATGACGGTGCTCAGTCAGGGGAACGATCAGTATTTTCGCTTCGTAACGCGCTTAAGTCGCGCCATGGATGTCAAAATGAGCGGCGGAACGCCTGATTTTGCACCAGCGCAGCAGTCCCTGGAGAATATGAGCAAAAAACTCCAGGAGATGAAAACGTTGTCTCCGGGGCCTATGGATCCGGACGTTGCCGCGGCGGTACTGGCGAAGTGGCAGGCGCTGCTGGATAACGGGGTGATTCCGCAAATGCAACTGGCGCAGCAGGGCACGCTTACGGCCTTTGCGGAGCATGCCAGCACCGTTACGCCAGCGCTGAGCCGTGAATTTGGCGCCAGTGCCGAACGTTTTAACGCCACGGCAGGTGAGCGGCTTGATACCACGCGTGTCATGGTCGATGGCAAAACGTCTATCATCCGGACGCTAATTATTACCGCCGTGATCCTCGGTATTGCCCTCCTGTTCTTCACAGACCGTTACCTCGTCGCCATGATGGTGAAACCCCTGGGACGTATCCGCCAGCAGTTCCAGCAGATTGCTCAGGGCGATCTCAGCCATCCAATCGAAGATTTTGGCCGTAACTGCGTGGGCCAACTGGTGCCGTTATTGTGCGCGATGCAGGACAGCCTGCGCGAAGCCGTCAGTACAATTCGCTCAGGTAGTGACAACATCTGGCGAGGGGCTACGGAAATTTCCACCGGTAATAACGATCTCTCATCGCGTACTGAGGAGCAGGCTGCGGCGCTGGAAGAGACCGCTGCCAGCATGGAGCAACTGACCGCAACGGTAAAACTGAACGCCGAAAACGCGCGTGAAGCCAGCCAGCTTGCCGATACGGCGACAGAGACGGCAGGTAAAGGGAGCAGCCTGGTTTCAGAAGTGGTTGAGACGATGGACGGCATTGCCGCCAGCTCTAAACAGATCGCGGAAATTACGTCTGTTATTAATAGCATTGCCTTCCAGACCAATATTCTGGCGCTGAACGCGGCAGTTGAAGCTGCCAGAGCAGGCGAGCAGGGGCGTGGTTTTGCCGTTGTTGCCGGTGAGGTGCGTAACCTTGCCAGCCGTAGCGCCGGGGCGGCGAAAGAGATTGAGACGCTGATTGGCGAATCGTCGCGTCGCGTCGATCAGGGCGCTCGACTGGTTAAAGAGACGGGATTAACCATGGAGGCGATTCTGCGCGGAGCCACCGAAGTGACCGTTATCATGAAGCAAATTGCTTCTGCCTCAGAAGAACAGAATAAGGGCATTTCGCAGGTGAGCGTGGCGATCACGCAGATGGACAGCGTAACGCAACAGAACGCCGCGCTGGTAGAGCAAGTTTCCGCCGCGGCTGTGGCGCTTGAACGGCAAACGGAAGAGCTGCAACGCTCGGTACAACAGTTCCGTCTTTCAGCAAACGATGTGCAGTACGCCGCCGCCAGTACCGCTTCCCCTTCAGCAGACAGCAAAACGTCTGCGGCCGCTAAAAAGGATGAATGGGTGTCCTTTTAAGCGGGCATAAAAAAGTACGTGATACCTCTGGTCTTTGCTTAAAAAATCGCTATATAATTTATTATATAGCGATTGGAGGTTATGCATGGACAACCATTTTGGAAAAGGTTTGATGGCCGGATTAAACGCGTCAAGTGCGGATAGCGCACGCACGGCGGCCAATTTTTGTGCTGATTATAAACGCGGTTTTGTGCTGGGATTTTCTCATCGAATGTTTGAAAAAACGGGCGATCGACAGCTCAGCGCGTGGGAAGCGGGGATCCTCACGCGTCGCTATGGGCTGGATAAAGAGATGGTTATGGATTTCTTTAAAGAGAACCAGTCCAGTACAACAATTCGTTTTTTCATGGCTGGCTATCGTCTCGAAGCTTGATCCGAAAGGGGTATTATCTTGCTTTAATTAATTACACTATTGACCTACGCCTTCGTTTTGTTGCTCCGCCGAAGTATTATAATGCACATAACCATATAAAAAGTGTGGTAAATGGCGCGCCGATCGCAATATGCAACATGCGAAAGGTGCAAAATAAAAGCCAGGTCTTCGCAACGGAATAACTATAAAATGACTGGAGATAACTCTCTCATCAATTCGAACGGCATCAATCGCCGTGATTTCATGAAGCTTTGTGCAGCACTGGCCGCTACCATGGGGCTCAGTAGCAAAGCCGCCGCAGAAATGGCCGAATCAGTTTCTCGTCCTCAGCGTCCACCGGTTATCTGGATTGGTGCGCAGGAGTGTACGGGTTGTACTGAATCGCTACTTCGCGCGACACACCCTACAGTGGAAAACCTCGTTCTGGAGACAATCTCTCTGGAATACCATGAGGTACTCTCTGCCGCTTTCGGCCACCAGGTCGAAGAGAATAAACATAACGCTCTGGAGAAGTACAAAGGGCAATATGTTTTGGTTGTAGATGGTTCTATCCCACTGAAAGACAATGGTATTTACTGCATGGTTGCCGGTGAGCCGATCGTAGATCACATCCGCCGGGCCGCAGAAGGCGCTGCCGCTATCATTGCCATCGGCTCTTGTGCCGCGTGGGGTGGTGTTGCTGCTGCTGGCGTTAACCCAACGGGTGCCGTCGGCTTGCAGGAAGTTCTGCCAGGCAAAACCATCATCAACATCCCCGGCTGTCCTCCGAACCCGCACAACTTCCTTGCAACGGTCGCGCATATCATCACTTACGGTAAGCCGCCGAAGCTGGATACCAAAAACCGTCCGACATTTGCCTATGGTCGTTTGATTCACGAACACTGCGAACGTCGCCCGCACTTCGATGCAGGTCGTTTTGCTAAAGAGTTTGGCGATGAAGGTCACCGTGAAGGCTGGTGCCTCTACCATCTGGGCTGTAAAGGACCAGAAACCTACGGCAACTGCTCAACGCTGCAATTCTGCGATGTTGGCGGCGTGTGGCCGGTGGCTATCGGTCACCCTTGCTACGGCTGTAACGAAGAAGGTGTCGGTTTCCATAAAGGTATTCACCAGCTTGCTCATGTGGAAAACCAAACACCGCGTTCCGAGAAACCTGACGTCAATATGAAAGAAGGCGGCAATATTTCTGCCGGGGCGATTGGGCTGCTTGGTGGCGTAGTAGGACTGGTTGCCGGTGTCAGCGTGATGGCGGTTCGTGAACTGGGGCGTCAGCAGAAGAAAGATAACGCTGACTCACGGGGAGAATAACCGTGAACAGACGTAACTTTATTAAAGCAGCCTCCAGCGGGGCATTGCTGTTGGGCGCTGCGCCGTCCATCAGCCATGCGGCTGCAGAAAACCGTCCGCCGATCCCTGGTTCTCTTGGGATGCTCTATGACTCGACGCTGTGCGTAGGCTGCCAGGCCTGTGTTACCAAGTGTCAGGATATCAACTTCCCGGCGCGTAACCCGGAAGGCGAGCAGACCTGGTCGAACAACGACAAACTGTCACCGTATACCAATAACATCATCCAGGTGTGGCGTAGCGGAACAGGCGTTAACAAAGACCAGGAAGAAAACGGCTACGCATACATTAAGAAGCAGTGCATGCACTGTGTCGATCCGAACTGCGTCTCCGTTTGCCCGGTCTCCGCGCTGAAGAAAGATCCGAAAACTGGCATCGTCCACTATGACAAAGATGTCTGCACGGGCTGTCGTTACTGCATGGTCGCCTGCCCGTACAATGTGCCTAAGTATGACTACAACAACCCGTTTGGTGCGCTTCACAAATGTGAACTGTGTAACCAGAAAGGTGTTGAGCGTCTGGATAAAGGCGGTTTACCGGGTTGTGTTGAAGTGTGCCCTGCTGGTGCGGTGATTTTTGGTACGCGTGAAGAGCTGATGGCTGAGGCGAAAAAACGTCTCGCGCTGAAGCCTGGCAGCGAATACCACTATCCGCGTCAGACGGTGAAAGCAGGCGATACCTATCTGCATACGGTACCGAAGTATTACCCCCATCTGTACGGCGAGAAAGAGGGTGGTGGTACACAGGTTATGGTACTGACGGGCGTTCCTTACGAGGATTTGGATCTGCCGAAACTGGATGATCTTTCAACCGGTGCGCGTTCCGAACATGTTCAACATTCCTTGTACAAGGGCATGATATTACCCCTGGCTGCGCTGGCGGGCTTAACCGTGCTGGTTCGTCGTAACACGAAAAACGACCATCACGATGGAGGAGACGATCATGAGTCATGATCCTAAACCGCTGGGCGGAAAAATAATCAGCAAACCGGTCATTATTTTTGGGCCGCTTATCGTCCTGTGTATGCTCCTGATCGTGAAACGTCTGGTCTTCGGATTGGGCTCAGTCTCCGATCTGAACGGCGGTTTCCCATGGGGTGTATGGATCGCGTTTGACCTGCTGATTGGTACCGGCTTCGCATGTGGTGGCTGGGCGCTGGCGTGGGCGGTGTATGTTTTCAACAGAGGACAATACCATCCACTGGTACGTCCGGCGCTGCTGGCGAGCCTGTTTGGCTACTCGCTGGGTGGTCTGTCGATCACCATTGACGTCGGTCGTTACTGGAACCTGCCGTATTTCTACATTCCGGGCCACTTCAACGTGAACTCGGTACTGTTTGAAACGGCGGTCTGTATGACCATCTATATCGGCATCATGGCGCTGGAATTTGCTCCGGCTCTGTTTGAACGTCTGGGGTGGAAAGTCTCTCTCAAACGTTTGAATAAAGTGATGTTCTTTATCATTGCCCTTGGCGCGCTGCTGCCAACTATGCACCAGTCTTCAATGGGTTCATTGATGATTTCTGCGGGCTATAAGGTACATCCGCTATGGCAAGCTTATGAAATGTTGCCGCTTTTCTCCGTATTAACCGCTTTTATTATGGGCTTCTCGATCGTCATCTTTGAAGGCTCGTTGGTACAAGCCGGGCTGAAAGGTAATGGTCCGGATGAGAAAAGTTTGTTCATCAAGCTGACGAATACCATCAGCGTGCTGTTGGCGATTTTCGTGGTTCTGCGCTTTGGCGAACTGATCTATCGCGACAAGCTGTCCTATGCGTTCTCAGGCGATCTTTACTCCCTTATGTTCTGGATTGAAGTCGTGCTGATGGTCTTCCCGCTGGTGGTGCTGCGCGTCACTAAGCTGCGTAACGACTCGCGTATGCTGTATCTGTCTGCGCTGAGCGCATTGCTGGGTTGTGCGACATGGCGTCTGTCCTATTCGCTGGTGGCGTTCAATCCTGGTGGTGGCTACCACTACTTCCCGACCTGGGAAGAACTGTTGATTTCTATTGGTTTTGTGGCTATTGAGATTTGTGCATACATCGTACTCATTCGTCTACTGCCGATACTTCCTCCTTTAAAACAAAACGATCAAAATCGTCATGAGGCGAGCAAAGCATGAGCCAGAGAATTACTATTGATCCGGTAACCCGTATTGAGGGTCATTTACGCATCGACTGCGAAATCGAAAATGGCGTGGTATCTAAAGCATGGGCTTCCGGTACCATGTGGCGCGGCATGGAAGAGATCGTGAAAAACCGCGATCCACGCGATGCCTGGATGATTGTGCAGCGTATCTGTGGCGTTTGTACTACCACTCACGCTATCTCTTCCGTTCGTGCAGCAGAAAGCGCGCTGAATATTGATGTTCCGGTGAACGCACAGTATATCCGTAACATCATTCTGGCCGCGCACACCACGCATGACCACATTGTTCACTTCTATCAGCTCTCTGCGCTGGACTGGGTGGATATCACCTCTGCACTGAAAGCTGATCCAGCGAAAGCGTCTGCCATGCTGAACGGCGTGTCCTCCTGGCACCTGAACAGCGCAGAAGAGTTCACTAAGGTTCAGAACAAGATCAAAGACCTTGTTGCCAGCGGTCAGTTAGGCATTTTTGCCAACGGTTGCTGGGGTCACCCGGCGATGCAACTGCCGCCAGAAGTGAACCTGATTGCGGTCGCTCACTACCTGCAGGCGCTGGAATGCCAGCGTGATGCTAACCGTGTTGTGGCGCTGTTGGGCGGTAAAACGCCGCACATTCAGAACCTGGCGGTAGGCGGGGTTGCTAACCCAATTAACCTCGACGGCCTTGGCGTGCTGAACCTCGAGCGCCTGATGTATATCAAGTCCTTTATCGATAAGCTGAGCGACTTCGTTGAGCAGGTTTACAAGGTTGATACCGCGGTGATTGCTGCGTTCTACCCTGAATGGCTGGAACGTGGTCAAGGTGCGGTTAACTATCTGAGCGCACCGGAATTCCCGACTGACGGTAAAAACGGTAGCTTCCTGTTCCCGGGGGGTTACATCACCAATGAAGATCTGTCGACCTATCGTCCGATCACCTCTCACTCCGATGAGTACCTGATCAAAGGGATTCAGGAGAGTGCGAAACACGCGTGGTACAAAGACGAAGCGCCGCAGGCTCCGTGGGAAGGCACAACGGTTCCTGATTACACCGGTTGGTCAGATGATGGCAAGTACTCCTGGGTTAAAGCACCGACCTTCTACGGTAAAACGGTTGAAGTGGGTCCGCTGGCCAACATGCTATGTAAACTGGCGGCCAAACGCGAGTCTACCCATGCCAAGCTGAATGAAATCATCGCGATTTACACCAAGCTGACCGGTAAAACTATCGAAGTGTCACAGCTGCACTCTACGTTGGGCCGTATTATTGGCCGTACCGTTCACTGCTGTGAACTGCAGAATGTTCTGCAGGATCAGTACAACGCGCTGATTGTGAACATCGGTAAAGGTGACCACACCACCTTCGTGAAACCGGATATCCCGGTAACGGGTGAATTTAAAGGTGTCGGTTTCCTCGAAGCGCCGCGCGGTATGCTGTCTCACTGGATGGTGATCAAAGATGGCATTATCAGCAACTACCAGGCGGTAGTACCGTCAACCTGGAACTCTGGCCCACGTAACTTTAATGATGAAGTGGGACCGTATGAGCGCTCGCTGGTAGGTACGCCGATTGCCGATCCAAACAAACCGCTGGAAGTGGTTCGTACCATTCACTCCTTCGACCCTTGTATGTCATGTGCGGTGCATGTGGTGGACGTTGATGGGAACGAAGTGGTCTCAGTTAAGGTTCTGTAATGCGGATATTAGTCTTAGGGGTCGGCAATATTTTGCTGACCGACGAAGCCATCGGGGTACGTATCGTTGAGGCATTAGAACAACGGTACGTCCTGCCAGACTTTGTTGATGTTCTGGATGGTGGTACGGCTGGGATGGAGCTTCTCGGTGATATGGCGAACAGAGATCATCTGATCATTGCTGACGCCATTGTGTCGAAGAAAAACACGCCAGGAACGATGATGGTCCTGCGGGATGAAGAGATCCCGGCGCTGTTTACCAACAAAATCTCACCGCACCAGCTTGGTCTGGCCGACGTATTGTCGGCCCTGCGTTTCACCGGCGAGTTTCCGAAAAAGCTGACGTTAGTCGGTGTTATTCCGGAATCGCTGGAGCCGCATATCGGACTAACGCCAACGGTTGAAGCGATGATTGAACCTGCGCTTGAGCAGGTTCTTGCCGCGCTTCGCGAATCAGGTGTTGAAGCGATCCCGCGGGAGGCGGCTCATGTCTGAGGAGTTTGTCGGTTTTCAGACGGCCCCGAAGATGCAAATTCAGGCAGCGTTTGAAGAGGTTGCCCGGCGTTCAATGCACGATCTCTCTTTCCTGCATCCGAACATGCCGGTATATGTCTCTGAATTTACGTTGTTTGAAGGACAGTGGACGGGGTGTGTTATCACGCCCTGGATGCTCAGCGCACTGATTTTCCCCGGACCGGACCAGATCTGGCCGGTGCGTAAAGTCAGCGAAAAAATCGGACTGCGTCTGCCGTATGGCGAGATGACCTTTACCGTTGGTGAACTGGAGGGCGTATCGCAATACCTTTCCTGCTCATTGATGTCGCCGCTTTCGCACAGTATGTCGGCGCAAGAAGGCATGCGTCTGACTGACGATTGCGCGCGAATGCTGTTATCGCTGCCGGTTAGCGATCCGAATGCGCCGCAGCTTAATCGCCGCGCGTTGCTGCTGGGTCGTCGGAACTGCGAAAATGCATGAGCTGTCCCTTTGTCAGAGCGCGGTTGAGATTGTTCAACAGCAGGCAGAGCAGCACGGTGTCAAACGTGTAACCGGTGTTTGGCTGGAAATCGGGGCGCTCTCCTGCGTTGAAGAGAGCGCCGTTCGTTTCAGTTTCGACATCGTCTGTCAGGGGACGCTGGCTCAGGGTTGTGAGCTGCATATTGATTACAAGCCAGCCCAGGCATGGTGCTGGGATTGCAGTCAGGTTGTGGAAATCACCCAGCATGATGCGCAGTGTCCACAATGTCAGGGCGATCGTCTGCGGGTTGATGCTGGCGATTCACTGAAAGTGAAAAGTATTGAAGTCGAATAACCCATAGGTTGCTATGGGGCGGAGTCAGATATGTGTATTGGAGTCCCTGGTCAGGTTCTGGCCGTTGGTGAAGATATTCACCAGCTTGCGCAGGTTGAAGTGTGCGGCATCAAACGTGATGTCAATATTGCCCTGATTTGTGAAGGTGATACAGCTGAGCTGGTCGGGCAATGGGTGCTGGTGCACGTAGGGTTCGCCATGAGCATCATTGATGAAGATGAAGCTAAAGCCACGTTAGACGCACTTCGCCGCATGGAGTACGACGTCACCAGCGCGTGACAAATCCTGAATGAAATTGCCGGATAGCGGTTGCCATCCGGCAATTTATTTTAGTTCTGGCGCTTATCTTCGGTCTGGGTATCGAAGTCGCTGGCGTCATGGCGTTCATGAAGCTGCTCGTTCAGCGGTCCGTTAGTGCGGTTTACAATACGACCACGCTTAACCGCCGGACGCGCTGCAATCTCTTTTGCCCAGCGTTGTACGTGCGCGTAGCTTCCTGCGTCAAGGAACTCTGCTGCGTCGTAGACGTTGCCCAGAACCACATTGCCAAACCATGGCCAGACCGCCATATCGGCAATGGTGTATTCATCTCCGGCCACAAACTGATGTTGCGCCAATTGTTTATCCAGCACGTCGAGTAAGCGCTTGGCTTCCATGGTGAAGCGATTGATAGCGTACTCAATTTTAACCGGAGCATAGTTATAGAAGTGGCCAAAGCCTCCGCCGAGGAACGGTGCTGCGCCTTGTAACCAGAACAACCAGTTCAGCGTTTCGGTGCGTTTTGCCAAATCCTGCGGCAGGAAATAACCATATTTTTCCGCCAGATAGAGCAGGATTGCGCCAGATTCGAATACGCGAACTGGTGGGTTTTGCGAGTGATCGCGTAGCGCCGGGATCTTCGAGTTCGGATTCACCTCAACAAAGCCGCTGGAAAACTGATCGCCATCGCCAATGCGGATAATCCAGGCATCGTATTCCGCGCCCTTCACCCCCTGCGCCAGCAACTCCTCCAGCATAATCGTCACTTTCTGCCCGTTTGGCGTACCCAGCGAATAGAGCTGCAGCGGATGTTTGCCAACCGGCAGCGTTTTCTCGTGGGTGGCTCCGGAAACCGGGCGATTGATATTGGCGAATGCGCCCCCGTTCGATTTTTCCCACGTCCAGACTTTCGCGGGCTGATAGGTATTGTCTGACATATTGACCTGCCTTCTGAGTGGTTGTGTTGATGCAGTGTAGCAGTTAGGTAGAACTCAATTTAACAGATTGGAACTTTATGTCGCTTTGTGCTGAAAGGGGAAGATAAATCTAACCCGTTCATTGTACCCGCTCCGTACTCCATGAAGAGGAAATCAATGTTGGACGGAAATTGCTACCGTATTCGCCATTAAAAATTGGCGGTGAATAAGCAGTAATAATGAAAAATGGTGTTCCAGGAGTAAGCGGTTATCAGGGCCCGGCGGGTGGGTGGGGCGCGGTAAAAGCCGTCACTGCTTCGGTGTTTTCGCAAAAGGCTGTCGCCCGCGACATTATCGCGATGTTCAAAATGAACCAGGTGAAAGGGTTCGACTGTCCGGGCTGTGCGTGGCCGGACCCAGGGCACCGTGCGCCAATGGAGCTGTGCGAAAATGGCGTTAAGGCGGTCTCCTGGGAGACAACCAGTAAAAAAGCGTCACCGGAATTTTTCAGCCGTCACCCGGTTTCCACACTCTGGCACTACAGCGATTATGAGCTGGAAAATATCGGTCGTTTGACGCATCCGATGAAATACGATGCAGCATCAGATACCTGGCAGGCGGTGGATTGGGATATCGCCTTCCAGGAGATAGGCGAGCGTCTGCGCAGCTATGATTCACCCCAGCAGGTTGAGTTTTACACCTCCGGCAGAACGTCAAATGAAGCGGCGTTCCTGTATCAGCTTTTTGCCCGCGAATATGGCAGCAGCAACTTTCCTGATTGCTCAAACATGTGCCACGGACCGACCAGCGCAGGGCTAACGCCGGCCATTGGCCTTGGAAAAGGGACCGTTGAACTTGACGATTTTGACCATTGCGATCTGGTGATTTGTATCGGGCATAACCCTGGCACTAATCATCCACGTATGCTGACCACCTTACGCGACGTTGCCAAACGCGGGGCTAAAATTATCTCTATCAATCCGCTGAACGAAAGGGGGCTTGAGCGCTTTAGTTTCCCGCAAAGCCCGAAAGAGATGTTCACCGGTCAGTCGACGCAGCTGAGCAACGACTACTACCAGGTAAAAATGGGCGGTGACGCCTCGCTGCTGAAAGGCATCATGAAGGCGCTGATCGAAATGGATGAAGCGCGGATCTTACTGGATCAGCAACCGACACTCGATCATGCGTTTATCGATGAGCATACCGCTGGATATGCAGCGCTGTATGAGGACTTACGTCAGCATAACTGGGCGGAGCTAGAACAGGACTCGGGCCTGACGCGCAGTCAGATGGAAGACCTGGCGCACAGCTACAGTAAATCTCGTGCCACTATTATTTGTTATGGTCTGGGCATCACCCAGCATAAAAACGGTACTGAGAACGTCCAGCAACTGGTAAACCTGCTGCTGCTGAAAGGCAATGTGGGTAAGCCTGGGGCGGGGATCTGCCCGTTGCGCGGTCATTCTAACGTGCAAGGCGACCGTTCCGTGGGGATCAATGAAGCGGCATCCGAAGACTTCCTGCAACGCCTGGAGACGCATTTTTCTATCCGTGTGCCGCGCAAACATGGCCGCTCCAGCGTGGAGAGTATTCGGGCCATCGAACGGGGAGAGGCAAAAGCGCTCATTTGCATGGGTGGCAATCTGGCGGTGGCGATGCCGCAGCCGCAGCGTACCTTTGCGGCGATGAAAAATTTGGATCTGCAGGTCCATGTTGCGACCAAGCTGAACAGATCGCATTTGCTGCTGGCAAAGCATAATTACCTGCTGCCTGCATTAGGTCGAACGGAGCGCGACATTCAGGCGACGGGGATCCAGTCGGTGACCGTCGAAGACTCGATGTCGATGGTCCACGCTTCCTGCGGCGCGCTGAAGCCAGCTTCCCGCTGGTTAAAATCGGAACCCGCGATTGTGGCGGGCATGGCACACGCCACTCTGCCGCTTTCGCCGATCAACTGGGAAGCGTTAACCGGGGACTACGCGCTGATCCGTGACGCCATTGAAGCCGTGATCCCGGCGTTCCACGATTACAATGCCCGTATTGCCGAGCCGGGCGGATTTCGTATGGATACGCCCGCTTCGCGCCGTGAATGGCGAACGGCGAATGGTAAAGCCAACTTTATTGTCAGCCATCAGCGGGCGGTAGAGCGAGAAAATCAGCCTGCCGATGCACTGGTTCTGGCGACGCTGCGCAGCCACGATCAATACAACACCACTATTTATGGTATGAACGATCGCTACCGTGGCATTACCGGTCGTCGGGATGTGGTGTTTTTAAGCGCTGAAGAAGCGGCGACTCGCGGTCTGAACCAGGGAGATGTGGTCAACGTTCAGGCGCTGGACGACAGCGGCCAGCCCTGTGTGGATCGTATTATGTACGGCTTGACGGTGGTGATTTACAACATGGCGCTGGGCTCAATTGGCGCTTATCTGCCAGAAGCGAATGTCCTGCTTTCGCTGGATGCGGTGGACACACAAAGTTTGACTCCGGCGTATAAAAGCGTAGCGGTCACCGTGACAAAAGCGTAGTTCCTGCTGCGAATTTTTCGCCTCTGAGCGCCAGCCGCTGCGTTGAGGTGTATGATGATGTCGACCTCTGTCCGGTTAGTGTCGCAGAGCAGGCAATCAGAGCGAAAAATTCACGCCAACCTGCTCAGGCTGTATTGTTTTGAGGTAAGGTGCATGAGCAAAGGAACGACCAGTCAGGATGCCCCATTCGGGACATTATTGGGCTACGCCCCAGGCGGCGTAGCAATCTACTCTTCAGATTACAGCTCCCTCGACCCACGGGACTACGACGATGATGCGGCATTTCGCAGCTATATCGACGACGAATACATGGGCCACAAATGGCAGTGCGTAGAGTTCGCACGCCGCTTTCTCTTCCTTAATTATGGCGTGGTCTTCACCGATGTAGGCATGGCCTGGGAGATCTTTTCCTTACGCTTTCTACGCGAAGTGGTGAATGACAATATCCTGCCGTTACAGGCATTTCCGAATGGTTCACCCCGCGCGCCGGTAGCCGGTGCTCTGCTTATCTGGCAAAAAGGCGGTGAGTTTAACGATACCGGCCATGTGGCGGTCGTCACCCAGTTGCTGGAAAACAAAATCCGTATTGCCGAACAGAACGTGCTCCATACGCCGTTGCCTCCCGGACAGCAGTGGACCCGCGAACTGGAGATGGTGGTTGAAAACGGTTGTTACACCCTGCGTGATACCTTTGACGACACCACCATCCTTGGCTGGATGATCCAGACCGATGATACCCGTGACAGCCTGCCGCAGCCGGAGATCGCCAATGACTCGCTGAAAATTGGCGGCGCGCGACTGGAAGATAACGGGCAGTTTGACGGTAAATGGCTTGATGAACAGGATCCGCTGCAGAAAGCCTACGTGCTGGCGAACGGCCACGTTATTAATCAGGATCCGCATCAGTACTTCACCATTACCGAGAGTGCAGAGCAGGAGCTGATCAAAGCCACCAACGAGCTGCACCTGATGTATCTGCACGCGACCGACAAAGTGCTGAAAGATGACAACCTGTTGGCGCTGTTCGATATCCCGAAAATCCTCTGGCCGCGTCTGCGCCTTTCCTGGCAGCGTCGTCGGCATCATATGATTACGGGACGTATGGATTTCTGTATGGATGAACGCGGACTGAAGGTGTATGAGTACAACGCCGATTCCGCATCGTGCCATACCGAAGCCGGTTTGATCCTCGAAAGATGGGCCGAGCAGGGCTATACAGGACAGGGACACAACCCAGCTGAAGGATTGATCAACGAACTGGCGGGGGCCTGGAAGCACAGCCGCGCGCGTCCTTTTGTCCACATCATGCAGGATAAAGATATAGAGGAAAACTACCACGCTCAGTTTATGCAGCAGGCGCTACGTCAGGCCGGGTTTGACAGTAAAATTCTGCGTGGCCTCGATGAGCTACGTTGGGATGACGCTGGTCAGCTGATTGACGGGGACGGTCGTCTGGTGAACTGCGTCTGGAAAACCTGGGCGTGGGAAACCGCAATTGAGCAGGTGCGAGAGGTCAGTGAAACGGAGTACGCTGCGGTACCAATTCGTACCGGGCATACGAATCAGGAAGTGCGTTTAATCGACGTGTTGCTGCGCCCGGAAGTGCTGGTCTTTGAACCTCTGTGGACGGTGATCCCTGGTAATAAAGCGATTCTGCCGATCCTGTGGCAACTGTTCCCACACCACCGCTATCTGCTTGATACTGATTTCACTGTTAATGAAGAGCTGGCGCAAACCGGTTATGCAGTGAAACCTATTGCAGGACGTTGTGGCAGCAACATCGATCTGGTGAGCCATCAGGAAGAGTTACTGGATAAAACCAGCGGTAAGTTTGCCGAGCAGAAGAACATTTATCAGCAGCTTTGGTGTCTGCCAAAAATTGCCGGTAAATATATTCAGGTTTGTACCTTCACCGTAGGCGGTAACTATGGGGGGACCTGCCTGCGCGGCGATGAGTCGCTGGTGATTAAAAAAGAGAGCGATATCGAGCCGCTGATTGTAGTGAAGGAAGAGTAATCTTTTTGCGAGTTCTTGATTGAAATGCGAAAAGCCGGGGTATATCTCCGGCTTTTTTCTGTTTGTAGTTAAATTGACGCTGATTATATATTTAAATAAGTTACATGGAATATGGATATAATGACAATTATTACTTTAATTAATATTTTATAGCTCAAAAACATTCTTTTTATGAATGTTTTCAACGTTAATCAATTTCCTCCGTTTGTATTAGATAATATACTTTCTTGATTTTGTTTTTAGATGAATAATACTAATGTATTATTTGGTGTATTAGTGATATTGATCATATTTTATCTCAGGTAATATGTCGGATTACGTTAGCGTATTAATTATAATCGTTAATTGTCATTAACAGTTGTTGTTGACTGCCCGCAGAAATGACGTTGTAAGAAACACGTTGAGCGATTGGAAAATGCTCCGTTAGGAAATGTAAAATATCGGCAGGAACCGCCGGTCTGAGAGGGACGTATGGGTGACAGTTTTCAGAATGAAGTGCCGACGGCACGCGTTAATATTAAGTTAGATTTACATACCGGAGGCGTTCAGAAAAAGGTTGAATTGCCGTTAAAACTTTTGGCTGTAGGTGATTTCAGTAATGGTAGAGAACAACGACCATTATCCGAGCGCGAAAAGGTTGATATTAATAAAAATAATTTCAATGATGTGTTAGCTAAGTTCGCACCAGTAGTAAATATGAGTGTTAAAAATACGTTAGCTGGTGATGACAGAAATGAAGATATTAACCTTACCTTTAAAAATATCCGCGATTTTGAACCTGAGCAGGTCGCACGAAATATCCCACAATTACGCGTTCTGTTGGCTATGCGTAACTTACTGCGCGACCTGAAATCTAACTTACTCGATAACGCTGCTTTTCGTCGCGAGCTGGAAATCATCCTCAAAAATCCAGCCCTGAGTCAGGAACTGCGTGATGAACTGGCAACCATGATGCCAGAAGAGATTTAACGTTATACAGGGTTTCCTCCGCTTAATTGGCAGGAATAGTAAAGGATCATAAAAGGAATATGTTGATGTCTGTTCAGGAACATACCTCTTCAGTCGCGACCACCACGACCAGTGAACGCAGCGTTTATCAATCCCTCTTTGACAAAATTAATCTTTCCCCGGTTTCGACATTAAAAAATGTAGATGCATGGCAGAGCGATGAAGCGCTTTCTGATGCCGCTCCGGCTGAACGCGTGACCGCCGCTATTCAGGTTCTGGTCTCTTGCCTCGCGGATGCTGCGCAGCCAGTAGAGCGCCTGGATAAAACGCTGCTGGATGAGCAGATTGCTCGTCTGGATAAGCAGATTAGCGACCAGGTTAATGAAGTTATGCACCATGCTGAATTTCAAAAACAAGAATCGCTCTGGCGTGGTGTGCATTCGATGATCACCGGTATCGATTTTCGCCAAAATGTCCGTGTAGAAATGATGGATATCAGCAAGGATGCGCTGCGTGATGATTTTGACGACGCGCCGGAACTTATCCAAAGCGGGTTGTATCGCCATGTTTATATTGAAGAATATGATCAGCCTGGCGGCGAACCCATTGCGGCAATGATTTCAGCATACGAATTTGATAACAGCCCACAGGATATTGCACTGCTGCGCAATATTTCGGGTGTGTCGGCTGCCTGTCATATGCCGTTCATTGGTTCCGTTGGGCCGAAATTCTTCCTGAAGGAAAATATGGAAGAAGTCGCGGCCATAAAAGATATCAATGATTATTTCGAACGAGCTGAATACATCAAGTGGAAAGCATTCCGTGATAGCGACGATTCACGCTATATCGGATTAACTATGCCGCGTGTTCTGGGTCGCCTGCCGTATGGTCCTGATACCGTGCCGGTACGTAGTTTTAACTATGTTGAAGAAGTTAAGGGCCCGGATCATGAAAAATATCTGTGGACCAGCGCCTCTTTCTCTTTCGCTGTGAACATGGTGAAAAGTTTTATCAAGAATGGCTGGTGCGTCCAGATCCGTGGACCACAGGCGGGTGGTGCGGTTAAAGACTTGCCTATCCATCTGTACGATCTGGGGACAGGTAATCAGGTGAAGATCCCGTCTGAGGTGATGATTCCAGAAACCCGGGAGTTTGAATTCGCCAACCTCGGCTTTATTCCGCTTTCTTATTATAAGAATCGTGATTACGCCTGCTTCTTTTCTGCTAACTCGGCTCAAAAACCTGCGCTGTTTGATACAGCGGAAGCGACGGCTAACAGCCGGATTAACTCACGTCTACCGTATATCTTCCTGCTTTCTCGTATCGCTCACTACCTGAAAATCCTGCAGCGAGAAAATATAGGTACGACCAAAGATCGCCGTCTGCTTGAACTTGAACTGAACAACTGGCTGCGCAGTCTGGTAACCGAAATGACCGATCCTGGCGATGACTTGCAGGCTTCACACCCGCTTCGTGACGGGCGTGTTGTGGTGGAGGATATTGAGGATAACCCAGGCTTCTTCCGCGTGCGCCTGTATGCCATTCCGCATTTTCAGGTTGAAGGTATGGACGTCAGTTTGTCGTTAGTTTCACAAATGCCTAAGTCGAAATCTTAACGACACAATGCACAGGAGGTGCGATGAAGATCTATCGCCCGTTATGGAGCGAGGGGGCCTTTCTGGCTCCCCAGCAGTTTCAGCAACAGACACGTTGGGATGCCTATGTAGCCGACGTTGTGGCTCATATGTCACTTTCATCACCGTGGGGCGTCATCAGCGCGGAGTTTGATGAAAGTGCGCTAACGGTTTCCCGTTTGAATCCCGTTAATCTGGTTGTGCGTTTTCCTGACGGTACGTTAGTGGATACAGGTATTTCAGATAACCTGCCTCCGGCGTGTGATTTATCGCATCTTACTGGTTACAGCAGCGTTGATATCGTCCTGGCGTTGCCGCTGCTTTCGGCTAATGGCGGCAATCTTTCGTCAGGCAACGGCGTTAGCCGTCCGTGTCGCTGGCAGCAGGAATGGCTGCCAGTGCAGGATCTCTCTGGTCAGGAACGGACTGATATGGCAGTGCTGCGGCATGCTATCACCCTCCGGTATGCCCACGATGATAACAGCGCTTATCTGACCTGTCCGGTAGCTTGCCTGACTCGTAATGCTCAGGGGCAATGGGATCTGGGACGCGATTTTTTACCGCCATCGCTTTCACTCTCAGCCAGCCCCTTATTAATCAATTCTCTCAGTGATTTGGTGCATCGCATCCAGGCCCGTTGTCGCCGTCTGATGGCCTTGCGTCGTGAAAGTAACGAACGAATGGCGGATTTTGCGGTAGCAGATGTTTCGTTGTTTTGGCTGCTGAATGCGCTTAATAGCTCGGAACCTGTACTGAGAGAAATGCTGCAAAACCCAGGCCGTCACCCCGAACTTTTGTGGCGTGAACTGGCGCGGTTAGCGGGCAGCCTGCTGACCTTTTCATTAGAACATGATGTCAGCGTTGTGCCTCCATACCAGCACGCAAATCCGCAGCAAGTATTCCCTCCATTGTTTGCATTGCTGGTGGAACTGCTGGAAGCCAGCCTGCCATCTCGTGTTGTCGCTATTGAGCTGACGCAGGAGAGACAGTTCTGGAATGGTGCACTGTCGGATGCTCGACTGCGTGAAGGCGCTGATTTTTACCTGTCCGTTCGTTCAGATCTCCCTGCGCATGTCCTACTGACGCAATTTCCACAGCTCTGTAAAGCGGGGAGCAGGGCAGACGTGTCTGATGTAGTCAATGTAGCACTCAGCGGAATTCCGTTAAAACCGCTGACGCATGTACCCGCAGCCATCCCGTTACGACTGGAAAATCAATACTTTGCTCTTGAGATTAATCATCCAGCAGCTCAGGCCATGCTGGACGCTGGTAATTGCGCCTTCTATGTGCCGGGAACGCTGGGAGAGATTCAACTCGAGTTATTTGCCGTATTAAGGGATTGAAATAAATGAATAAGGATATTGATCAGGTGTTCTGGCCAACCTGGCTTGCTGTAAGCCAGCTACGTGGCGGGTTGGAAGTCGACGATGGGGCTGCTTTTTATCGCCGGGCCTGCCAATGGGTGGATTCTGCGCGTAATGCATTGCGTGATCTGGGGTACAGCGAGCACAGCGTTGAACACATGCTCTACACCCAATGTGCGTTACTGGATGAAAGCGTGTTGAACCGTAACCGGCAGGATAGCGGTTATATCACCTGGCTTGCGACACCCTTACAGGCCCACTATTTCAATACCACCAATGCCGGGGAAGAGCTCTGGGAGCGCATTCGTACCGTACTGCGCGAGCCCGTTCTTGATACCGCCGTATTAACCTGCTTTTATCGCGCAATCACGCTTGGTTTTGTGGGTCGCTATCGTGAGCAGGGTGATGAACGTCGTGAAGATGTTCTCGAAGCGCTGTCAACTCAGGCGATGCCTTTTAAGTTAAAACACGATTCACCAGTAATTATGCGTGCGTCCGGCTTCTCTGGCGGTAAGCGCCGCTGGTGGCTGGCATGGATTGTTGGCGCTCTGGCGTTGGGGGCTTTGTGGCTAACATTTTCTCATGTCTTACAAGGGCAGATTGCTCAGCTGATTGGGCAGGGTTAAGACATGGCCCAGTTGCGAGGGATCGTTAACTATGTGCTGGCGGCCGTACTGGCTTTACTGTTGGTCTGGGGATTCAGCCCAGTAAGTGCGGGTATCCGGGGCGGCCTTACCGTCATTGTTTTATTGCTTTCCATTCCAGGGATCGTTTATGGCTGGCGTCAGTATGGTCGGTTGAAGCCTGAGCATTCTGCTCGTGAAGTTGCGCTCCCTCCGGAGAGTTTCAGTGGGCCTGTCGTGCTGGTGTGTGGCGACAATGAGCCATTGTTTGCCGGACGTAGCGATTCTTGCGAGAGTTCGCAGGGCTGGTATTTATCTGTCCAGTCCCCGGAACATTTTATTGCTCTGGTTCGTCAGATAGCTGTGCAGCGTCCGGGCCTTCTAATGCGCGTGTCCGTGATGCTGGCATTGACCCCGGAACGGCATAAAGATGAAGATGCGCTTAAGCATATGCTACTCAGTTGGCGGCGTGTGGTAACCCAGAGCCGGCGTTGGTTATCAGGTATACCGCCGTTTTGGTTGTGCTGTTGGCTGAATTCTCCTCAATGTAATGAGACTGTACGTTGGTTTATTCGAACCCCTCAGGATGCAGAGGTGCAGTCAGCTACGGGATTAGACGACTTTGCACCTTTCTCTTCGGAAGAGCGCCCGGCTCGCCATTCTCATCTAACACATGCAGTGTGGTTAGATAATTTACTGGGCTGGCTGAAGAAGGTGCAAGGCGATACCGAACGCCATGCTCCGCCTCTTTTCTCTGCTTTACGGGCTGTGTGTTTCACCTCATTAGCGGTTTACGAAAATAATCTGTGGCAACGGCATATCACTGCTCAAACAACGCTTTCTCCTGCGGCATCAGCAGCGCCCGTACTGCTGCCTTTTCCTGATTTAGCGTTGCCCTTTTTATCCCGCCGCCGGGCACTGACCGCATTTCAACGAACGCTGGGCGTAAGCGGTCTGCTATGCGGCATTTTTGTCGGGCTGGCGATGACGTGCAGCTTTATCAATAACCAACATCTCATCAGGATCACAAACGATCATCTGATGTTATACCGCCATCTTACTGGCAATCCTGCCGAGCCAAAGATTCAGGCCCAGGAACAGCTTCGTCGTGATGCACAGCGGCTTGATCGCTGGTATCAGCGTGGTGAGCCCCTTTCTCTTTCAATGGGATTGTATCAGGGGATGAGATTGATCCCGCCTTTGCAGGCCGCCATCAGCGACTGGCTGCCAACTGAAAAACCGAAAGTGGCCTCCCCGCATACCGTTCGACTGGACAGTATGTCGCTGTTTGATACGGGCGAATGGGCGTTAAAAGCGGGTTCAACAAAAGTACTCATTCGAGCTTTGGTCAATATCAAAGCCAAGCCCGGTTGGCTGATAGTCATCGCCGGGCATACCGATGATGTGGGTGACGATAAATCTAATCAGCAGCTCTCTCTCAAACGCGCGGAATCTGTTCGCGACTGGATGCGTGATACCGGTGACGTCGCGGAGAGCTGTTTTGCTGTTCAGGGTTACGGCGAATTACGTCCCTACAAAACCAACGATACGCCGGAGGGGAGGGCTGCCAACCGCCGTGTAGAGATCAGTCTGGTACCGCAGGCTGATGCCTGTCGGGTGTCGGGCATGAAGGAACCGTCACCGCAAGGCGGTGACGCATTAACGAAGTAAAAATGGAGAAAGAGTTATGGCAATTCCAGTCTACCTTTGGCTGAAAGACGACGGCGGTGCGGATATTAAGGGCTCTGTTGATGTGAAAGACCGTGTGGGCAGTATCGAAGTAGTG
Organism: Citrobacter sp. Cb041; assembly: GCF_030336655.1. Classification (NCBI taxonomy): domain Bacteria; kingdom Pseudomonadati; phylum Pseudomonadota; class Gammaproteobacteria; order Enterobacterales; family Enterobacteriaceae; genus Citrobacter; species Citrobacter sp. Cb041. The sequence goes on along the minus strand of NZ_JAOWDD010000040.1, from coordinate 341,829 downwards.
GCTCAGGAACATAACCTGTACATCCCTACCGATAACAACACCGGTAAGTTGACCGGGACGCGCATCCATACCCCGTTTCTTTTCACTAAGGAAATCGATGCTTCCAGCCCGTATCTGTACAAGGCTGTAACCACTGGTCAGACCCTGCGTCAGGCAGAGTTCAAATGGTATCGCATCAATGATGCTGGTCAGGAAGTGGAATACTTCAACACCACTCTGCATAACGTGAAAGTGGTGAAAGTAAATCCTGTGATGTACGACATCAAAGATCCGGCTAAAGAGAAGCATAACCACCTGGAACAGATTGAACTGCGCTACGAGAAGATCGTCTGGACGTATAAGGATGGCAACATTATCCATTCTGACGCCTGGAACGAGCGTACCACCGCGTAACGCACTAACGGATGAGGATTTCCTCATCCGTTTTTTTATGCCCTCTGCTGAGTATCCGGCGCGGGGATTTAGCAGAGAGTATCAACGTCACTATTACCTTATGGGCATTGGGTTACGGCCACGGGCGGTAGCGTGCCTGAATACAGGGAGTCAGGAAGCAAATGGAACACCAGTCAGCAGTGTTATTACGACGTCTCAACCCCTATTGTGCTCAGGCGCTTGAAGCGGCGGCATCGTTATGTCAAACGCGTGCGCATGCAGAAATCACTCCTGAACACTGGTTACTGAAGCTATTGGAACAGGGAGAGGGCGATATTACTGTCATTGCACGTCGTTATGAATGGGATATCGACAATCTCTGGCAGTCGCTGCTGGCGCATCTGGATGTTCAGCCTCGTTCCGTAAAAAGCCGCCCGCAGTTGTCTGATGTTCTCCTCTCTTTAATGCAACAAGCGTGGCTGTGTGCAGCAACGGATGAAAATTCGCAGATACGTGGTGTGCATCTGCTGATGGCGCTGGTGGGAAAGCCTTCGCTACTGAAGTGTGACGGCCTGTGGCCTCTTCTGAGCGCAGGACATACTCAACTGGAACGGCTCCTGCCGCTATTAAATGTCCAGTCAGATGAACGTCCTGAAAGGCAGCAAGAGGCTGCTCTGGCGCAGTTTACCTCTGATGATGAACCGGGTCGAAATCTGGCCCAGTCGACTTTGTCGCCCGCATTACAAGGTGTGCTCGATAAATTTACATTAGACGTGACCGCGAAAGCGCGTGCCGGTGATATCGATCCGGTATTTGGTCGTGATAATGAAATTCGGCAAATGGTGGATGTGCTATCTCGTCGTCGAAAAAACAATCCAATTCTGGTTGGGGAACCCGGCGTCGGCAAGACCGCTTTGGTGGAGGGGCTGGCGCTGCGTATTGCTGAAGGTAACGTGCCGGATAGCCTGAAAACAGTAACCTTACGTACGCTGGATCTTGGGCTGTTGCAGGCAGGTGCTGGAGTGAAAGGTGAGTTTGAGCAGCGATTAAAAAATATCATTGATGCCGTTCAGCAATCGCCAACTCCTGTTCTGCTCTTTATCGATGAAGCACACACCATCATTGGGGCCGGTAATCAGGCGGGGGGAGCTGATGCAGCCAACCTGCTAAAACCCGCTCTGGCCAGAGGTGAATTGCGAACCATCGCAGCGACCACATGGAGCGAATATAAACAGTATTTTGAACGTGATGCTGCGCTGGAGCGGCGTTTTCAGATGGTTAAAGTGGATGAACCGGATGATGACACTGCCTGTTTAATGCTGCGTGGTCTGAAATCACGCTATGCAGAACACCATGGCGTTCACATCACCGACGAAGCGGTTAAAGCTGCTGTTCTGCTCTCTCGCCGCTATCTTACCGGGAGGCAATTACCCGACAAAGCCGTCGACCTGCTGGATACCGCAGGTGCAAGAGTACGGATGTGCCTTGATACCGTTCCTGAACCACTTACGCGCTTGAAGTCGGAGATCACCGCGCTTGAAATTGAAAAACAGGCGTTGCTTGCAGACCTCGCAGTAGGAAATGGTCAGCATGATGAAAGGCTGGCCAGCATTGAACAGCATGAAAATCGCCTGCTTGTCGAGCTTGATGAACTGGAAACCCAGTATGGCCAGGAAATAGCGCTCACTGAGCAACTGCTGACCAGCCGCCGTGATATTTCTCGTCAGGCGGAAACGATTGAATTGCAGCAGCAGCTTAGTGTGCTTCAGCAGGGCCATCCTTTACTGTTTCCGGATGTAGACGCGCGCACAGTTGCTACGGTGATCGCCGACTGGACCGGTGTACCGTTGTCTTCACTAATGAAGGACTCCCAGACAGACTTGCTGACGCTTGAAACCCAGATGGGAAACCGCGTTGTCGGGCAGGATTGCGCGCTAAATACTATCGCACAGCGGTTGCGGGCATCAAAAACAGGACTTACGCCGGAAAACGGCCCACAGGGTGTTTTTCTGCTAACTGGACCAAGCGGAACCGGGAAAACGGAGACGGCGCTGGCCCTGGCTGACATTCTCTTTGGCGGTGAAAAATCGCTGATCACGATTAATCTGTCTGAGTATCAGGAGTCGCACACCGTGAGCCAACTCAAGGGCTCACCTCCGGGGTATGTGGGTTATGGTCAGGGAGGGATCCTGACTGAAGCAGTGCGAAAACGCCCCTATAGCGTGGTATTGCTGGATGAAGTAGAAAAAGCGCATCGCGACGTCATAAACCTGTTTTACCAGGTATTTGACCGCGGTTTCATGCGAGATGGTGAAGGCCGAGAAATTGATTTTCGCAACACCGTTATTTTGATGACTTCCAATCTTGGCGGCGACGCTGTGATGCAGATGCTGGAAGAACAGCCGGAAACCACGGAGTCCGATCTGCACGAGCTGCTGCGCCCCCTCTTGCGCGATCATTTCCAGCCGGCGCTACTGGCCCGCTTCCAGACTATTATCTACCATCCGCTCAGTGAACCTGCGTTACGTACGATTGTACAAATGAAACTGGATCAAGTTAGACAGCGATTACTGCGTCACTACGGCATCACTACGACGATATCTGAGAACCTTTTTGATGCCCTGACAGCCGCTTTTCTGCTACCGGATACGGGGGCGAGGAATATTGATAGCCTGCTGAATCAACAAATCTTGCCAGTGCTCAGCCAGCAGTTGTTAACGTATCTTTCCCGGCAGCAAAAAGCATACTCGTTGCACCTTAGCTGGGATGACTCCAAGGGCATCATGATGGAGTTTAAGAGTGACTAAAAATATTAAGGAAGGGGGGCTCAGAACGCTTACACCTGGGGAGATTGAACTGGCAAAGACCGTATTTTTCTCAACTATCCAGTATCATAAAGTGTGGATCCACAGGGACAGCTATTTGCCTTTTAATCTACAGGATTTGAATACGGCAATGGCTCCTGACGGTGAGATTTACTTTCGTGAACAGTATCGTGAAGATTTTTCTCAGACATTACCCCATTATCAACACTTATTTATCCATGAAATGAGTCATGTCTGGCAACGAGAAAAAGGCATGAATGTTATCTGTAGAGGATTGGTGAGTTGGCTAGTCAGTTATCGGTATAAATTGGATGGGCGGCTTCTAAGTGAATATCCCTTGGAACAGCAGGCCCAAATCATTGCAGACAATTTTATAATGCAAAATGCAGGGTACTACGCTTGGTTAAATATGCGTTTGAAGCATATTGTGACTTTAGATGGGGATGTTCATAAAAGCGTGATTCGAGACGCGTATAAAAACACCCTTCGAGGATTCCCTTGGTGATAAAAAATAGAGCATTTTTTACTTTCAGTCTGCTGAGTTGCTGCCTGGTAATTCTTTCTGGTTGCCCTGGATATGGTGACAGAGCATTTACTGATGAGGAAGCCGTGGTTAGCGTGATTGGAAATAATATCTGCTTCTGGGTGAAGGACTCTGAGAAATACCAACCAAGTATCATTACGGTTACTCGTAGAGGTGCTGATTTTGGTAACGAGAAATTTATTCTAAATCCACCACTAATTCTTCTTGAAAATAAATGGTGCATAACACCAGATGTTTATATTTTTCCAGATAGTGGGCAGTTTGTAGTTACGTATACGTTAGGGATTCCTTATTCAAGTGACAGGCCGCGAAGTATTGTTAGTGGGGTTGAATTCTCTAATGGTCGCATTTTTAACATCCATCTTACCGATATGGAAATAGCCAGACCTTATTCTGCGATGGATAAGTGATTTTTAACATCGAGAAATTTTGAGTGTTGAAAGGAGTTAATCTTATGGATAAGTCTCAGCAAGCAGTGATAACTACGCTTAATCGATATTTTTTATCTATTTCTTCTTGCTCTTCTGCTCTGGATGTAGAGGATTTCAGTGGCTCTGAAGGACTGAGTCGGAATTATTACTATGATATTTTATTTACCAGTGCGGATAAGGATATTCAGGCAAATCAGCTCTTGCGTCAGATGGCAACATTGACGATGGATGCTGGCAAGCTGGCATCTATGACGACGCAAAAAATAGTTCATGGTGTGATAACTGATTTTTAGCGGTTATCTGGTTCTGCCGATGAATCAAGATATCATATTACGTTAACGCCTTATCTTTCCCTGCTTGATAAACAGTTCCGCACACACCGCTTTTTTATCAATAAATCAGTTCCGGAAGTGGTGAGTGAAATCCTGCAGGAGCACGCCCTGCACGGCTGGGAGTATGAATTCACGCTGACGCAGAGTTATCCGAAACGTGAGCAGATAAATCAGTATCAGGAGAGTGACCTGGCGTTTATTGAGCGTCTGCTGGCTGAAGTGGGGATATTTTACTTCTTTACGCTGCAGCCGGACACCCGGACGGAAGTGGTGCATTTTGCAGACCAGCAGAGCGCGTATGAATTTGATAAACGGCTGGCGCTGAACAGCCCGTCAGGAATGAGCGACAGCGGGGCGGACTCCGTCTGGGGACTGAAAATCCTGCACCAGGTGGCACCGGCGGGAGTGACCACAAAAGACTATAACCATCGCGAAGCGCAGAAGGTGCTGCAGTCGGCGAGGGCGGATATCACCGGTGGCGAAGGCGAGGAAATGCGTTATGGCGAGGTGTATCACTATAAACCACGCCATCTTGAGACAGGTGACGCATCCGGCTCGGCACCGGAAACCGGAAACTTCTGGGCGCGACTGGATCATGAGCGTTTTCTGGCGGAGCAAACGCTGATAACGGGAGTCAGCACGGATGCGGGGTTACGTCCAGGACAGGTGCTGACGATAACGGACAGCAGCGTGCCATCGACGTTGCCGGGCGTGTTGCAGCAGCCGGTGGTGGTCATCCGGACCGGGTTCAGCGGCAGCAGGAAAGATGCGCTGAGGGTGACGCTGGCGGCGGTACCGTACAGTGAGACGCAGTGCTGGCGTCCGGCGCTGAAGGCAAGACCAAAGGTCAGCGGCACCCTGACGGCACGGGTCAGCAGCCCGAAGAGCGGGGATATCTACGCGCATCAGACGGCGGAGGGATTGTATCGTGTGAAGTTTGATGCCGACCAGGACAGCAAACAGCAGGGTTACGAGAGCATGCTGCTGCGCCTTGCCAAACCCTATGGCGGCGACACCTACGGTATTCACTTCCCGCTGATACAGGGCACAGAAGTGGCGGTGGCGTTCCATGAAGGGGATCCGGACCGGCCTTATATCGCCCATGCGCTGCATGACTCCCGACATCCTGACCACGTGACGGAGGCAAACCACACCCGTAACGTCATCCGCACGCCCGCCAATAACAAATTGCGCATGGAGGACAAACGGGGCGAGGAGCACATCAAGCTCAGCACCGAGTACGGCGGGAAGACGCAGCTGAACCTGGGGCATAACGTGGATGCGCAGCGCGTGATGCGGGGAGAGGGCGCGGAGCTGCGCACCGACGACTGGGTGGCGGTACGCGGCGGTAAAGGGGTTCTGATAACGGCAGAGATGCAGGCGGAAGCCGTGGACCGGATGCTGGAGATGGACGGTGTGATACGTCAACTTGAGCAGGCGTTGTCGCTGGCAAGGAGCCTGCAGAGGTCAGCGGAGACGGCAAAGGCAACTGCAGGAGACACAGCGAGCCAGCAGGCGCTGAATGATGCACTGGAGGAACTGGCTCAGCCGGGTCTTATTCTGCATGCGCCTGCGGGCGTAGGGATGATGAGTGCGAAGGCCGTGCGGGTGTCGTCTGGAACGGACAGCGTGGGAATAATGTCGGGGCACAATACAGATATCAGCACCGGCAGGTCGTTTACGGTGGCGGCGAGCGATACGGTGAGTCTGTACGCACAGGAACAGGGAATGCAGCTGTATGCGGCAAAGGGAAAAGTGGATATTCAGGCCCAGGACGATGAAATGGGTGTGACGGCGAAGAACGATATTACGGTAAGCAGCACAGAGGGGAAAATCACCGTGAATGCGAGCGAGGAGCTCTTGCTGAACTGTGGCGGAGCGTATATCCGGCTGAAAGGGGGAGCAATTGAACTTGGATGCCCGAAGAATATCCTGCTGAAGTCGCTGAATGTGCAGAAATTGGGGGTTACAAGTTTGAATACTCCTACAGAGGAATTACCCCACGGGTTTTGTGAAGGTTTTACAGTTAAAAATAAAGAAACAGGTAAGCCAGTCCCTTTTTCTCAATATCGGATTACCACTGGTGAAGGCGATGTTTATGAAGGTGTGTCAGATCAAGATGGCAAAACAATGCCAATATATACGGCAACCCTAACAAAGCTAAAAATAGAACAAGTAAAAAAAAGTAATTCATAAAACGTGGTTTGTGAGGTGAGAGTATGAACTGTAATAATGTTAATAGATTTTTTGTTGCACTTCTTTCTGTTTTTTATTGTATCGTGTAAGAGTTATGATGTAAGAATGCTAGAGGCAATGTCTGAGTCAGGTGATCATAAGGCTCAGGGTAATCTTGGCTTTATGTATCAATATGGCTATGGTGTTCGGGCAAATTATAATGAGTCCTTAAAATGGTATAAACTTGCGGCAAGTGATGGTGATCCTCTTGCTGAAGGTACAGTAGGCAGGCTTTATTTTGAGAAAGAGGATTATAAAAATGCTCTTCTTTAGTTTAAAAAATGCGCCTTGCATGATATCCAATCTGGTACAGAAAGAAAAACGGAACAGGCTATTCTGGCTTGAAAGGGAATGGCGGGCACTATGTATTTATATGGGCAAGGCGTTCCAGTAAATAAACTGGAAGCTACAGTCTGGCTGAAAAAAAAGTAGCAGATTGAGGAGAAGGATCTGCACAATGTTATGTAGGTGATTTTTATTATCTCGAACGGAATTATAAATCAGCCTATTCTTATCTCCAAAGTGTCTTGGAAAAGGGCTGCGCGAATGCAGCAAATACTTAAGCGATATGTACAATAATGGCTTTTTTTAGAAAAAGATAGTCAGCGATAGAAATAATTATACGAAAAGTATCTCCGTCTCAAGAGTTATGACTAGGATGTCATATTCGTGATTTACACAATGTCATTATAAATGACAGGAGTTGGAATTCATCCCAGTCATCTGACTGTGTATTCGGCAGATCATGCTTATCCCATCTCAGATGTTCTTAACTTAAAGTAACGAAAAGGAATTCTAATTATGACAAAAGTGACAACATCTACTCAGTGCAAATACCCTGATTTTTTTATAGAAAACGAGGCATTCGATTGGGTGGAGTTCCAGTTAGTGGACGAATTAGGGGATGTCGTAGCCAATATGGAGTGGTTTGCCGAAAACGAGGCTACAAGGTGCGGTTTGATTCCTCGCTATACTGGCTATAGTGATGCTAATGGAATTATAAAGATTAAAGATATACATCCATTACCTTTGACATTAAAAGTCCAGTCTCAGCCTTTGGTTGATGAGATGGAGAACCGGGCCTTACGATTTGAAAGAGAGGGGGTTAATTCAAAGGTCAAAAAACGCTCATCTGAGAATAACTATGGATACCAATATGTCAAAGTTGGACAACTCTGCAATGTCAGACCAAAATTAGATAAATGGGATGGAATCGTTCTACCAGATTTTCATTTCCCTCTGGATAAAACGTATAAAGGCGTTACCGTTCATGTGGCGGATCTTAATAAACGTACAATGATCGAAATTTGTCCATTTCGGGCATGGACATTAATCTTACATCACACAGCGAGTTACTCTCTGACCAATGCTTATAACTTGGGTATTATGGCCGATTTGGCTTACAGTTATGACTCAGAGACTGATCGCAATTCGGTATATGGATTCTTTTGTATTCAATGTCTGGATCTGTCGTCTATTCCTGTTTTTGAAGATGGCAAACATCGATTCCCTGCTATTGTCACCGATGTCCCTTTTCGTGAACGGCATTCTAAACCCATTTTTATGGATACGGCAGATGAAGAGGAAGGGGAAACTCAGCTATTTTATGTTACGACGAAAACGCAGGCGATCGTGGCCTGGCGTGGTACAGAGATGAGTAAGTTCAGTGATTTATGGACAGACGCAAGTTTTATGCCGGTAGAATGTTTTGATTTCCTTCCTGAAGGAAAGATTCACGGTGGTTTTCTGGATGCTTATCAAATTGCAAAAGAAAAATTTCCTCTAGAGTTTAAAGAGATAAAAGAGGATGGAATGGCATTAAAATTATTTATCTGCGGACATAGTCTGGGAGGTTCGCTTGCACTGATTCACAGTGCAGAAATAAGAGATCTTAACCCTTTGCTATATACATATGGTATGCCCAGGACATTAACTGCTTCTGCCGTTAAATATCTAAAAAACCTCACCCATTTCCGCCATGTTAATGATACTGACACCATCCCAAGCGTTCCACCTGATGCAAATCTCGATAACTGGTTTTATGACTTATGGGGACCAGTAGGTGGCACGCTGGGTTTTTTCTGGTCGGTAATAGAACTCATGCCTCAAGCGCTAGGGGTGAAGTTTTGGGATTGTTTTTGGCATCATGGAAGTATTGCCTTATTTTTTAACACCACGCAAACGACGGAATGGAAAGAGTGTAAGGTACCCAACAACCCTTCTTCATGCCACAGGATTCGTAAACGACTTCCCATCGAGACCAGATTGTATTTGGTTCCTGAACTTATTTTAGAGGCCAGTCAAAAGGCTAGTGAAGCACAAAAAAGATTCACCCAATTATTAACAAAGATGGATAAAGAAGACTGGTTTCCTCCCTATACTAACCCATGATTTAGATCATGCGACGAACGTTGGTAGGCATTCCATGCCAGATCAATATTTGAGCTATCTTAATAACCAACTAAAAGAATGTACTCAGCCAACATTGACTATGATGAGGAAAATAAAAAGAGAGAAATTTTTAAAGCAAATGAAGATGTATGAAAGTAGTTCTCCAAAGGAAGAGTTTACAAGAAACAGTGCTTTCATTGAAATTCATGATGTAGTCGCATCGACGCTGGATATGACGCGTGGAGTTAAGGGAGGAAATGAAGCCTTGGAATATATAAAACCACTTAACCTTGAGGAGTTTGAGCTATGATTGAAAAATGCTTTATTTTAACCTTGGTTATTATGTTATCGGGTTGCATTTCAGAGCGGAATCGAACATTATCCCCACCAGAAGATACCCAATGGGTCACGGTGGGAGTCAACGTCCCAGAAGATCTTGTAGTGCTTCCTTTGGAGGTGGGCTATCGCTCCGAACGATGCAAGCATACCCGGCATAATTCATCGGGTAAGGCCTGGGAAGTTCCAGGCTATAACACTGTAGAAGTACCGTTAACCAAAAAAAATGAAGCAACTGATTTTTTTGAAGCGAAAATAGCCACGAATGGAGGGGGACAATGCAAATGGCATTTATCGGTTATTAATATCAAGCTTGCATATAAAAACACTCAGAAGTTTGGCCAGCAGCTAACCCCAGTAATTTCTGTACGAACAAAATTATTATTTGACTATGTTTCATTAAATAATAGATTGAGTTATCAGAGAATAGGTAATGATGGAGTAATAAAAGATGAGTATTTTCCATTTATTACAGAGTCTTTTTTAGGTAAATACGAGAAACAAATATGGCTCTATAGTGGTCGTTATGACAAAATGTATTCTGCTTTGGGTTTTAGTACTATCGTTTTTAAACCCAATTTCCATGCAGATAAAATAGTCAGAGGTATAGGACCTAAAGTAAAGGAAGAGGGAGTATATGGGACGTTGATTTATCCTGATGGTACGATTATACCGCGAACAGAAAGCTTTCCTGATATAGACTTTTTGAAGGGGTTTATAAAGTGATGAAGGATAGGGCAATCGCTCATCATGCCATAAATACAGATCTCTTTTTTCCTTTTAACTTTTGTAAATTAACTATCCGTTAATGGTTTAATGACTTTATCGAGAGATTGGAATATGATATAGAAATATTTATTTTTGCACCATTGATGATGTTATGGGGCTGCGTTTTAGAGCGGAACCGAACATTATCCCCATCAGAAGATACCCTGTGGGTCGCGGTGGGAGACCCATGTGTCTGAAGAGCTGGTCGTGCTGGCAGGGTTATATTAGATGAATGTTGATGTGGGGATGTTAGTGAAGAAACTTGGTAAACCGTATCGAGAAATTTATAGCTAAGGTTTATAGGAGTGGCAGTAGCTTACACATTACCAGTTCCAGAACAAAATATTACTGCCTCATTTAATTATAATAAATATTCATTTGTATAAATAATGACTTTTTATTTATTGGAACATCCTAAAGAAATTCACACTGCGCTGGAAAACGGCTGGATGGAAATGAGTGTGAGCGCTGAGATATTTTATTAATACCAGATGTTAATAAATTCAGGTGTGTTAATTAAGTATGTTAAATCTAATTCTCTTTATTAAACTGAGTTAACGTATGAATATGGAACTAACAACATCACGGCCCACGCTTAGCCGCTACAGCTTAACGATTCCTTCATGCCCGTATGCACTGGATGTGGTGCGTTTTGAGGGGCTGGAGCAGTTAAGCGTTCTCTACCATTTTTCTGTCCGATCTACTTGTAGTATTGAGTTTGAGTTAAGAGCTAATGATGCTGGAGTTTAATAATGAGTAAACGTAACGATATTATTGAACCTTCTGAGTGGACATCGACTCGTAAAACAGGGCTTGTTTATAGCGAAATATTGGGATGGATAGATATAGGCCATGCACAGGGAAGTGATATCAAAAACCTGATGATAGATATAAAACGAGGTGAATCAGGCTGTGATGGTTATTATGAAGTCACTTATAGCCAAAAAATGTTTGTATACCATCGCCAGTTTGGTACAGGAAAGTTTGTTAAGTGGCGTATCAAACAAGGTTTATCTGCATGTGAGAAAAACAGCGTTGCGTTGGCCATGATGATGACGACGGCGCGCGTGTTTGAAAGTTTGCAAGCTAATTGGTGTTTTAGTTGGTATACCGACAGTGGTTTTAGCGGAGAGGATCTTACCTCTGATCTTTTAGGCTTCTACAGGGCAATTCTTCCCTCAGATTACCAGTCAAGACTAAGGTTAGTCAGTAAAGAGCGAGCACTGAATCGATGGGATTTTTATGGGCCGATAGGCAATTATAAGAATAAAGGATTTTTACCATTACTGTTTCCAGACCCGTCGGATAATTGTGCTGTTCATAAACCCTATAAAGGGAGTTTGCCTTCGTTTATGACATGGGTGCAACCGTGGAGTGATTTCACTTCTGGTCGGGTACAAGTGATCAGCGGGGATGGCGGTTATTATTCATTTTTGTCGAGGTGAATGGTAATGAGCTACTATAAAATATTACTGGTGGCTATTGCTTTGATTTCCTTGTCACCTCTTTTAATACCCTGGCCAGATAAATTAGAATATCGGGAAAGTGATTTTTTTGATTACTATTTCTACACAGATGTTGATATCAAGCAGGCCCCAAGGATCTCAAATAATTATTATTTCGAATATATTTCTCCTGAGGGAAGTACTCGGGAAACAAATCTTATTATTTTTCACGGTGGTGATGCAGAAGTTATTCGTAATTATCTAACAGGTCTTGGTTTTTATCTTTATGATTATAGTGATAATGGTAGGGAAGAGCTTTGGATATCTAGCGATAATCTTCGATTTACTTTTTTCATTGTCACAAATAAGAAATCGGATATAGTTGTTTTAATAAAGACAATGCGTTGAGAGTAGCTTTTACTTTCTGAAAATAGCTCTTTATAAAATTACAAGGGTTAAATGTATGGGAATGTCTGAATCACTGGGTGGTGGGATGTTATTTATATCTGAAAATACGATAAACCGTTATCAATTGTATATCCCTTCATGCAAGTCTGTACTGGATGTTATTAATTTTAGTGGTACGGAGGAAATGAGTTCGCTGTATCGATATGTAGTGCATTTTTCCAGTCATGATAAAGACATTGCAGCAGAGTCGATACTTAGAAAATCGACTACATTGATCATGGGAATAGGGAGGTTAAGTGAGTTAACTGCCCGAAAAGTGGTACATGGTATTGTGACATCTTTCCATCGTATAAGTGGTTCAAAAGACCAGGCAACCTATCAGTTAATCATTGAACCTTTTGTCGCGTTGTTGAAAAATCAATTTCGCACGCACCGTTTTTTTATAAATATGTCAGTTCCGGAAGTTGTTAGTCAAATTTTACAGGAGCATGGTTTAAAAGACTGGGAATATAATTTTGATTTGGCAATGGAATATCCAAAACGAGAGCAAATTAATCAGTATCACGAAAGTGATCTGGTTTTTATTGAACGTTTGCTCTCTGAAGTGGGAATATTCTTCTTCTTCAGGCTTCAGCCTGATGCTGGTACTGAAGTGATCTATTTTGCTGACAAACAAAGCGCATGGGAGTTTGGCAAAACATTACCGCTGAATAGTCCCTCCGGAATGAATGACAATGGTATCGACTCAGTCTGGGATATTCAGTTCCACCAGTCTGCAGTGCAGGCATCGGTTACTGCTGGGGACTATAACCATCGTCAGGCACAGAAAATATTATTTTCTGCACAAGCCGATATGACTTACGGTGACGGTGACGGGGTGACTTACGGGGATGTTTACCACTATCGCCCGCGCCATCTTGAAACGGGTGATAAGGTATCTCCATCGCCTGAGACAGGGAATTTTTGGGCTCGTCTGGAACATGAGCGTTATCTCTCCTCACAAGCCACAATCACTGGATTATCAACCGATGTAAGCCTCAGCCCGGCTCAGGTCCTGAATATTACGGAATCCACACCTGTCCCAACGCTTCCTGCCAGTGTGTGTAACAGCTTGCTGGTTACGGCGGTTTCATTCAGCGCAAGCCGAAAGGAAGCACTACAAGTGGTGTTGATGGCGACCGTTTACAGTGAAACGCGCTGTTGGAGACCTCCACTAAAACCGCGGCCAGTGATTAGCGGCACGCTAATGGCACGTGTTTCAAGCCCGAAAAAGAATGATGAATATGCTCATTTGAATCAGAGCGGGCTTTATTGGGTTAAGTTTGATGCGGATCGTGATGATAAACAACAGGGCTACGAAAGTATGCCAGTACGCCTTGCCAAACCCTATGGCGGCGACACCTACGGTATTCACTTCCCGCTGATACAGGGCACAGAAGTGGCGGTGGCGTTCCATGAAGGGGATCCGGACCGGCCCTATATCGCCCATGCGCTGCATGACTCCCGACATCCTGACCACGTGACGGAGGCAAACCACACCCGCAACGTCATCCGCACGCCCGCCAATAACAAATTGCGCATGGAGGACAAACGGGGCGAGGAGCACATCAAGCTCAGCACTGAGTACGGCGGGAAGACGCAGCTGAACCTGGGGCATAACGTGGATGCGCAGCGCGCGCTGCGGGGAGAGGGCGCGGAGCTGCGCACCGACGACTGGGTGGCAGTACGCGGTGGTAAAGGAGTTTTTATCACCTCCGACAGGCAGAGTGAAGCTTCGGACGGGATGCTGGAGATGAAAAATGCTGCCGCGCAAATGGTTCAGGCGCTTTCTGTGAGTGATGCCCTGGCGAATGCTGCCAGTATCGCACAGGCGTGGCCGGCAGACTCAGATACAGCAAAGGCACTGAATATAGCGTTAAACAATCTTACTCAGCCAGGGATTGTGCTCAATGCACCTGAGCATATCAGCATCAGTAGTCCGAAGTCAGTGCGTCTATCGTCCGGCAGTGAAAGCGTGGGGCTGGTCGCGGGGGGGAATACCGATATCAGCGTGATGAAGAAATTTACTGCCGTGGCGGGGGAAGCCATCAGTCTGCTGGCCCTGAAACTGGGTATACGTTTATTTGCCGCAAAGGGGAAGGTTGAAATACAGGCTCAGGATGACGGCATAGACGCGGTGGCGAAAAAGGACATTACCGTCACAAGCGTGGAGGGCAAAGTGTTAGTGACGGCAGCCGATGAGCTGGTGCTGAACTGTGGTGGAGCCTATATCAAACTCAGTGGCGGAAATGTGGAGATAGGCTGTCCGAAAAATATTCTGCTCAAATCTATCAGCGTGCAGAAAATGAGTACGACGGATTTTCGTATACCACCGATAGAGTTGCCTAAAGGGTTCGAAGAGCGTTTTACGATCAGAGATCAGAAGACCGGTGACATTGTGCCATTTGCCCGTTACCGGATAACCACTGAAAAGGGGCAGATATTTGAAGGGCGAACTGATGCAGAAGGGAAAACGGCCAGTGTTTATACCGCATTGCCTGAATCACTGAAAGTAGAACTACTGTAAACCATGGAAGGGAGAAAGCTGTGATGGCACAGATACTGGGAACCGGTGAGGGCAAAACATCGTCAACGGCAAAAGAACCGGTTGTTGAGCGCAAACCCGCACAGGTCTTTTTTGAGTCACTGGCGCTGGCAGCCTCCATGAGCGGTTATTATGCCGGGACGACAGCAACAACGCTGGGGGAGGTTACAACCGCGGGTTTGGGAGAAGGTGCCGCTGTAGGTTCGCGGGTGCTGTCAGCACCGACGCCCCTGACTGTTGCATTATTCGCCATGTTCTATTCGAAAGGGCTGAATGCAGGTGAGACGGAAATGCTGCAGAGTATACGTGGCGACCAGCTCTACCATAACCTGAGCCACGGACAAATGCTGATTGGTGCATACACCCGTCAGACCGTCACCGTCACCCGGCAAGATTATATCTCAGAATATGATCTCCGGAAAATTGCTCAACAAAACGGGAAAGCCCGCACACGTGTACGTTTTCGTAT
>NZ_JAOWDD010000040.1:325105-326604 GCF_030336655.1 Citrobacter sp. Cb041 | reverse complement strand
CATGATGGTAAAACTGGCGGTTATTCCACGCCACCTACACCAGTCCCAGACTCTCGGGGTATTTGGGGATTGCCTAACCCGGCACCTGAATCGTTACCCCCCGTACCGGGAACGCCGATCGCGGAGGAGAAGGGGCCAAATATTGAAACGCTGCCTATTGAAGACCGGGATTTCAATGACTTTATCATCGTTGACCCGATGGGGGCAGTACCAGCAATTTATGTTTACTTTAAGAAAGAAAAAGTGCCTGCTGTTGAATTTGAAATAGACTATTATGGAAAATTACGTGAAAAGTACTTAAATGTGGATAAAGATGGGAGTAAAGTTGAATTTGACCACCTTCCATCTCAGGCAGCTTGTAAACAAAAAATTTTGAATGATGACCCTTTAGCAGCACCCGTTAATATTAGGAAAAAAATGTCTGATATAGCCGCCATAGTAATAAAACAAAAAGCGCATCAGCAGGACAGTGAAACATATGGCGGACGTCAACATACGAAAGTCACTAACGACTATGGAGATGTCACGAAAAGGAGTGAGCACGATAGTCAAGACTTAAGATCTGCAGTAGATTCTAACTGGAATGCATTGTCAAAAGAACTTGTTAGTAAATATGGTTTACCTGAATCAGAGGTGGACCCCATGAGAGCAAGAATTCATGAGTTAAACGTTGCTAAAGGGTGGTATAAATGACTATTAATGTTGAAGCATTAATCAAGCAACTAGGGGAGCGTTATCAGGATATTTATGATAAAAACCTAATCCCCTATAAAATAAAACCAGGAGATGAAGACAAGGATGAGGATGATGCTTATATAAATCTAGAGCAAGATGAGGGGCTTCATTTAACATTTGAAAACACTGAAGATAAAAAGATTCGTCAAATTGCATTGATTCTCGAAGATGAAGAAAAAACGGACTGGATTTTTCCGAATAAAATGCCGTTTAATTTAGAACCTGTAATGACTCAGAAATGGGTTCGTACGCATTTAGGGAACCCAATGATTTATGGAAAACCCAAACCTGATGGAATAATCAGTCGTGGCGCTACTGAGATATATCCTTTATTGCCCCCTAATCAGAATATTGCTGTCCAGTTTTTCTATAATTCTTATCTTTTTGTTGAGACAATTGTTTTCTATTCAATCGATCATGCCAGGGATATTCAGGCAAGGGTTGAGAAGCTCCGGAGGGAGGGTGTAGATATATAATCAAAAAGGAAGTGGATTATCTGACAAAAAATACGGCTATTAAAACCCATTGGTAATTTTCTTGTTAGCTATATTCTATTCGAAAGGGCTGAATGAAGGTGAGACGGAAATGCTGCAGAGTATACGTGGCGACAAGCTCTACCATAACCTGAGCCACGGGCAAATGCTGATTGGTGCATACACCCGTCAGACCGTCACCGTCACCCGTCAAGATTATATCTCAGAATATGATCTCCGGAAAATTGCTCAACAAAACGGGAAAGCCCGCACACGTGTACGTTTTCGTAT
>NZ_JAOWDD010000040.1:0-325002 GCF_030336655.1 Citrobacter sp. Cb041 | reverse complement strand
CATGATGGTAAAACTGGCGGTTATTCCACGCCACCTACACCAGTCCCAGACTCTCGGGGTATTTGGGGATTGCCTAACCCTGCACCTGAATCGTTACCCCCCGTACCAGGAACGCCGATCCCGGAGGAGCTGGGGCCAAATATTGAAACATTTCCTATCGAAGACCGGGATTTCAATGACTTTATCATTATTGACCCGATGGGGGTTGTATTGGCGATTTATGTGTATTTTCAAAAAGCCCCTGTGGAAGAGTATGAGGTTGACTATTATGAAAATTTTAAAGGGCGTTCAAGGCAGGGATTATATGAAGTAGATCATATTCCATCTAAGGCGGCAGTTCGTATACACTTAAAAAAATTGTATCCTGATGAATCCAGAGAAATTATCGAAAAAATGGTTGATAAGGCCGCAGCGGTTGTGATTCCGAAAGCCGTACACAAAAAATACAGTAAGACCTACGGTGGGCGGAATAATCAGAATGTTGAGATGGAAAATGGTGAGGTATTAACACAAAAGGATCTGGACGCCAGTAGCTTAGAAGGTGCCGTCAATGCCAACTGGGATACTAATGCGAAGTGTCTTAAGAGTGAATATGGCATGAGTGATGAAAAAAGCGAATCGATCAGAGCCAGACTATATGAGCTAAACCGACAAACGGGTTATATTAAATGAATATTGACGTTGAAGAATTGATAAAACAGTTAGGTAAGCCGTACCTGGAGATTTTTGAAAAAAGATTTAATTCCCTATAAAACTAAACCATACCGTGCCATTGATGATGATGAAGCTATATTAGAAATGAAACGTGAAGGACTATTTTTGGTCTTTGATAATAAACCTGATATGGAGTTTAAAGAAATATCGCTAAGATTAGAGGATGAAGGGAAAACCGACTGGCTTTTTCCTAATCCGATGCCATTTGGTCTGGAGCCTGTGATGACGCAGCAGTGGGTGCGGGCACGATTCGGGCTACCGATGATTTATGTTGACGTGAAAGTGGTTATGACTCTCTATAGGGGGGTAAAGGAATTTTATCCATTATTATCTCCTGACCAAGATATAGTTGCTTCATTTAGTTATAATAAAGAACTCTTTGTAGAGAGTGTGACTTTTTATCCACTGGTTCGAGCAAAGGAGATTCAGGTTGCGCTGGAGAAAAAACGGCTTGGTGGCAAATGAACATTGACGTCGAAAAACTTGTGAGGTAATTAGGCAAACCTTGGCAGGATATTTATGAACAAGGTTTAATTTCCTATAAAACAAAACCAAGTAGTACTGTTAGTGATGATATTTATACCCGATAAATTAATGGATCAGTATTTAGCGTTGGTTGACCAGCAACAGACACATGACCCAATGATTGATGATGGACAGACCAGAATAGTTTAATTAAGATATATGATATTAAATAAAAAATACTGCACCGCACTATTAGTAACAATAACATTTTGTAATGGCTGCGATAACAGCAACAGTGCTGAAAGCCAGCAACACACGCATGCGCTGGATAATATGGTACCCATTGCAGGCGGTGAGTTTTTAATGGGGGACTTCGGTCCGCTGATTGGGGAAAAACTGCCCTTCAGCATGAACCAGGATGATAAATATCTGCATATGGTCAAGCTGAGTGACTTTATGATCGGCAAATATAAGGTTACCTATAATGATTATATAAAAATCACCCATAGCAAAAAGCTAACCTATACATTTGGTGGTAAGTTACTGGCGGATGATGTGTCCCTCAGCGTTCCCTGGCAGATGGCCAAAGACTACTGCCTGTGGCTGGGTAAAATGTAGGATATGCCACCAGTAACGGAAAAATAGAGCTCGGATTTAATGTTTCGTCCTTTGATTGCACGGTGTGACAGCAGCAAGTTCTATCTTGTTCCGGCATTAGATTCAGGAACATATTATCAGGCCGAGAAACTCCAGTCTCAATATACCAAGCTGTTTCCACCAAACGCTAATCCGCACCAGGATTCGTTTATTAACCCCATGCATCACTTGATGGGTGATAAATATATCCCATTCTTAAATAATCAGTTGCTTGAATTATGCGATCCAGACAGGGAAATGCAGAGAAAAAGAAAGAGAGAAAGGTTTATTAACCGTATTGAACCTTACAAAGGTCCGGTAACTGTCTGTGAGGATGAAAGACAGAGGAATTTGCTTTTTAGCAAAATTCAAGAAGAAATGTCAGGCACATTATTAATATCACAGTCTGCGGAGGGCGGGAATAATGCGTTATTGCGATTTAAGAAATTCGCTGATGAAGATGAAGAACTTTAAGCTTCTCTTGTCTCCTTTGCTATTCTTAGTTCTTTCTGGATGTGACGGCAGTTTCATTTTCTCCGATGTCAGAAAAGTCACCATAGCAATGGATACGCCGGACCTTCTTGAGAAACCGTGGTTCTCCGTGACCTACCGTTCACATAAATGCCAGCGTACCCGGCGTGATGGTGATTTTAAAAAACACTATGAAGATAATTCCAGTGTCACTACCTATGAGCCGGAGCGGGAAAAGAACAGTAATATTTATAGTGTCACGGTGCCGGTGGAAAAGGGCTGGTACTGTGACTGGAAACTGAGTAATGTTGAATTTAAGCTGAAGTATAAAAAAGGGAATAAATTTTATGATGGAAAACAGGATTCGGCCTTTAAAAGAATAATATTCCGATTTGATGATCATCAGCCTGGTGCAACGAATGGATTATCTGACAGTAGGTATGGTAGAAGGGAAGTAATTAATGAAGATATTTACCCATTTAAGATTGAACATCATATCGTTGGGGGTTTTAATGAATTAAGGTTTACTGGTCGAAGTTTTTTTTATACATACAATTTTGAACGTGATGTTGAATATATTATTTTTAAGCCAACTATACATTTTAATGAAGTGGTTACCTGGATAGATCCTTTAACATGGGGGCATGGCGAACAGGTAAAACTGCTTTATCCGGATGGTTCAGTCGATTTTGGTGAAACTGAACCTGATTTTGAACGACTGCAGAAGATCAGGCGCGAGCGCCAACAAACAAGTAATTAATGCAATATTCAAGCATGAGAAATTTTACCAGAATAAGTTAATGACTGTATCTTATCTTCTGAAGCAAACGTAACCATTATAATTCACCTCAGGGTAACCGGGGAATATGTCATTTATGAAAAATCTACGTACTTATATAAAAATAAAACACAATAAATTTCTATTTCTCCCCGTATTTTGTCTACTGCTGTCCGGATGCGACGATAATTTATTCATCCGATGTCAGAAAGGTCACTATAGCAATGGATACGCCGGACCTTCTTGAGAAACCGTGGTTCTCCGTGACCTACCGCTCACATAAATGCCAGCGCACCCGGCGTGATGGTGATTTTAAAAAACACTATGATGATGATTCCAGTGTCACTACCTATGAGCCGGAGCGGGAAAAGAACAGTAATATTTATAGCGTCACGGTGCCGGTGGAAAGGGCTGGTACTGTGACTGGAAACTGAGTAATGTTGAATTTAAACTGAAGTATAAAAAAGGCAGTAAAATTCTTGAGGGAATTGATGACACGATCTTTGAAAGAATCACGTTTGTGTTTGATGAACATTATCCCCGGGCTACAAATGGACGATCTCAACCTCAGCCAGGGAGGAATAAAATAATTAACGAGGAATTTTACCCTCGAAAAAGGAAAACCATTTAGTCGGAAATCTGGTGAAATTTTCATTTACAGGACGGAAAAATTTCTATGCATACAGGCTTGATAGCGATATTGAACGTGTCATTTTCAGGCCGGTTATACATTTTAATGAAGTGGTTAATTGGATAGATCCTTTAACCTGGGGACATGGTGAACAGATAAAACTTGTTTATCCGGATGGTTCGGTCGAGCTTGGTGAAGCTGAACCTGATTTCGAACGGCTGCAGAAAATCAGTAGTGAACGCAAGGCATCGGCAAACTAACACTCAGTAGAGATAGATTTAGATTTGCCAAAAAATTTAATAATTAATTTAGCCAAGGATTATGCCAAACATTGCTAGTCCTTCAATGTTTAGAGTAGTTCCAACATACAATCATTATATTAAACGATTGGTGTGATTATTAAACGAACATTTTATTAGGAGGTTAATTATGTCAAAAGGTTTTGTTTTGCTAGGCGATAAAACAACTCATGGTGGAAGTGTAATATCTGCATCTTCCACGATGTTTATTCAGGGAAAAACGGTGGCACTTCTGGGGGACATGGTCAGTTGCCCGATACCATTCCATGGTATTAATCCAATTATTGAAGGTTCGCCAGAATGGTTTTCTGATGGTAAACCGATAGTTGTCGATGGATGCCATAGTCTGTGTGGATGTCAGGTTATTTCAAGTGCGCCGGAAGCATCAATAGGATGAAATCATGGGCTGGGAACGCCATAGAATTATCACGCCCGTAGCTCCTGAATCTCTTTCTCTCTGGCGATGGACACTGGTCGGAATATTATCAGCAATAGTAAGTATCTTACTTTTTGTATTGCATGCAACAGATCATCTGCTTTTTATTAATGATGTCAATATCTGGCTGGTTTCACTTTTTCCAGTATTCCTGTGGTTAATAATTGCTAGTATTAGAGGGTATTTATATGGGCGGGCACTTGAATATTATGAATTTTTGCAAAAAGAAATATTAATTTCTCAGCGGGAATGGCAGTCTTGGGGGCAGCGCTCTATTGTCGTGATGAATAGCTGCGTATTGTTACCAGAGACAATTACCGTTTCGTTTATTGCAGATAATTCCACAAATATTGAGAATAAATGTGGTTTAGCTCATCGTATTGACTATTTACCTGGCGTCAAAAATCAAGACAATGCAGTGACTGTTTTGCTTAACAGTATTGCTGAATCACTTGCTATATTACCGACAGCTATTCCTTTGCATGTAACACTTATCACCGATGGTTCAACGGAAGAATGGCATTTACTGCAAAATAACTTTCATAGCATCTGGCAGACAAGTTTCCCTGGCAGGCCACAACCTTCCTCTGTACAGGTAGAAACGGAGTTTCCTTTCTATCAACTGGATACGATCCTGAAAAATGCTGAAGTCAGAAGCGATCTTTTTCTGATTTTGCAATTTAATGGGCATCAGAAATATTCTGATGGAATGGCTGTTTTTCTTTTAGCCAGTGATGATGTTGCGCGCAATTACGGTTTTGAAGGCAAATGTCGCTTATTGCGCCCAATGCCCTTGGATAAATCGTGTTTGCCGCAAGAATTAACCACTTTTTTTACTACACAGGTAAGTGCGAAAAAAACTAGGGCGATTGTGTCTGATTACCAGTCAATTGCTTCGTTGAGTACGCAACTTTACCCAATTGCTCATGACAATGGTATTTATTGGCAGGTTGAAAGCACTATCGTTCTTGAACGATTTATGGGGATCCCCGGTCCATTTTCCGGTTGGCTATGTGCTGGTGTGACCGCTGATATGTCAAAGCATCACTCAGCATCATATTTGATCGTTTCTGTTCAGGAACAACAGCCATATATCTGTACCGTTTTACCCTGGAGTGATAATGAATACGACAAGCCATCTGTGGAGTAGGGGAAGTCAGGCTGTTTTGTTTTTGGTAATCCTGGCGGGATTATCATGGCTGGCGAATCGCTTTGGTGAGTATCTGGGCGCAGATTCATCTACGAAGAAATTTCTCTTAGTTGTAGCAACGGTAATTTTAATTATTTTGATTCGCCTGTATCCGCACATCAAGATTTATGCAAGGGAGCACCTGTTTCGCGCAAAAGAGGAAAACGACGGAGTTTATCCTGAAAATGAATCCCGAATAGAGGAAACACTCTCTGGGAATATACGGGGGGGGGAAATTCGTGATGTACTTAAAGATAACTACGGTCGCCGCTGGCGCGCCAAAACGCGTATCCTGCTGGTGATGGGGGATGCCCCTCAGGTTGATCAACTGGTACCTGAACTCACCTCCCAGCGCTGGGTTGAAGGGGATGGCGTGGTGTTAATCTGGGGAGGCAAGCTCACTGCAACGCCAGATGTCTCGCTGTTTGATACGATACGCAAACTGCATCGGCGCCCGCTGGATGGGGTTGTATGGGTAACCCATACTTTTCAGCAACATGATGCCTTGCTTCAATCAGCCCCTGTTGTGCCCTTAACTTCACAGCAAATGGATGAGGCCGCCCGCCATCTTCTGGCGGTTTTTACCACGCTTCGCTGGCGAGTGCCGTTATACCTCTGGTCGCTGCATGGCACTCAATTTGTACCGGATAACGTAACCTTACACTCTGCGACGTGTATGTTCCCTTCAAAATGCACCACGGCTTTATGTCGTTCGCAGTTGACCTCGTTGGCAATGCACATGGCGGAGCAGGGCACGCAGCAGGTTACGCGAAATATCCGCGATAACTTTTTACTGAAAATGGCTAATTTGCTGATGCCTAATGCAGAAGCCATCAGCGACTCGTTGACCACTTTTTTCAGCCCGCATCGGCCCCTGCCGCTGGCGGCGGTAATCTTGAGCCAGTATGCGGAAAGTACCCCATCGCGCGTTGCGCATGCCTGGACGCGTGATGAGCGTTGGCGCGCGTTGCTTGATTCACTCCCTGCGTTACCTGCGGAGCTAAAGGCACAACGCACAGGCCGTTCAGGGATTCGAGTGCTGGCAGTCGGTACAGCCGGTTTGATGCTGCTATGGGGCGCGGGAATGGCGGTTTCTTTCCTGGCTAATCGCAATATGATCACCGAAAGCCAGGACCAGGCGAGACTGGCCGGCGGTCCGGATAAACCGCTCGCCGAGCGTCTTACGGCGCTATCCGCTCTTCAGCAAACGCCGGGCATGCTTCGCTGGCGTCAGCAGAATGGCGTGCCGTGGTATTACCGCTTTGGCTTGAGCCAAAATGATGCTCTGCTGGATGCCCTATGGCCGCGTTATACGCGTATTGCTATTCCACTACTGCGTGATGAAGCCGCACAACATCTCACTCAGGAATTGACGGCGTTAACGAGACTGGCACCGGATAGCCCGCAGTTTGCAGCTCGGGCAAAGATCGCCTACAACCAGTTGAAAATGTATCTGATGCTCTCCCGGCCCGAACAGATGGAGGCGTCATTTTTTAGTCAGGCGCTGATGCAAGACTGGCCAGAGCGCGCAGGCATTTCGCGCGCATCATGGCAAGGCGTTGGGCCGGGGCTCTGGCAATTCTGGGGAGAAAACCTTCAGGCGCATCCTGAATGGAAAATAGCGGCCGATAAAAATCTTATTAGCCAGGTGCGAACGCTGTTAATTCGTCAGATGGGGATCCGCAATGGCGAAGCCGCCCTGTATCAGAAAATCATTGAACAGGTGACTCCGCATTACACCGATCTTCGTCTGGAGGACATGACCGGCGATACTCGGGCAGACCAGGTATTTTATACCCGGAGTTCGGTTGCTGGCGTGTATACCCGCCAAGCCTGGGAAGAGGAGGTTTTGCCCGCCATAGAAAAAATCGTAAGCAACCGCCGTGAAGAGATGGATCAGGTGCTGGGGGATGAAACGCACTCTGCAAGCGACCCTCTCTCTCCACAGGCGTTAAAGGCGCGTCTTAGCGAGCGTTACTTTATGGATTTTGCCGACAACTGGCTGGATTTTCTCAACAGTATTCGCTGGAAGCGCACCCAAACGCTGAGTGATGCCATCGATCAACTCACGTTGATTGCAGATATCCGTCAGTCTCCTCTGGTTGCGTTAATGAATACGCTCGCCGTTCAGGGACGTACAGGGTTAACCGGGGAAGCGTTGTCGGACTCACTGGTGAAGTCGGCAAAGGATCTGTTTAACACCAAAGAGAATCAGACCATTGACCAGCATGCACGGGAAGAAGGTCCTATGGCGAGTACCTTCTCGCCAATCCTGGCATTGATGGATGAGCAATCGGCTGGGCAGGATATCAGCCATCTGAGTCTGCAAACCTACCTGACCCGGGTAACGCAGGTCAGGCTGAAACTCCAGCAGATTACTAACGCTGCCGATCCGCAGGGAATGAGTCAGGCCCTGGCGCAGACGGTATTTCAGGGCAAAACCGTTGATCTCACTACCACGCGTGACTATGGAAATCTGGTGGCTGCCAGTCTGGGGCAAGCATGGAGTGGATTTGGTCAAACAATGTTTGTTCAGCCGCTGGAGCAGTCATGGCAGCAGGTGTTGCAGCCAACCGCGGCGGGTCTGAATGCGCAATGGAAGGCGCTGATTGTGAATGACTGGAACAGCGCATTCGGTGGACGTTATCCGTTCCGTGATGTCGGCAGCGAGGCTTCCCTGCCGCTGCTGGCGCAATATCTGCGAAGCGATAATGGCCGAATTCAGCATTTTCTCGAAAGTCATTTAAGCGGTGTGCTGCATAAACAGGGAAGTCACTGGGTTGCCGACACGGTGAATGCTCAGGGACTGGTATTTAATCCTGCGTTCCTCGAGGCGATGGACCAGCTCAGTCAAATTGCGGATGTCGCTTTTATTCGTGGAGAAGCCGGGATTCGTTTTGAACTGCGTCCTGGAACAGCACGGGATGTGATGCAGACAGACCTCGTGCTGGATGGCCAGAAACTCACCTACGTTAATCAGATGCCTACGTGGAAAAACGTTGTCTGGCCTGCCGATACGCAAGCGTCAGGAGCAACCCTAAGCTGGGTGAGCACGAATACGGGAACCCGAATCTACTCAGATAACCCCGGTACCTGGGGCTGGATAAGACTGCTTGAGAAAGCGGAGATAACTGATAATGCTGGCGTGAGCAGCGGTTTTAACCTGCGCTGGACTGCGCAAGATGGATTGCCGCTGAACTATACCCTGCGCACGGAAGCGGGTGAAGGTCCCCTTGCATTACTCAAACTCCGCGATTTTGAACTACCCGAAGCAATTTTTATTGTTAGCAGCAAGCTTTCCTCAGAGGAAGAAGAATGAGCGCTCTGAATCGTCTACTGGCCGCCAGTGCGGATTCGACAGATGAACAACAGCAACTGATGGAACAGGCACAAACGCAGATTGCGCTATGGCAAAACTGGTTATTGCCAATTTCAGCAGCCAACCCGGGTGGTGACGATCCTGGCTATGACGATGATTTTCAGCGCATGCGGGAAGAGGTGAATAAACTTTCTGGCGCACAAACGGATCTCATCATTGAGCTTGCGGAAAAACTCCTGATCAACACCTGTAAGGATGTCCGTGTTGTCACTTATTACACATGGGCGCGTTTGCACCAAGATGGTGAGTCCGGCCTGGCGGATGGTCTGATTTTGCTGGCTGGCCTGATGCAGCAATATGGCGATACTCTTCATCCCTTAAAAGCGAATAGTCATAAAGCCGCCCTCGAATGGTTAGCAGGCGGGCGGATGCTGGATAGTCTGGCGCGATTCCCGGAAGTTTCACGACCTGACGCGCAACGGATCGCCGGTGCGCTGATGTTGCTGGACCAGCAATTTAATCAGCGAGAGGAGAGCATTCGCCCAGGGCTTGGAGCGCTGTATAGCGCGCTGGAGAACCGTCTGGCCCAATCCGGCGGTGCTCAGGCATTGGTTCCACAAAATATCAGCACCCAAACCGCTCGGTACAGCGCAGATACTCCCGTCCTCAAAAGTATTGCCTCGGGCCGAGAGTTGCTGGAGCAGGCACGGGTGTTGGCCAAATATCTGGCCGATCAGCCAGATGGCTGGCTGGCGGCGCATCATTTGATGAAAAGCGTGCGGCTCGATACGGTCAGCCAGCTTCCTCCGCCAGATGGCGCCGGACGTACACGTCTGGAACCGCCCAAGAGTGATTACCGTGCGCAGCTTAAACGTCTTTATTTGCAGCAAAGCTGGACTGAATTGATTGAGTTAACTGACTGCTTATTTGTTGAGGGAGTGAATCATTTTTGGCTTGATGTGCAGTGGTACCTTCATCAGGCATTAATGAGGGCTGGATCGCCATGGGATAAAAATGCCGGGATTATCATCAGCGATCTGAAAATGTTGCTGCATCGGATGCCGGGTCTGGAAACGCTGGCATTTAACGACGGAATGCCCTTTGCCGATGACGTCACGCGTGAGTGGATCGCCCGTGAGGTGCTGCAGGAAAGTGACTGGCAAACGGAAAAAGTCACTGCGGCTACCGCAGGGGCGGACGACGATATCCTGCTACTTGAAAGCGAGGCCTTGACGCTGGCGGATAGCGAAGGCGTTGAAGCCGCGCTCGCCTGGCTTCAGGCTCGCCCCGGCGTGATTTCACGTCGACAACGCTGGTTACGCCAACTGTTGATGGCTCGCCTGACGGAACAATGTGGGCGCAACGATCTCGCGCTGCATTTGCTTGGCGAGTTGAATGCGACAGCACACTCTCTCACCCTCAAACAATGGGAGCCTGAACTGCTGTTTGAAGTAAAAGCGCGACGGCTGAAACTTCTGCGTTTGAAAGCCAATCGCAGTGAAAGTGACAAAGCGCGTCTGATGCCAGAGATGGACTTACTGTTGTCCGGACTGGTAGCCATTGATCCTGCCAGAGCTGCCGTCTTGTGTGGCTAAAACAAAATAAGCGAACTGTAAAATGGAAGACTTAACTCTGCGTTATTATGACGCGGAAATGCGTTATTTAAGGGAAGCGGCAAAAGAGTTTGCGCAGGCGCATCCGGATCGTGCAGCCATGCTGGATCTGGATAAAGCCGGTATTCCCGATCCCTATGTGGAGCGATTATTTGAAGGTTTTGCATTTTCGATGGGGCGATTGCGGGCCAAAATTGACGATCATCTTCCTGAATTTACCGAAGGTTTGATGAGTCTGCTGTGGCCTCATTATTTACGTACCATCCCTTCCTTAAGTATTGTCGAGCTTTTACCTGATATTGATGTGCTGAAAATGAGCGAGAGGATTAACGCGCGGTTTGGCGTATTGTCACAGCCCGTCGGTCCTAAAAAAACGGTATGTCAGTATCGTACTACACAGCCCGTCACGCTCAATCCGCTGTCTGTCACGGCGGTGAATATCGATGCGGAACCTGACGGACGCTCGGTCATCCGTATGCGAATAAAGTGCAATCCACAGATGGACTGGTCGCAAACTGATCTGACGCGCCTCAGTTTTTACCTGAGTGGTGATGCACCGGTGACCCATGCGCTGCACCTTGCTTTGACAAAGCGTCTGGCCTCTCTTTATCTGAGGCTCCCCAAAAGCGTAGAGCGTATTCGACTGGATGGTTACTTTTCACCTGGCGGATTTGCCAGTGAAGACAGTTTATGGCCAAAAGGCGATACGGCGTTTGGCGGCTGGCAATTATTGCTTGAGTATTTTACGTTCCGCGAAAAATTTATGTTTGTCCATCTTAACGGTCTGGAAAAGATAATGTTTCCTGCTGGTATAGATTGCTTTGAAATAGAGGTGGTACTGAGTCAACAGTGGAATTCTGAGCTTCCTCTGGGGAGTGAAAATATTCGTCTTCATTGCGTTCCGGTGATTAATCTCTTCACTATGGAGGCCGATCCACTGGTGGTTAATGGACTAGAAAGCGAATATTTGCTGCGTCCGCGTAGGTTGCAGGATGGACATACGGAAATTTATGCAGTCGATGCGGTTTCAGGTTCACAGCGAACGCATAACGCCGTCTATGCTCCTTTCACCAGTTTTCGCCATAAGGGAGGCATGATGCGCCGTAACGCGCCAGAGCGTTATTACCATACTCGCGTCAGACGCGGCGTATCCGGATTATATGATACATGGTTGATCCTTGGAGGAGATGCCTGGGAGCGGGATCGTCTTGCTGAGCAGGAAACCTTGTCATTAAAAGTGACCGGAACAAACGGTCAACTACCCAGGCGAGCTTTGCAGAGTTCATTGCTCAATCGCTGCGAGCAGATCCTCCAGACGCCGATTGCCGTGCGCAATCTGTGTAAGCCGACACTACCTGCTTATCCTCCCGCAGAGGATCGTTTTCACTGGCGAGTGTTGAGCCACCTGGGATCCAGCTTTCTGAATATGATGGCCAGCGCAGAAGTGCTCAAAGGAACGTTGTCTCTCTATAACTGGCAGGACGATGAGCTTAATTATCGTCGTCTGGATGCGATCATGGAGGTTCAGCAACATGAAATACAGCGCTTTGAAAAAGGATTTTTACTCCGTGGTGTGGATATCGAAATAACGCTTGATGAGAACGGATTTACCGGTGAGGGCGATATTCATCTGTTTGGTGAAATGCTTAACCGCTTTTTTGCGTTGTATGCGGATATTCACTTATTTAATCAGCTTACTTTAATCATACAGCCGGCAGGGAAAAGCTTGCGATGGAAAGAGAATCACAATCAGCGACTACCCGGCTGCTAAATAGCCTTGGTGAAAACCTACCCCGTACTAATTTTTATCGTTTCTGCCAGTTGTTGGAACAGTGGAATCCACAAGCGCCAAGTCCTGGAAGCCAACAAAGTCCGCGCTTCGATACCATTCGTTTTCGTCCTCATCCCGGGATGGGGTTCCCGGCGGGGGAGCTAAAAAATGCAGAATATGATCCGCTACAATCCGTACTTCCACCAACGGTTCGTGTCACTTTTATGGGATTGTATGGCGTGGAATCGCCGCTGCCGACAACCTATCAGGATGATATTGCCCAGCGTCAGGAAGGTTCGGACGTTGCTGCTGAGTTTCTGGATATTTTTAACCATCGCTTAATTACGCAGTTTTATCGAATCTGGCGTAAATACAGCTATCCGGCCACCTTCCGCCCAGGCGCTACAGATGAAACATCACAATATTTACTGGGGTTGACCGGGTTGGGCATTCGGGGATGCGCCACGCAAACCGAGGCTCCGTTATCGCGTTTTTTGGCGCTGTTGGGAATCATGAGAATGCCAACGCGTACGGCGGAAGGTATATCCGCGCTGGTATCTTTATTATCACCAACAACAAATATTACCGTGACTCCTCATGATAAGCGCTTAATCCTGCAGGATAAGCCGTTAAAAATGAGTACGCGGCAACCCGTTAGCCTCCATTCTCGCCCGGTGATGGGACATAGCGCTGTAGATATTAACAGCCAGGTGCTTATTACTCTTACAACGGATGTTCCCGATGAGGTTCGCGACTGGTTACCGGGCGGCCAGCTTTATCATGATTTTCTCGCGCTGATGCACGTGTATTTAGGCGCCAGAGTCAATGCAAGGCTGCAATTACGCATTCCTCGCTCGGCACTTCCGGATGCTCAACTTACCAGTAACAAATGTGAACGGGCAGTACAGCTTGGCCGCACGGCCGTTTTGCGTCTGGATAACCCGGAAGCTAATAATCAATTTATAACAATTAAACTTGGGCTTTGGCAGAGCCTTAGTCAACATGATCAGCGGAGGGAAGCCGATGAGACTGGCGATTATCGCTATTAATTTTGCCGTAATAACCGGAATGACCAGTGTGGTCACTGGATGTGGTCTGACACAAAAAGTATCGGAAGGCACGGTGTCATTAACGAAGTCTATTTTTTATAAGGAAATTAAAACGCTGCATTTGGATCTTTCCGCCAGAGAAGGCGCTAATAAAAATGCGCAGGGCATAGCGCTTTCTACGGTTGTGCGTATTTACCAACTCAAAGATCGTAAAGCGTTTGACTCGGCTAATTATCAGTCTTTATTTGTGCAAGATAGCACGGTGGTGAAAACAGATTTACTGGCCCAGAAAGATGTTTTGATACGTCCTGGTGAAAGTGTAACTGTCGATATTCCACTCGAAAAGGAAGCGAAATACGTTGCCGTGGCGGGGATGTTTATTTCTCCCGAACAGTCTGAAGATTCATGGCGCGTGGTATTACGCCGTGAAGATCTCGATCCTGATAAGGCGCGTGTGCTTGAATTAAATACCCGGACTCTGGCACTCCTGGTGCAGGAGGATGAGTAATGGTCAAGCAGCCGTCTCTTTATGACATCTTACTGGGTAATTTTTCCGGTGGTTTCCCTTTGCACTCGGTCAGTGAAAACACGCAGGTCATCTTATCCGTCCTGGATAATATGCAGCGCATTTTGAATACTCGTGCCGGTAGCCTCAAACATTTACCCGATTACGGTCTGCCGGATATGACCAAAATCCTCCAGGGAATGCCAGGTACGGCACATCAGCTTATCAGCACGCTTTCTCAGGTTTTGTTGAAGTATGAACCGCGGCTAAAAGGTATTCAAGTAACGATGCAGGAGCAGGAAACGCCGGGGCATTTGCGTTATTCCATTGATGCTGAACTGCAAGACCTTGGCATTGTTCGCTATGGTACTGATTTTACCCCTGAGGGGCGGGTTCTTATCCGTCACCTTAAGAGGCAGGGTTGGCTTGAGACTGGAGTGTACTGACATGGATAAGTATCGCATCAGCACCGGTGGTGACCCGCGTGCTTTCACGGAGTTCGGGTTGTTACGCGATGAAATCAGCAAGCTGACTCACCCCGCGCGCCCGGACGTTGACTGGCAAAAAGTTGAACAGTTAAGCCTGGCATTGTTTCGTCATAACGGCGTCGAACTGCAAACACTGTCCTGGTACACCGTCGCCAGAATACGTAATGCGGGACTGGTGGGACTTGCCGAATGCGCGGAACTCCTGGAGGCCTTACTGACGCACCACTGGAATGCAATATGGCCACAGCAAACTCATGCCCGCGTTGAGATGTTGGCATGGCTCTCAGCCCGTTTACAGCAAGAATTGCGTACGCTAACGCTGTCATATACTGATTTATCCATGGTGTATCGGGTTGAACAGAGTTTAAAACATGCCTGCGAAGTGCTGCAACGGCTTGAGTTGAAAGCGCTTAGTAAACTGGAGGCTGTCGTGACCTGGATGCACAATGCAGCTTTGCGTCTGGAGAAATCCGAACCCGATTCGGGATCGGCCATTGTGATGATACCGGCTTCAGATGCAACAAATAACGTTGTGACGTCTTTGCCACAACTGGTCTTTGTGGTTAATGAGCCAGCGTCGTCCGGGAAATCGAGCGCAGCGGTTTTAGCGACCAAAATCGATCATGGAACCAGACGGATATGGCTGGGGTTTGCTATCGGTGTCATGGTTACAGCAGTGGTGAGTACAGGCGCTTTTCTTGGTCTCAACCCTATGCGAGCCGACGGATATGAACTGGTTAAGCCATTGCCACAGGTGCCGACGCCTGAACAATTGTCCACATTGAAGCAGTCCTCAGATTTGCAGGGGAAGAAGCAAGATATAATTGCTGCAACGCAAGGGCAATTGGACGTTTTACATCGCTTGTCACCTTTGTGGTCGCGGGAATACGCTGCATCATTAGCGCAGCAGTTAGTCACTCTGTGGCCGGAAGAATCGCAGACGACAGTAATCGCGAGCAGATTACAGAAACAGTTAACTACGGAAGCGTTGCCGGAAAGTGCTCTGCAAAACTGGCATCATGCCCAGCAGGGGCTGGAAGCGTTAACCGCCCAGCTAAATGCGCTTGATGAACGCAAGGGTAAATATCTGACGGGGTCGGAGTTGAAATCAGCCATTTTCACTATCCGCCGCCAGCTTGACCAAACGCCGCCGACAGAAGAATTGTTGCGTCAAATCGATGAGGAATTAAAAAAACAGGGGAGTGTATCACCCGCTTTGTATCAGCAGCTCGATATACGACTTAACCAGCTTCTTAATCGTTATACGCTGCTGAAACAAAATGCCATTCGAGGGCGGTAGCACAGGAAATAAGCCAGCCAAAGATCATCAACTGATTCAGTTGGTTATATAAAATTGGTTGATGATCTTCGCTATAAAATCATGAAAAATTAATAACATTCATCAGGGATTATCACTGAGTGCCCTAAAAGGTTAACGCCAGGATCTCTATCGGGACCCCTATAGTGCACACTGCCCATCACTGCACCCTGATGCCATAGACGTGTTCTCGGAAACAGACAACGACTCATTCAATAACGCCCCGATTTCTGCTCCCAGCGCGAGGTCGTCTACCTGACCAAAATATTGCTGGCGTAGATATCCCTGCTGATCAATTAACGTCAACGTAGGTGTACCGCGCATAGCGTAGGACAGCATGGTCTGGGGGACATCATTGTCAGGAGACGGCATATCCACCCCGACGGGAAAAGGGATGCGGTATTCTGATAGAAAGGTTTCTAGTGCCTGTGCGGTCATTACCTCATGATGTTCAAAAACCGTATGTAGGCCAATAACGGCCACCTTATCCTGTGGAAAAGTGGCATACACACGTGAAACCTGCGGCAGTCCATGGGAAACACAGCCGGGACACAGCATCTGAAATGATTCCATTACCACGACCTTGCCGCGTAATGATTCCAGGGTTATCGGCTGTGACGTATTAAACCAGCGTTCAATTGTCAATGCTGGTGCTCGCGGATGACGAATGATATTCATGTTAACTCCAGAACCCGCACTGTGGTGCGGGTTAATTTCCGTTACTGGTTTACTTTCCCCGGCAGCGTCAGCTTGCCAGAGGCCACTTTAAATACATCCTCGACGCAAAGTAGCGGCGCATGAACGGACGCATTAACTCGTAGCCCGGCAGTTACGCCATCAAACTGGCTGGCAGTGACCACCCCAATATTATCGAACGGAACTTTCACTTCTACAGTTTCGCCTGTCAGCGTAGGATTCCAGCCCGGACTGTCCAACAGTACCGGCAAGCCAGGCCAGGTTTTAGGCAGCCTAGGTTTTTGTCCCTCAGGAATATCAACTACGGCCAGTGCGTCAGGCCCGCAGACCTCGTTAGGCTTCAGCACCACCCAGTGGGTATGCCACAGATCGCCATCATTGTTGCGGTTACCATCGCCATTTTCATCATACAGCGGCGTATCATCCAGATCAGGATGGGATGTTACCGCCAGTGCCAGGATACCGGCCTTATGTTCAAATCCCACTTCATACGGATCGATCGTTGTCGGCCAGACATAAGAGAAAATTTCCGTTCCCGCCAGCTTACCTGTCACTGCAGGCTTACTTTTACCTGCCTTGCCGGAAACTGCCATATGGAAGGTGGCAACATTCCCTTCGGTAGTGACTTTAGTGTGCACAATATCAAACTCAGCCAATACAGCCTTGTCGGCGCTGGTTTTAATACCGCCCTGATGAGGCTCATTGCCATGTGCACCGGCAGAGGTGGCGACAGCCATTGCTAATACAATCGCAATACGTTTCATTTTTATCCTTAAAGCAGATCTTTAATAAACGCACCAAAGTTGATGTGAAGCGGGATACCGCCATCCAGTACCAGGGCTGGAACAGATTGCACACCAGCTTCGATGGCCTCATTCAGTCGGGTTTTATCATTTCCGAGATGAACGATTTCTACCGTGTATTGAGCGGGATCGAGTGCCAGTGCGATTTGGTGTTCTGCATCTACGCATACCGGGCAACCTGCATGAAAGAAAACGGCTTTTTTACTCATGATGACTTTCCTTGTGTAATATTTAATGGTATCGAATCGATATCATTAAATATTACACACACACTGAAAATATTGTCAATATTGTTTTGAATCGATACTATTGATGACAGTAAATCCCCATCTTTAGAAAGTCTGGACGTTTGCTTATCCAGCACGTATCCCGGCAAGCAGAGGCAGGTTACTGTGACACTCTTTGATATTCTTGAACGCCTGGTGAGCCTGCAAATGGGCAGCTTTTATCGCCATCCGCAACTGAAAGGACTCCCCACAACATGGGTTCAGATTCTTTTCTATTTAACGCGATGCAATGGTTATTCCAATACGCCCGCTGCAACCACGGAATACCTCGGGCTGACTAAAGGCACGGTATCGCAGTCCCTGAATAAACTAGAGCGTGAAGGTTGGATTAGAAGAGAAAATGACGGCAAGGATAAACGGGTTGTCCATCTGGTTCTGACATCCAAAGCGAGTGAAGTGATGCATAGCATCATGCAGGAGACACTGCAGGAGCCGTGGGATTCATTAGCTTTTTCTGAGGAACAACTGAAAACAGTTTTTCTGGCCCATCTGCGGAGTATGCAGAAAAATCAGGGGGCCAGAATGTTCGGTGAGTGCCGTTTTTGCCGGTTTCATCAGTCGATAAATGGGCATCCCTGGTGTGGTCTAACAGAAGAGCCAATTCCCATGGAAAGCATCACATTAATTTGTCGTGAATTTGAGGAACCGGAAAATAGTTGCAGCGTTAGCGATCAGAACGAGAGAAAGGGCTAGATACTGGCTTTTGAACGGATAAAGTGCGGACATAAAAAAATCCAGAAAATGGTATGCGCATTCTCTGGATTTAAGTCCCGTTTTCAACTGATGTGGTAACACGAGTACCATCATCATGCCGTATGGGGACTGCTGTCTTACCCGTTAAGGATTTTATCTCTTAACGAACAAGCTCTGAATAAGTGGCGTCCTGACTCGGAATCGAACCAAGGACACGGGGATTTTCAATCCCTTTAAAACTGCCTATGAACTGCCTTTGAGAAGCGCGGTATGACTGGATAGCCTTACAAAAAACTTTCATATCGAGCATTACATCGGAATACATCACAAAATGATCAAATAAAACCTACCAGAATTCTACCTTGTTATTAAGAAAATAGGGATGCCCTTTTCGAGGATTACCACTACGGTTGTCTTGTGTTGATGCTAATCAGGACTGTTCTCGATTTCCCTTGATTTCACCGAGCGCGACATTAAGGTACAGAACACCATTTTGTAACGAGTAAGACAATGAATGAGATACAGCTGCAGAATGCAGCGACGCTTCTGGAAAGTGTTGTACGATGGAATGAAGTGACGGCTCTGGCTAAATTACGCTATCAGGCCGAGCTGGCACCTGATTTCAGCCTTATGGACTGGCTGAAGAATGATGAACTGGCTCTTTCACGCTATCTACGATTTTTGCTTTCTCCTGATGGAACTCATGGGCAGTCAGCACTGTTTCTAAAGGGATTTCTTTCCCTCATCGAAAAGAGTGGACACGATAGCCCTGTAGCTACCGGAGATAAAGTCAGGGTTGATTATGAAGTCACTATCGAAAATGGAAGAAAGATAGACCTGTTACTGACCTCTTCAGAAGGTGTTATTGCTATCGAAAATAAACCATGGGCAGCAGATCAGGAAAACCAGTTACGGGATTATGCGCTATGGCTGAACAAACGTGAAAGGCCCTGGAAGTTAATTTATTTATGCAACCACGAGCCGAGTGAATGGTCTCTTCCCGACACTACTCAGGAAACAATAAGGCAACATATCCTTACAATATCATGGTATGACGTCGTCGAATGGCTAAATACGTGTTTATTACATGTTCGGGCTGGTGCAGTCAGAATATTTGTTGAATCATTGATTAAATATATCAACCAGTCGATTAATGGTGAGTTTATAATGGATAATAGTCGTGAGTTGTCAGAAATCATCCGCAAGGATGGTCATTCTATTGAATCGGCATTTATGATTTTTAACCAGATGAATAAAGTTCGCAGCGATTTACTCAAAGAGTTTGTCTATGATTTAAATGCAAGTTTCATCGATTATCGTTCTATTGAAGTCCTATCGGAAAATAGTACAGATTTTTATAGTCCATTAAGTGCGGATGGTAATTACTCTTTATGCTGGAAGTTTGAATATTCAAATTATAACGGTTTATTCTTTGGCATATCAGAGATTATTCATATAGAAGAGAGGGCTGCTAAAATAGTAGCTGCAATTACAGAGAATTTCCCTCAATTGCGCATTAGGGGACCCTACACAACCTGGTCATGGTGGAGCAGGGATTTCGATCTTCAAGGGAAAAACCGTATTCCTCGTGATTGGGGAAATGACGGAAGTGTATGGGCAAAACTCCCTGAGCGTGGTGAAGACAGTATTTTTGCTGCTGTACGAGAGATGATCCTTGCCATTCACGAAAAGATCGATATGAGTCTGTTGCGCTAAATCCCTGCGCAGAGGAGAAGTAATAATGCTTCCCTTCGTCTGACCGGGCAAAGACCAGATACAGCTTACCTTGATGAATTCACCAGAAATGTATACATGCTGGGAATAATGATCATTGAAAGTTTGGGGGCTAACAGATGAGGAGTCAGTAACCGGAGGGGCAGGGATCTACTAACGGGAATGTTCAGACGGGATACGAAACGCAGGATGGTAATGTCTGAGCTGAGAGCAACCAAAAATCCCCGGCCCCAGAAAGCAAAAAACCAGCCCTAAGGCTGGTTTTTCTAAATAGTGGTGCCCGGACTCGGAATCGAACTGTAAGATGCGGGGAAATGGCGGGAAGTCTTCAGAAAGGTTACAGTCGCCGGGCAAACGCTGCCCACTACCGGTTATCTACGGATAAGAGTATTTGCTAGATGTTTATGATTTTTATGCAATATGCCACTGGTGCTTTTGCCATCAAGCGCTGACAGACAGATATTTTCAAGTTGTTGGCTACGTGGGAAGCTGCTGAAATACTTCAACCTGCTTATTTGCGATGGAAGATTGTTGGCAGTATTGATATCGGCATAGATCCTGTAATCACAAGATGTAAAGGCGTTGTCAGCTCGACGGAGCTGACCCAACCCACCTTACAGAGATTTTTTATTTTATCGAGCAAGGGATTTTACGCGAAAAAGAAGGATCTAAAGGAGATCTTTCTTTTTCCTTTCTATTTCATTCGAAGTAACTTGTCATAATCGGGAACTCTACCACTTATGTTCTCCGAAGTACCATCTGGATATGTGACAATAACTTTTCCGCGTGATGAACCTGATGTTTGAAGTTTTACGACTTTATTCAAATATAAAACAGGTTCAATTTTTATATTCCTGCTATCAGTAACTCTATAATATCTATTCCATTTGTCGTATTTTTCATTCCCTGCAAAGAGATCTAGGTCAATCTCACTAATTGAGCGATATACATATTCCATCGGGAAAAATTCAGTTTTAAAAATCAGATCACCACTGACTGAGTTTGGTTCTCCTTTCCCAAACGCATTACTGTAACCTTCATCATCAAAATCAAATACATAGTTAGCAGGGGTAATATCCTTACCATTAGCAAGAACAGATGTTTTGGCTAACTGAATTCCGACTCTGATACCACTGAGGGTCCAGCCACACTTTGTTCCACCGTCAAGGGCAATTCGGATCTGGCGAATACCCTTAGCATCAGCTGGACTGAGATCCATCTGCATGGGATTCAGTCCCCTTTCCGTACTCACATGTGATTCAGTCGTGGGATCATAAACTTTCCGTCTGCAAGTATCTGAGCGGTAAAGCACATCCAACGGTAATACCTCCGTTTCAGCTGGGAGTTTCACCGCTACAGTTACCCATTCACTACTGGCTGGGGGGTTAAGGGTATAGTCCGGGCGACTGGCACAGCCACTCAGGGGTAACAGCACCAGAAGTGGCAGCAGTCCTGCCAGATATTTAGCGTGTCGATTCAACTTCTTCCTCCGCAACTGATTTAAAACGAGTCAGGGCATTCTCGCCACCATGTAGTTTCCGGGTAACCGTCAGCGAATTGCCCACCATATCCTGCAGGGCCAGGAACATCCGGTTACGCTTCAGCTCTTCTTCCGGCGAATTTGCGCCGTATTTATCCATTTGCTCTCGGAAATCCTCCCGGTACTCTTTCCGGCTCAGTTTCAGCTCCGGCCATGCTGATTCCAGAAGCTGGTTGTTCAGGAACGGCAGATACTCACTCGCCATCGAGTGCTGGCCTGGACTGGTCATATGGTCAAAATTAGGATTGGTGTTCCGGGGGAAAACCTTCTGAATATCTGTGGCCGGGAACTCACGCACAAACGCCTCCTGCGCCTCTTTGGCCTCCGTGTTTTCAGCCTCAGACAGCGACGGGACAAGGAACAACTTAACTTTGTGCATATCGCTTGAGCTGAGACGGCGGCAGGTATGGCTGTTCATCGTTTTACATTCCAGCCAGGTTCGGGTCTGTGTGGCGCGGAAGAAAACCACCGGGCTGCCGTGATGCCAGTAGTGCTCACCGATGTAGGCTCCGGCCATCTGCACCGGCAACTCGGCTGCCAGCGTCCAGAAAAAGCCGAGCGTGGTTCCTAGAGGGCCAAACTTACCGTACATCCAGTTATCCAGATTGGCATCAAACGGTACGCTGGTGATGGTATCGCTGTCGTTGACGTGCCGATAGTGAGTGATCTGATAGAGATTACCCACGGCATCCGCAGTAAAGGTCCTGGGCATTCCGTATGTATAGAGTATCGGCGCAAATTCCTTCATCTCCGCAGCATGAGTCAACCCCAGTGCTCCGCCCAGACTGTGACCGGCGATAAACAGTTTTTTTCCGCCATCAGCTATTCTTTTTATTTCTTTAAATTCATCCCCAAACCGCTCTTTCGCCAGCTGATATGCCTCCAGAAACCCACCATGAATACGACCAGCTTTAGCCAGCTCTGACGGACAAGGCTGCGGCGAATACCAGCCATCGGTGACCCAGTCTGGAACTTCCTGCGTTCCCCGCCATGCCACAACTACATGGACCGCATTTTCAACGTAAAAAAGCTGGGTGCTGTCGAGCAATAAGCGGATGGGGGCTTTGTCACTTAAGCGGGATGAGTCCAGAAATTCAGCAGAGATGTACCGTTCACGGAACGGTACATCAACAACAAGCGCGTAAGGAAATGACGGAAATTCTTCATATTTCGGCGTCGTGGACAAATCCAGGCACTTTTCCAGGAAAAACGGCTTAATCACCGAGTTCCCACCTTTCGCATAGGCCTTATCAGCCATCACGCCGAGGTTATAGCCATTTGCCAGCGAATAGTCTTTTGTATCGTGCAGCACCAGCGACCACGCCCGGAAGGGACAAATCTCAATAACATGGCGCTTTTCCAGTGCCTCCCGCGCTACCTTCGTGCCTTTCAGCGATGTTCCGTGCGGAAAGTGAAACCGGGGTGGCTCTTTATCCTTCCATTCAGGGATATCAGGCATTCGGTCACACAGCTCACCGATAGTCACATAATGATGGTCATAGCCATGCTGTTCCGCGCTAATTTGCACGTTTGAACGCCATTTCGGATCACGCGTTTCTGGCCGGAATATATTACTACTTACCGGCTGGCTGTTCGGGTTGCGGCTGATGCTGAGTGGACGTTGTTCCATTTCGTCGGCCAGCTTCTGACCGTCTGTTTTCACATCAACGTTAATCCAGTACAGGTCATCAAACCGCACCACTCCCTGGCTGTCAGTGACACTGGCGGGCGGGTTCGGTGGCG
This sequence comes from Citrobacter sp. Cb041, assembly GCF_030336655.1. Lineage (NCBI taxonomy): Bacteria > Pseudomonadati > Pseudomonadota > Gammaproteobacteria > Enterobacterales > Enterobacteriaceae > Citrobacter > Citrobacter sp. Cb041. The sequence continues at coordinate 301,824 of NZ_JAOWDD010000040.1, read as the reverse complement.
GCGAGGGATCGAACCGGCTGTCGCCTCCTCGCCTCAACAGTGCCAGCTCCGCCTCCGTTGCAAGCTGGTGGTATTCCAGTTGCACGTTGAGGCCGGATACCGGGTTGTTGTTCTCATCTACAAACTGCAGCTCCAGCCAGTACATCCGCTGCTTACCGCAGGCGACTTCTTTGTACTTCATTTTGTGACTCAGGCAGGTCACTGTCGTGTTGTCTGTTGCGTCCATTATGCGGTTAAATCCTTTTAATTCAATTTGTTAAATTGCTTTCCACCTTGCGCGGGGCGTAACTTAACCAAAATATTCACTGTTATCTTAATATGCAATGGGCTGGAGGTTGCAGGTCATTTAGGGATTTTACGGTAAGCCCCGTTTTGCAGAACTTTCTATCTCCGATTGAGATCCTGTCTCTCGGTATTACCAGTATTCTGACCATAATCCCCCATGGATCATATTGATATAGTAGGAATAATACCCAAAAGGTGACTAAAGCTAAATCAATAAGAGTGAAAAATGTTCGGTTTGATGTAGGGGGAGTGAGGAGGGGTCAAATCAGGTTGTATGCGTTTTACTTCAGACCGGACAAAGACCGGATGTAGCCGTGCAGTAATGAATCTGTTAGCCAGGTACACATGATGGAAATAGTGTTTATTGGGTATAGGAAGTCTGACAGGGAAGGCCCCTGCGACCAGAGGGGTTGGTAGCAGCTCAAGAGAAATGCTCATGCTGGATGGCAGAGGCAGGGCAGGGGCATCGGCGAGCATCTCGACCAGAACCCTGAAAAGCAAAAACCCGCCTCTAGGGCGGGTTCTTTAAATAGTGGTGCCCGGACTCGGAATCGAACCAAGGACACGGGGATTTTCAATCCCCTGCTCTACCGACTGAGCTATCCGGGCAACGAGGCGCATTAAACCCGATTCGCTTCGCTTCGTCAACGAAATTTCTTCAAATCAATGCAGACTGCACAATCTATCACCACATTGCTGCTAATGCACGCATTCTCAGCCAAAAAATGCCGTCCAGGCGGCGGAAAGCGGCATTGCCAGCAGCAGGGCAGGAAGCATATTCACAACCGCAAACATCTTGATGCCGCAAATACGCAAACCGGTTGCCAGCAGCAATAGACCGCCTACGGCGCTGAAATCGGCCATCATAGCTGGCGTCGTCAGGGGTAAAATCAGTGCTGCACAGGTGGCAAGCGTTAACTGGATTGCCAGCATCGGCATGCAAATGGCGGATACCGCGATTCCTAATGAGCAGGCAAAAATGATGGCCGTGAAGAAATCCAAAAATGACTTGGCGATTAAAATATTCGGGTCGCCGGTCATCCCTTCATGTATCGCACCGAAGATCCCGGTACCGCTGGCGCAAAACAGCACAATGATAGCCACATAGCTTTGAATAAAGGATTCGTGCGTAACGTTGGCGTCCGAGCGGGTGAAAACCTGCTGCGCTTTGGCTACCGCGGCATTGATCCCTTTTTCCAGATGACAGAACTCGCCAATTAACGCGCCGACGAGCGTTGCCAGAACCATCACCGGTAGGTTGGCGCATTTGATAACCAGCAAGATACCAATCCCTAACGAGGCCAGCCCGAAAATAGAGGTCATGGAGACCCGAATGCGTTCTGGTATATGCTGGCTGAGCAGCGCGCCGAGAATGCCACCAAATAAAATGGCGCTGGCATTAATAAAGGGTCCGATTACCACATTTGCTCCTGCATACCCATCATCGTCTTGATACTAAAGGCAATTAGCTGGGTGAAATTATGTTTCAGATTGCATTATTATGCCGCAACTTTCAGACGAAATGCTTGCTTATCTGTAAGGTTTTCGCGCAAGATTTTATCTTGCGCCTGTAATTGAAAGGTGCCATGATTGCGCGAATTTTCTCCTGTCTGAATGGGGCTGCCTGGGATGATATTACTCCCCCTACATCGCCTTCAACATCGCCTTTTTGCGCGACGTTTGCCCCTTCCCGCGACTTATCTTTACGCTCCCACCATGCGGTGAGGGCAGCGCACGCTCACTGCAGGATAACAGTAAAATCAGAGGCTATCTGCTTTTACTGATGTCTGGCGGTCGGGGCTGGTAACCAGTTTGACCTGTCATTTCGTGGGCAAAGCCATGCGGCGTTGTCCGGGACTTTTGATTTTCCCGAAACGGGTTATTGCGCTTATGAAATCAATGAAAATTGCCGCCAGTAGTGAACTGGTTTCTCGTCTGTCCAGCCATCGTCAGGTGGTGTCGCTGGACAGTACCGATTTTACTGACGTTGCGGCAGTCGTCATTACCGTTGCGGACAGCCGCAGTGGGATCCTGGCTTTGCTGAAACGCACCGGTTTTCATCTACCTGTGTTTCTGTTCGCAGAGTCTGATGTTGATGTGCCTGCGGGCGTTAATGCGGTAATTCGCGGTCAGGCTCAGGACTGGCTGGAGCTGGAATCTGCTGCCTGTCAGTATGAGGAAGAGCTGCTGCCGCCGTTCTATGACACGCTTACCCAGTATGTCGAAATGGGGAACAGCACGTTTGCCTGCCCGGGACACCAACACGGTGAGTTTTTTAAGAAGCATCCTGCGGGCCGACATTTCTATGAGTTCTTTGGTGAGAATCTGTTTCGCGCGGATATGTGCAACGCTGACGTTAAGCTTGGCGATCTGTTGATTCATGAAGGATCAGCGAAACATGCGCAGAAATTTGCCGCGAAAGTTTTCCACGCGGATAAAACCTACTTTGTGCTGAATGGGACCTCTGCGGCCAATAAAGTGGTCACCAATGCGCTGCTGACGCGCGGCGATCTGGTGCTGTTTGACCGCAACAATCATAAATCGAACCACCACGGGGCGCTGATCCAGGCGGGGGCTACGCCGGTTTACCTGGAAGCGGCGCGTAATCCGTTTGGCTTTATTGGCGGCATTGATGAGCACTGCTTTGATGAGGAGTATCTGCGCCAGCAACTTCGAGAAGTTGCGCCGCAAAAGGCTGATCAACCGCGCCCGTTCCGTCTGGCGATCATTCAGTTGGGTACCTATGACGGTACGATCTACAACGCCCGACAGGTGATCGACAAGATCGGTCACCTGTGCGATTACATTCTGTTTGATTCCGCATGGGTCGGTTACGAGCAATTTATCCCGATGATGGCCGATGGGTCGCCGCTGCTGCTGGAGCTCAATGCTAACGATCCGGGGATTTTTGTCACTCAGTCGGTACACAAACAGCAGGCCGGATTCTCGCAAACCTCGCAGATCCATAAAAAGGATAACCATATTCGCGGCCAGGCGCGGTTCTGCCCGCATAAGCGTCTGAACAATGCGTTTATGCTGCATGCTTCCACCAGCCCGTTTTACCCGCTGTTTGCGGCGCTGGACGTTAACGCCAAAATCCATGAAGGCGAGAGCGGCCGTCGGCTATGGGAGGAATGTGTGACGCTGGGGATCGAGGCCCGCAAAGCGATTATTACCCGCTGTAAGCTGCTTCAACCGTTTATTCCTCCGGTAGTGGATGGCAAACCGTGGGAAAGCTATCCGACACAGGTGATTGCCAGCGAGCGTCGCTTCTTTAGCTTTGAACCTGGTGCTAAATGGCATGGTTTTTCTGGATATGCACGCGACCAGTATTTTGTCGATCCCTGCAAACTGCTGTTAACCACTCCGGGCATTGATGCGCAAACCGGGCAATATACTGAGTTTGGCATTCCGGCGACGATTTTGGCGCATTATCTGCGTGAAAACGGTATCGTGCCGGAGAAATGCGACCTTAACTCGATTCTGTTCCTGCTGACCCCGGCAGAAAGCGCTGAGAAACTGGCGCAACTGGTCGCGATGCTGGCGCAGTTTGAGCAGCATATTGAAGACGATACGCCGCTGGCAAACGTGCTGCCCACCATCTTCAACAAGTATCCGGTACGTTACCGGGATTACACGCTGCGTGAACTGTGTCAGGAGATGCACTCACTGTACGTCAGCTTTGATGTGAAAGATCTGCAAAAAGCGATGTTCCGTCAGGAGAGTTTACCTGCCGTGGCGATGAACCCACAGGATGCTAACAGCGCCTTTATCCGCGGTGATGTTGAACTGGTGCGTATTTGTGATGCCGCTGGTCGCATTGCGGCAGAAGGCGCGCTGCCTTATCCTCCGGGCGTACTGTGCGTGGTACCGGGCGAAGTATGGGGCGGGGCGGTGCAACGTTACTTCTTGGCATTGGAAGAGGGCATAAACCTGCTGCCGGGCTTCTCGCCGGAGCTGCAAGGGGTTTACAGTGAAACGGATGTAGACGGTATTAAACGTCTGTATGGATATGTTCTGAAGTAAGCGTCATCTGACCAAATAGGGCCACCATCAGGTGACCCTATTTAATCAATAAAGATTAGTGCGCGATAGTCTGGGCGCCTGCCGGAACGCGTACGTGTTTGTATTTAAACAGCGCAACGAAGGCAAAAGCCAGAACCAGCGAGTAACCTGCGAAGATCAGCCACACGGTCTGCCAATCGGTAATACCGTTCAGCGTATAGTGTTCAACTACTTTACCGCTCACCAGACCGCCCAGAATACAACCGAAGCCGTTGGTCATCATCAGGAACATGCCTTGTGCGCTGGCGCGGATTTCAGGGCGAACTTCTTTCTCTACAAACACGGAGCCAGAGATGTTGAAGAAGTCGAAGGCGCAGCCGTAAACAATCATCGACAGAACCAGCAGCACGGTACCAAACGGTGTTGGATCGCCGTAGGCAAACAGGCCGAAGCGCAACATCCACGCCACGATACTGATAAGCATCACGTTCTTAATACCGTAACGGCTTAAGAAGAACGGGATGGTCAGGATAAACAGCGTCTCGGAGATCTGCGAAATCGACATCATCACCGACGCGTGTTCAACGATGAAGCTGCCGGAGAACAGCGGATTGTTATCGAAGCTGTGCAGGAAGGTATTACCGAACATATTGGTAATTTGCAGCTCTGCGCCCAGCATCATAGAGAAGATGAAGAAAATCGCCATACGCTTGTTTTTAAACAACGCGAAGGCATCCAGGCCCAACATGGAAGACCAGCTCTGGTTTTTCTGCTGATTGGCGACCGGGATATGCGGCAGCGTCAGGGTGAACAGCGCCAATACGATGGACAGCGTCGCGCCGATATACAGCTGCATATGGCTCAGTTCAAAGCCGGAGAAGCTTACCGCCCACATCGCCAGAATAAAGCCGATGGTGCCCCAGATACGGATTGGCGGGAAGTCTGTAACAATATCCATCCCGGCTGATTGCAGGCGATAGTAAGAGATGGTGTTGATTAACCCCAACGTTGGCATATAGGCCAGGGAGTTAAGCAAGATCACAAAGAACATGGCACCTGGCGTGGTGACTTCGGCTGCGGCGAACAGCGTTGCTGCGCCGACCAGGTGACAAATGGTGTACACCCATTTTGCACTGATCCATTTGTCAGCCACGATCCCTAACAGCGTAGGCATAAACACGGCGGCGATCCCCAGCGAGCTGTACACCGCGCCAATGGATGCACCATCAAATTTAAGGGTGACAAACATATAGGAGCCGAGGGTAGTGAGCCAACTACCCCATAAGCAGAACTGCAGAAACGAGAGAACTTTCAGCTGCAGCTTAAGATTCATGTTAATTTCCTCACACCGTAATGCGGATGAATGTTTTAAAAGGCACATTTGCCGTGGCTATATGATGTGATTCTATCAACGAGAGGCACTCTTTTTTTGTTACCTGTGACAAATATTTGCAAACAATTTCGGATTGCAAAGCAAAAGAGTGATGGAGTTAACGTTTTTCCCCCTTCAGGCCCCCGTTTTAGGGGGCAAGAGAGGGATACATTAGCGGCGACGATATGATTTTTGTGCGGAATTGACCTTGTAAAGATATCGGCGTGATTCAGCAGATGGGTGTCGGGTGGTCAGCGTTTGATAAACGTCCCCTGGGGACATGCTGTTAATGATGTTTGCGGCCTGAATTTTATCGTTCGAGAACACGCGCAGCACGCTGCCCGCGCCGCCGTTATACGCGGTGATCACCGCATAGCGACGCGAGGTCGGATTATCAATGCCGCCCAAATAGACATTATTCAGCATTGCCAGATAGGCTGTACCGGTATCAATGTTGCTGGCCGGGTCAAACAAGAAGCTACGGCTTGGCGTGCCTGAGCGCCCCTGGGAACGGAACACATCTTTTCCGGCGCTGTGTTGTACCACCTGCATGAGTCCCAGCGCATCGGCATGGCTGACCGCATACGGGTTAAACGAGGATTCGGTTTGCATGATGGCCAGAATCAGCGACTCTTCGACGCCATACTTACGTGAAGCCTGACGTACCATGCCGACGTATTTATGCGCGCGCTTATCAAGGTGATTTGGGACCAGATTGATCGTCACGCTATAGATGATACGCAAGCCATTGCTGCGCTTTTTCAGTCGCGTTTGTAGCAGGTAGTTGGCAAAGTTGGTTGCACGTCCCTCCCAACGAATAGGCTGGCCGGTATTATCGACTACCTGCCCGTACAGGAACGGCTCTTTGGAAATCTTAATGTCGTCGACATCGGAATAGAGGTCGATAGAACCCGGATCATCGCCCATCAGCAACGTCTTGATAATCGCTAGACGCAGATGTCCGGCGGGATCTGTCCCGGCAATGGTCTCGACGGTTATCGTACCGTCATCAAAATTGATATGGCTGCGGGTTTGATACTGATCGGTATACTTTACGTAGTCCTTCGGACCCGCAATCAGCACTTCCTTAAATCCCCACAGATTCTCAATGTTATGGGCAAATTGCCCCATCAGAATATCAAAACCGTTGGTATCCTTGACCCAGGCTTCGTTATAGGAATCGCCTTTTTTGGTCGAACTGGAACAGGAGATGAGCAACGGCGCGATAACGGCAAGCGCGAGAAATTTTTTCATCATTCCGGGAGTGCGTGTTGTGTTTGTTGTTGTATCGTTTTGCCGGATGGCAGTGCAAGCACCCTATCCGGCCTACGAGATTGCCAGCAAGCGATGCTTATTTTTTTTCTTCAGGCGTATAGCCTTCAATATGCACATCCTTACCTTCAAACAGGAAGTTAATCATCTCCTGTTCCAGTAACTTACGGTGTTCAACGTTCATCATATTGAGTTTCTTCTCGTTAATCAGCATGGTTTGTTTATGCTGCCATTGCGCCCATGCTTCTTTAGAAATCTCGTTATAGATGCGTTTTCCCAGATCGCCCGGGTACAGCTGAAAATCCTGTCCTTCTGCTTCGCGTTGCAGGAAAGTGCAAAAAATCGTTCTGCTCATAAAAAATCCTCTTTATCGACCGGTACGTTAAACCTGTGTGCCGGCACGTAATTGCTGTAACAAACGCTCCACGGGGGCCGCCAGTCCGACCGACGGCGGTTGCGCTAAGTTATACCAGAGCGCGTTGCCTTCATCCATGCATGAGGTGAATGAGGACACGGGAAGCCACATAGGCACAATATCTAAGTGGAAATGGCTAAAGGTATGGCGAAACGCATTAAGTTGGGTCAGATTATCTGCGTTAATTTGCCGTTGCGCCAGCCAGTCGCGTAGCCCATCCTCATCATCAAACTGCGGAAAACAGTATAAGCCACCCCATAAGCCGCTGGGTGGTCGCTGCGTGAGCAACACCTCGTTTTCATGCTGCATCAGTAAAAAATAGCCCGTCCGTTCTGGTAATGTCTGTTTGGGCTTTTTACCCGGATACAGCGCCCAGCTTGCATCGGCGCTCGCCACACAGCCATTTTCCAACGGACACAGGGAACATTTGGGTTTTGAGCGCGTACAGACCATGGCGCCTAAATCCATCATCGCCTGATTAAACCGCTCAACCCCATGGGCTGGCGTAACCTGCTCGCTCAACTCCCACAGTTTCTTTTCGACCTCTTTTTTACCCGGCCAGCCGCTTACAGCATAACAGCGAGCCAGCACTCGTTTGACGTTACCGTCAAGAATCGGAAAATGCTGACCCAGGGAGAGCGAAAGGATCGCGCCTGCAGTTGAACGTCCGACGCCTGGCAGGGCGGCCACTTCATCAAAGGTTTGCGGGAATGAGCCGCCGTGCAGCGTCACAATCTGTTGTGCGGCTTTATGCAGATTACGCGCTCGGGCGTAATAGCCCAGCCCGGTCCATAAATGCAGGACTTCATCCAGCGGCGCATGGGCTAAATCCGTTACCGTTGGGAAGCGCGCCATAAAGCGCTCAAAGTAGGGGATAACGGTCGCAACCTGAGTTTGTTGCAGCATCACCTCAGAGAGCCATACTTTGTAAGGCGTCTTATCAATTTGCCAGGGCAGCGTTTTCCGCCCGTATTTGTCGTACCAGCTCAAAACCTGAGCCGAGAATTGAGACGCTTGCATGATTACCGTTTCATTATTGCCGGGGGCAAGATTGCAGCACAGCGGCAACGGGGTGTAAACCGGAACTTTCCGCTGCTCACTTTCTTCCTTTACTTGCATCCGGCAACTAACTTTGGATAATGCCCGTTTTCAGAACTCAAACACAGCAGACTAAACTTTTATGAAGAACGACGTCATTTCACCGGAATTTGATGAAAACGGCCGCCCGCTGCGCCGGATTCGTAGTTTTGTTCGTCGCCAGGGGCGACTGACGAAAGGGCAGGAACACGCGCTGGAAAACTACTGGCCGGTGATGGGCGTTGAGTTCAGCGAAGAACCTGTGGATTTCGCTGCGCTGTTTGGTCGCGATGCGCCAGTCACGCTTGAAATTGGTTTTGGTATGGGGGCTTCGCTGGTGGCGATGGCGAAAGCGCGTCCGGAGCAAAATTTCCTCGGCATTGAGGTTCACTCACCGGGCGTTGGCGCGTGTCTGGCTTCAGCCCATGAAGAGGGCGTCGAGAACCTGCGTGTCATGTGCCATGATGCCGTCGAAGTCCTGCATAAAATGATTCCTGACAATTCTTTATCTATGGTTCAGCTGTTTTTCCCTGACCCGTGGCATAAAGCACGTCATAATAAACGCCGTATCGTTCAGGTACCGTTTGCTGAGCATATCTTAAGCAAGCTGAAGCTGGGCGGCGTGTTCCACATGGCAACCGACTGGGAAGCCTATGCGGAGCACATGCTTGAAGTGATGTCCTCGATTGACGGGTATAAAAACCAGTCAGAGAGTAACGATTACGTACCGCGCCCGGAATCGCGCCCGGTAACCAAATTTGAACAACGTGGTCATCGTCTTGGCCACGGCGTATGGGACTTAATGTTCGAGAGGGTGAAATAATGGCAAAGAACCGTAGCCGTCGTCTGCGTAAAAAAATGCACATCGACGAATTCCAGGAAGTAGGATTTTCGGTTGCATGGCGTTTCCCGGAAGGTACATCTGGAGAGCAGGTCGATCAAATCGTTGATGATTTTATCAATGAAGTTATCGAACCGAACAAGCTGGCCTTTGACGGCAGCGGCTATCTGGCCTGGGAAGGTCTGATCTGTCTGCAGGAAATCGGCAAATGCACCGAAGAACATCAGGCTATCGTGCGTAAGTGGCTGGAAGAGCGCAAACTCGAAGAAGTGCGCACCAGCGAACTTTTCGATATTTGGTGGGACTAAGTAGCAAAGGGTCGGCAAATGCCGGCCCAATTTGTATTGAGGGAAAGATATGATGCGCAAAACGCTGCTGGCGGCAGTCCTAACGTTCACGGCGATGGCCGCACATGCTGATTATCAGTGCAGCGTCACCCCGCGTGACGATGTGATTTTGAGTCCACAAACGGTACAGGTGAAGGGTGAGAACGGCAACCTGGTCATTACCCAGGCCGGTGATGTCACCTTTAACGGTAAACAGTACAACCTGAACGCCGCGCAGCGTGAGCAGGCTAAAGATTATCAGGCGGCGTTGCGTAGCAGCCTGCCGTGGATTGACGAAGGTGCCAGAGCGCGCGTGGAGAAAGGTCGCGTGGCGCTGGATAAAATCATCGCCAAAGAGGTCGGCGAAAGCAGCAACATGCGTGGCCGCTTAACTAAGCTGGATGCGCAATTGAAAGAGCAGATGAACCGCATTATTGAGCATCGCACTGACGGCCTGACCTTCCATTATAAGGCGATTGATCAGGTTCGCGCGGATGGACAACAGCTGGTCAATCAGGCGATGGGCGGTATTTTGCAGGACAGCATCAACGAGATGGGGGCGAAAGCCGTGCTCAAAGGCGGTGGTAATCCGCTGCAGGGCGTGCTCGGAAGCCTCGGAGGTTTACAAACCTCAATTCAGAACGAATGGAAGAATCAGGAACAAGACTTCCAGCAGTTTGGCAAAGATGTTTGTGCCCGCGTCGTGACGCTGGAAAACGATCGTAAAACGCTGGTTAGCACTCTGAAATAATCTTCACCTCTTTTTAACGGCACAGAAACATTCTGTGCCGTTTTATTTTGTATTTTTCTGTTTTTTTGATATCCATCTCTAAGAATAACAATTTGATGGAGATATAAATCTGGTTAATTGGATGGCGTCACATTATTCATCTGTAAGATAGACATAATGCTGCAAATTCAAGTAACTGGAGAAATAACATGGAGTTTTTCAAGAGAACGGCACTTGCCGCACTGGTTATGGGTTTCAGCGGCGCGGCGCTTGCACTGCCAAACATCACTATTTTAGCTACCGGCGGGACGATTGCCGGCGGTGGTGACTCCGCAACAAAATCTAACTACACGGCAGGCAAAGTCGGCGTTGAAAATTTGGTTGATGCCGTACCTCAGTTGAAAGATATCGCCGTTGTGAAAGGCGAGCAGGTGGTGAACATCGGCTCCCAGGATATGAATGACGATGTCTGGCTAACGCTGGCGAAAAAGATTAATACCGAGTGTGATAAAACTGACGGCTTCGTGGTAACACATGGTACGGATACCATGGAAGAAACCGCCTATTTCCTCGATCTCACCGTCAAGTGCAACAAGCCGGTGGTGCTGGTCGGCGCAATGCGTCCGTCTACAGGTATGAGCGCTGATGGCCCCTTCAACCTGTATAACGCCGTGGTAACCGCCGCAGACAAAGCCTCTGCCAACCGTGGTGTGCTGGTGGTGATGAACGACACCGTTATGGATGGTCGCGATGTGACCAAAACTAACACTACGGATGTCGCTACTTTCAAATCCGTTAACTATGGTCCGCTGGGGTATATCCATAACGGTAAAATCGACTACCAGCGTACGCCTGCGCGTAAGCACACCACATCCACGCCGTTCGATGTATCTAAGCTGACCGAGCTGCCGAAAGTTGGGATTGTTTACAACTACGCTAACGCCTCCGATCTGCCAGCCAAAGCATTGGTAGACGCGGGTTACGCCGGGATCGTCAGTGCGGGTGTAGGTAACGGTAATCTGTATAAAACCATTTTCGATACGCTGGCCACTGCCGCGCATAAAGGTACCGTTGTGGTGCGTTCATCCCGTGTAACAACGGGCGCCACCACCCAGGATGCTGAAGTTGATGATGCGAAATACGGATTTGTGGCGTCAGGCTCTCTGAACCCGCAAAAAGCGCGTGTTCTGCTGCAATTGGCTCTGACCCAAACCAAGGATCCTAAGCAGATCCAGGAAATGTTTAATCAGTATTAATCACTCCGGCCCCGGTCATTCGACTGGGGCGTTTTCTCAAAACCTCCTGAATATGCGTAACGAACAATTCGCTCATCATTTTTGTGGTTATGATGATTGCCGATCGTTATTTTGCATATTTATACACCTTAGTGGGATTGGTCGGGGATTATGCATTTTTTGAAAGACCTGGACGAAAGGCCATCCTGTAAAGTTTTCCGCCATGCTGACCACTAAAGGCACACCTGTCAATAATGCGCCCGTGGGCGCATCACTCCGCCAGAAACAGCTCCAGCAGCGAATTCAAAAATAGCTTACCGTGTTGGGTAATCTGCCAGTATTCATCGCATTCACTCAGATAGCCCTGGGCAATGGCCTCATCGATCTGTCGACGAATAACGTCTTCGGTAAGCCCGGTATATTGCGTGAACTCCGCGCGAGGCGCGGCTTCCAGCAGCCGGAAACGGTTCATAAAGAACTCAAACGGCTTATCGGCCTCGGCGACATCTCGCTGGCTTTCCAGATAACGTCCTTGCATGTATCCGCGCGGATGTCGCGTTTTGGTCGTGCGCAGGATGCGACCGTCAGGGAAAGTGACTTTGCCGTGCGCGCCGCAACCAATGCCTAGGTAGTCGCCAAAACGCCAGTAATTTAGGTTGTGCTGACACTGATAACCCGGTCTGGCGTAGGCAGAGGTTTCGTACTGCTGATACCCCGCGGCGGTCAGCAACTGGTGGCCTTGCTCAAAAATATCCCACAGCGCGTCGTCGTCCGGTAATACCGGTGGTCGGGACCCGAACAGCGTATTCGGCTCGATGGTCAACTGATACCAGGAAAGATGCGGCGGGTTAAGCGCTATGGCCTGTTGTAAATCGCCCAGCGCCTCTTCCAGCGTCTGATCCGGTAAACCGTGCATCAGGTCGAGGTTAAAGCTGCGTAGTCCCAGACCGCTCGCCAGGTGCGCTGCACGTTTGGCTTCTTCCGGCCCGTGAATACGTCCCAGACGTTCGAGTTTGGCGGAGCTAAAGCTCTGTACACCAATGGAGATACGGTTTACGCCAGCACGTTGATAATCCACAAAGCGATCGGCTTCCACCGTACCGGGATTCGCCTCCATCGTGATTTCTGCATCTGCGGCGAGATTCAGCCGTGCGCGCACGCCGTCGAGCAGCGTTTGCATTGCCGGGCCAGAAAGCAGGCTCGGCGTACCACCACCGATAAAAATCGTCTTTACCTCGCGGCCCTGGGTGTGGGCCACCTCAGAATCCAGATCGCTCAGCAGATGCTGCACATAGTCGTCATGAGGGACTTCGCCTTTAAGCGCATGCGAGTTGAAGTCGCAGTACGGGCATTTCTGCACGCACCACGGGATGTGTATGTAAAGACTTAACGGCGGAAGCTTAACCATTACGCAGGGCATCCAGCAGCAGCTTCAGCGCTTGTCCGCGGTGAGAAATCGCGCTCTTTTCTTCGCGGGTCAGTTCGGCGGCGGTTTTCCCTTCAGACGGCACAAAGAAGATTGGGTCGTAGCCAAAACCACCGTTTCCGGCAGGTTCACGGGCAATAACGCCCGGCCAGCGTCCGTGGCAAACCACAGGTGTTGGATCGTCTGCATGGCGCATATACACCAGCACGCAGTGGAATTGTGCCTGGCGCTTGTCATCAGGAACATCCTGCAGGGTGTGGAGCAGTTTTTCCAGGTTCTGCTGATCGGTTGCATCTTCGCCGGAATAGCGGGCTGAATAGATGCCCGGCGCGCCGCCAAGGGCATTTACCGCCAGACCGGAGTCATCAGCAATGGCGGGTAAACCGGTAATTTGCGCGGCATGACGAGCCTTCAGAATGGCGTTCTCAATAAACGTCAGCCCGGTCTCTTCTGCAGAATCAACACCCAGATCCGTTTGAGCAACAACATCAAGACCGAAATCACTCAGAAGAGAGGCGAGTTCACGCACTTTACCGGCGTTGCCGGTCGCGAGGACAACTTTTTGCATGGGATACCTAATCAGTTAGCGCCGCAATTTCGGGCGGGATCTGTTGCGGATGAATGATTTTAACCTGTTTGTGACGACCAAGCTCGCCCTTCTCAATGACGACCTGGCTTTTTGCCACACGGAACTGTTTGCCGAGAAACTTCACCAGATGGCTATTGGCTTGCCCATCAACCGGTGGGGCGGTAATGGCGACTTTTAACTCGTCGCCATGTAAACCTACAATACTGTCACGGCTGGCTTTAGGCTGAATGTAGAGCCGTAAAACCAGACCGTCATCGCAGGGGGTAACGGCACTCATAGCGCCATCCACAGCCCCGGCAGCAGCATGTTACCTGTCGCCTGTAACACTTCTGCGATGCCCATGTTAATGACATACAGCAGCAGAACCAGGATCATTGGCGAGAAATCGATCCCACCCATGCCTGGAAGTAAGCGACGAATAGGACGCAGCAGCGGATCCGCCAGTTGAATCAGCACGTACTCCACAGGGCTGCGGCCCTGGCTGACCCAGCTCATAATCGCCATTACCAGCAGAACCCAGAAAATCAGCAGTCCGATGGTCTTCAGGACAATGAGCACGGCGGCGATCCAGATGATCGGCTGGAACGTAACCACCTTAAACAGCACGATGGCCTTGATAAAGCTCAGAACGAGCGCAACTAATGCCGATGCGCTGTCAATTGGCCCCATCGGCGGAATAATACGGCGTAACGGCCCAATAATGGGCTGAGTGATTTTCACAATAAACTGCGAGAACGGGTTGTAGAAATCGCAGCGAGACCATTGCATCCACACGCGCAGCAGCAGCGCCATGGTATACAGCTCAATTACCGTTGAGAGCAGGAAGGTCAACGTATTCATGGTGTTCCTTAGTTTTCCTTATTTTTTAGTGTAATCACGAGCACCAAAAATGGCAGTGCCGATGCGCACCATCGTGCTACCCGCCGCAATGGCGGCATCCATATCATCAGACATCCCCAGTGAGAGCGTGTCGATACTTGGGTAACGTGTTTTCAACCCGGCAAATGCTACCGCCATTTGCTGTGCAACTTCAAACTGCCTTACATAATCTGACTCTGGCGCCGGAATCGCCATCAGACCACGCAGGGTAATCCGTGGCAACGCGGCGACTTCAGCGGCCAGTGCATCAAGCTCTGCAAGCGGAATACCTGACTTACTGTTCTCATCGCTGATATTAATCTGAATCAACACATTGAGCGGCGGCAGTTCCGCAGGGCGCTGTTCGCTCAGACGGGCAGCGATACGCAGACGATCAATTGTATGGCACCAGTCAAAATGTTCAGCGACCAGACGACTTTTGTTCGACTGCAGCGGGCCGATAAAGTGCCACTGCAGATCGTTAACGCCTTTTTCCTGAAAGTAGCGGATCTTATCCACCCCTTCCTGGACATAGTTTTCACCGAAGGCACGCTGCCCTGCGGTCATGGCTTCTTCGATGGCGCTCGCAGGTTTGGTTTTGCTGACTGCAAGCAACATAACTTCTTCTGAAGACCGCCCGCAACGCGTCGCGGCGGCTGAGATTTTGTCCCGGACATGTGCCAGGTTATGCGCGATATCGTTCATTTTCCGAGGATGTTCATATGAATATGGAAGAAATAGTGGCCCTTAGTGTAAAGCATAACGTGTCGGATCTACACCTGTGCAATGCATGGCCTGCGCGCTGGCGCATAGGTGGAAAAGTCGAAACCGCACCATTTACTACGCCTGACGTGGAGAATCTGCTGATGTGCTGGCTCAGTGAGCAACAACAGGTACAGTGGCGGGAACAGGGGCAGATTGATTTTGCCCTTACGCTGGCGGACTCCCGGCGTCTACGCGCCAGCGCATTTGCTCATCAGCAGGGAACCTCGCTGGCGCTAAGATTGCTACCGCTTGAATGTCCTCGTTTAGACGATCTCCAGACCCCGGAGGCCATACCTGAACTGCTGCACGGTGAAAATGGATTAGTTCTGGTCACTGGAGCCACCGGCAGCGGTAAATCAACCACCCTGGCGGCGATGGTGGAGTACCTTAATCAACATATTGCGGGGCATATTCTGACGCTGGAAGATCCGATTGAATATCGCTACACCAGCCAGCGTTGTCTTATTCAACAGCGGGAGGTGGGCGTACACTGCGCTTCTTTTGCTGCCGGTTTGCGCGGCGCGTTACGCGAAGATCCCGACGTCATTTTGCTGGGCGAGCTGCGCGACGTGGAAACTATTCGTTTGGCCTTAACGGCAGCGGAGACCGGGCATCTGGTGTTGGCAACCTTACATACGCGAGGGGCGGCGCAGGCCATCGCGCGGCTGGTGGACACCTTTCCCGCTCAGGAGAAAGATCCGGTGCGTAACCAGCTGGCAGACAGCCTGCGGGCGGTACTTTCGCAAAAGCTGGAGGAAGATAAGCAGGGAGGACGCGTGGCGCTATTCGAACTGCTCGTCAACACGCCCGCCGTGGGCAATTTGATCCGCGAAGGGAAAACGCATCAGCTACCCGGTGTGATTCAAACCGGGCAGCAGACAGGTATGCAGACGTTTGCACAAAGTCAGCAGCAGCGCCAGGCGCAGGGGCGACTTTAGTAGCCCTGCTCGAAATAGCTTTCAAGGATAATAACGGCAGAAGCGGAATCTACTTTGCCTTTATTCAACGCCCGGTATCCGCCTTGCTCAAACAGGCCTGAGCGGGCTTCGACGGTGCTCAAACGTTCATCGTGCAGCGTTACGGTTACGCCAAAGCGACCGTGAATGCGGTTAGCGAATTTGCGTGCACGCGCAGTAAGGGGTTGTTCAGTGCCATCCATGTTGAGCGGCAGGCCGACAATGATTTCGTCCGGCTGCCACTCTTTTAGCAGGCGTTCAATCAAACTCCAGTCTGGCGTACCGTCCTGTGCTTTGATGGCGGGCAAGGGTCTCGCCGTACCGGTAATGCGTTGACCAACCGCGACGCCGATACTTTTCGTACCAAAATCAAAAGAGAGTAATGTTCCGCTCATCAGGCGTGTCCCGCCACGCCAGGCATGGTCTGAATATCAATCCCGATAAGCTTCGCCGCATCGCGCCAGCGGTCGGCAATCGGCGTTTTAAATAAGATGTTGAGGTCTGCGGGAGCAGTGAGCCAGGCGTTATCCAGTAGCTCTTGTTCCAGTTGACCTTTTTCCCATGATGAATAGCCCAGCGCAACCAGCACTTCAGATGGCTGCTCCTGCGTACCCAGGGTTTCAAGTACATCGCGGGAGGTGGTGATGATAGTGTTATCTGAAATGCGAATACTGGAGGCAAAGCATGACGGCGGGGTGTGTAGAATAAATCCACGGTCTTCCGCCAGTGGGCCGCCGAGCATCACCGGTTTGTCCAGACGAATGGCAGGATCGCGTGCTTCTGGAGTAATCTTCAGCTTTTCCAGAATCCCTTCAATTTGTAAGTTTTCCAGAGGCTTATTGACGATAATCCCCATTGCTCCGTTCTCATTGTGTTCACAGATATACACCACGGAACGGCGGAAAATCGGATCCTGGAGAGCAGGCATGGCAATTAGAAAGTGATGCTGTAAATTCATTGTCAGAGGTTCTGTTTCCTGGTTCAAAAAAGCAACAGAGCCCAGTATGTGGGCAAAGCGCGAAGATGTCACCCTCTGAAGATAGCTTTGCCGGATGGCGGCTTCGCCTTATCCGGCCTACGGGGTGCAAATGTAGGCCGGATAAGACGCGAAGGCATCGCCATCCGGCAACTTATTTATTTCTGCAAACGTGCCTCGATGGCGTCCATCAGCATACCGGTAATCGAAACCGGGAACTCCGCTTCAATTTCACGAATACAGGTTGGGCTGGTGACGTTAATTTCCGTCAGACGGTCGCCAATGATATCCAGACCGACAAAAATCAAGCCTTTTGCTTTCAGCGTTGGCCCAATGCGACGTGCAATTTCCCAGTCGCTGTCGGTTAATGGACGCGGCTCGCCACGACCGCCTGCTGCCAGGTTGCCACGGGTTTCGCCGCCTTGTGGAATACGCGCCAGGCAGTAAGGAACGGGTTCGCCATCGACCACCAGCACGCGTTTATCACCGTCTTTAATTGCCGGCAGATAGTTCTGCGCCATGCAATAACGGGTACCGTGCTCGGTCAGCGTTTCGGCAATAACGCCAAGGTTCGGATCGCCTTCCTTCACGCGGAAAATAGATGCGCCGCCCATGCCGTCCAGCGGTTTGAGAATGATGTCGCTGTGTTTTTGCCAGAAGGCTTTCAGCTGCGCTTTGTTACGCGTGACCAGTGTTTCCGGCGTCAGGTCGGCAAACCATGCGGTGAACAGCTTCTCGTTACAATCGCGCAGGCTCTGCGGTTTGTTGACGATTAGCGTCCCTTTCTCCTCTGCACGTTCCAGAATATAGGTTGCGTAGATGAACTCGGTATCAAACGGCGGATCCTTACGCATCAGAATGACGTCCAGATCTGCCAGCGGGAGATCCTGCTCGCTATTGAACTCATACCATTTGTCGTAGTTCTGCTCTACGCTCAGGGTACGTGTACGGGCGCGGGCTTCACCGTTGATCAGATAGAGATCGGCCATTTCCATATAATGAATTTCGTAACCGCGACGTTGCGCTTCCAGCAGCATAGCGAAGCTGGAATCTTTCTTGATGTTGATGCTTGCGATGGGATCCATCACGATGCCGAGCTTGATCATTGTTCTTCTCCGTTAGCCCAGATCGCCAAAACGCACCTGTAGCGCGGTGATGGCGGTGAGCGCAGTTGTCTCAGTACGCAGAACGCGAGGTCCTAACAGAATATCAGTAAACTGATACCGTGCGGTCATGGCAATTTCATCTGCCGACAGCCCACCTTCGGGGCCAATCAGCAAGCGGATGCGTTCCACCGGGAGCGGCAGCGTATTGATGCTGGCGCTGGCGCGGGGATGCAGGTTCAGTTTCAGACCTTCATCCTGTTCGGCGCACCACGCTTCCAGATCCATCGCCGGGCGAATTTCAGGCACCCGATTACGACCGCACTGTTCGCAGGCGGCAATGGCGATTTTCTGCCACTGCTGGAGCTTCTTGTTCAGGCGTTCGCTGTCCAGTTTAACGCCGCAGCGCTCAGAAAAAAGTGGCGTAATGAGGCTTACACCCAGTTCAATCGATTTTTGGATAGTAAATTCCATTTTTTCACCCCGCGACATCACCTGGCCCAGGTGGATGTGCAGCGGCGATTCTCGATCGTCGAGTTCAGCGTTAAGCACCTTCACGTCCACGCTTTTCTTACTGGCGTGGGTGATTTCGGCGTCGAATATCTGATTGCTGCCATCAAACAGCTGTAGCGCCTGGCCTGGCCCCATACGCAGTACGCGGCCGATATGGTTGGCTGCATCTTCACACAGTGAAATTTGGCGGCCGGAAGTGAGTGGCTCAGGGTGATAAATGCGAGGAATGCGCATAGTTAAACATCCGCGTCATGGCCCTGGGCTGCAAAAGGCCAGGGCATGGTTAAAAAATATTGCTGCTAGTGTAGGTTAGCTCTTTTGCGCCTGGCAAGCGCGTTGCACATAGGGGTTATGGTTCCCCTGTACCTTTGCAATGCGTTCGTCGCGCTCACACTCCCAATCGGTGACCGGATACTGCTTATTCCAGGCATTAAAAAGCTGAGTTTGCTGGCGGGAGAGCGTCAGGTTGTATTGGTCGCGCATGTAAAAATAGGTACGCGCGATGGCGCCACGGGCGCGGGCTGGCGGCTCGGCAACTTTCTCTTTGAAGTCAACCTTCATGGTGCATTGTCCATATTGGCCTTCGCCACCGTTCCACTGGCTGTACATAAAGTTTGCGCGATCGCCATTGACCTCACCCACCGCGGGCTGCAGGTTATGCATATCGCTTTCCATTTTGCGATAGACCGGATCTTTAGCGCAGTTTTTACGCCCTCCGTCCTGCCAGCACTGGCGCTGATGACCAAATTGCCAGGCGGGGACCACGTGTTCCCATTCAATTCGACTGGCGCGGTTTTCATTTTTTCGCACTTTATAGCCGCAGGATTCGAGGTCAACGACCCCTTTTTTTCCTTGCCAGTTAATTTTACATCCGCAATAGAAATCGCCTGGCGCATCGGCGTTAACTTTAACGCCTGCTGCTTTTGCCTGAGAAAAACTGTTGATGCCTTCGGCTAAAACCGAGCCTGAAAACGCAGCGGCTAACAAGGCCGCAGCAAAAGAAAGATTACGGTACATCACGAACTCCGTGTCAAAACGAGCCCGCAACGTAGCGAAAGTCATTCCTGTATGCAATCAGTTAGATCAGAAAAGTTCCTGATAATTCTGAAGATTATTCTGCAACCAGCGGTTGACCGCAGTGAACGCAGCGGTAGGTGGCTTCGCCGCGTACAACGCGGTTATGGCGGCGGACGGTCAGTTGGTGCTCCTGACACTTACAGCGGTATGTAAAGGTCTTACGCTGCACGGATTGCAGCTCAAACTGATGCGTGCGCCGGGCCGGTACGCCCAGCACGCTCTCCATCATCCATTTCCACTCTTTCCCGTGCGGCGGTACGCGGCCAAAGTGTTTCCACACCAGTAGATGCGCCAGTTCATGGGGCACCACTTCGTTAACGAACGCGTCAACATTCTCCATCAGCAAAACTGGATTAAGACGAATTTCGTAGGTTTGTAGCCACGCGGTACCCGCGGCGGTTCCGCGCTGTTGGTAAACCAGCTTTGGTTCCGGGTATTGGCGTTCGAGCTTGAGATTGGCCTGAGCGAGTTTTTCCCGCAGGCTGCGCATAACGGCTTGCTGGATGGCGATCGGGAGACGGGAGGTTTTCATAACGCCAGAGGATAGTGCGACAGGGAAGGGACTGCAAGAGGAAGGCTCCCTCCCACGGGGGAGGAAGCCTAACGAGATTAGTCGTGTGCGCCAATTTCGCGCAGTTTACGACCTTTCATCAGGTTACGTTCAATGTGTTCCAGAGAGACGTTTTTAGTTTCAGGGATCAGCCACAGGGTCAGGAAGATGAACAGTACGTTCAGGCCACCGTAGACCCAGAAGGTGTTGGCGCTGCCCAGCGAGTTCAGCATCGTCAGGAAGGTTGCGCCGACAATCATGTTGGCAATCCAGTTAGTTGCGGTAGAGCAGGTGATGCCGAAATCGCGACCTTTCAGCGGCTGGATTTCAGAGCACAGTACCCAAATCAGCGGACCGGCGCTCATCGCAAAGCCAACGATAAACATTAGCAGCATCAGGACAGCGAAGTATTGTGCGGCTGGCGAGTGAATACCCACGTGCATCATTGTACCCAGCACGCCCATACCGACGGCCATGACGATAAAGCCGAGGATCAGCGTAGGTTTACGGCCCCAGCGGTCAACCAGGCCAATGGCGATAAAGGTTGCCAGCACGTTGGTCAGACCGACAATAACGGTCCCCCACATCTGTTCGGTGGTGTTGGTGTAACCCGCCAGCTCAAAGATTTTTGGCGCGTAATACATAATGACGTTCATCCCGGTGAACTGCTGCATCACCTGTAACAGGACGCCAAGGAAAACTGCGCGGCGGAAGTTGCTGTTTTCTTTAAACAGCGCCCAGCCGCTCTGCTTCACTTGCAGGCTTTCACGAATTTCATCCAGCTCGCGTTTGGCTTCAGCGCTGGTGTCACGCAGACGCAACAGAACGCGTTCGGCATCGACAAAACGACGTTTAGCCGCAAACCAACGCGGGCTGTCCGGCAGGAAGATGACGCCAACCAGCAGTAACAGGGCAGGAATGATGATCACGCCCAGCATCCAGCGCCATGCGCCGCTGTAGCTAAATGCCGTATCGGAAAGATACGCACCTAAAATACCGATGGTGATCATTAACTGATACATAGAAATCATGCTGCCGCGAATTTTTTCCGGGGCGATTTCGGACAAGTACAACGGTGCGGTATAAGACGCAACGCCGACTGCCAGGCCGAGCAGCACGCGGGAAACCAGCAGCACTTCAACGTTTGGCGCTGCGGCGGAGAACAGCGAACCGGCAACAAACAGGATTGCGCCGATCATCAGGCTTTTTTTACGCCCCAGCTTGAAGGAGAGCCAACCGCTGCCGACGGCGCCCACTGCCGCACCAAACATCATGGAACTCACCACCCATTCTTGAGTGTGTGGGGTAATTTGGAACTCGTCGGTGATGAATGGTAAAGCACCGGCAATAACACCGATATCCAGGCCAAAAAGTAATCCAGCCAGGGCTGCCAGGAAGCAGACAAAAAATGTCATGGCTTTGTTGGAATGCCCCGTTTTTTTATTGTCAGGCATGATGCCCTCCGTTGGGTAGCTAGTTTTGTTGATGTTAAGGGTAGGTGAGTACGGGGTAAAAAAATGCGAATCACATCACATTAGTGTAATCGGTTACACTAACATTCATGTGGATTATTGCTTAATGAATTGAAAGTTAACATTATTTATTATTATAGAATAAAGTTGATTGGCTGATTTTAAGACAATGCTGAAATATGATGTAACAGTGATGCAATGCTGGTAACTAAGAGATGTGAATTCAAGGTAGATAGAAATACCGTGCTATGTAATCGCTTTCATTTGTTATTGAGGCAAATGAAATTAGCGTGGTTATAGCGATGGGGGATGGGAGAGCAAATGACATAAAAAAAGACCAGCACGAGGCTGGTCTTCATAAGCGTTGAGCCGTAGGGGTATTACTTCAGACCGGCAGCTTCACGCAGCAGGGCGGCTTTGTCGGTTTTTTCCCATGGGAAATGTTCGCGACCAAAGTGACCGTAAGCAGCGGTTTCTTTGTAAATCGGGTGCAGCAGATCCAGCATCTGAATCAGGCCATACGGGCGCAGGTCGAAGAACTCACGCACCAGCAGGGTCAGCTGCTCTGAAGGCACTTTTTCAGTACCGAACGTTTCCACCATGATAGAGGTCGGTTCAGCCACGCCGATTGCGTAGGAAACCTGAATCTCACAACGGTCAGCCAGGCCAGCGGCAACGATGTTTTTCGCTACGTAGCGGGCTGCATAAGCTGCGGAACGGTCAACTTTAGACGGATCCTTACCAGAGAATGCGCCGCCGCCGTGACGGGCCATGCCGCCGTAGGTATCAACGATGATTTTACGACCCGTCAGACCGCAGTCACCCATTGGACCGCCGATAACGAAACGACCAGTTGGGTTGATGAAGAACTTGGTTGAAGCTGTCAGCCATTCAGTCGGCAGTACCGGCTTGATGATCTCTTCCATAACGGCTTCTTGCAGCGATTTCTGATCGATATCTTCAGAGTGCTGAGTCGACAGAACAACCGCATCAATACCGACGATTTTACCGTCGTCATACTGGAAGGTTACCTGGCTTTTTGCATCCGGGCGCAGCCAGGATAAGGTGCCGTTTTTACGCACTTCAGCCTGACGCTGCACCAGACGGTGAGCATAGGTAATCGGGGCTGGCATCAGCACGTCGGTTTCGTTGGTTGCATAACCAAACATCAGACCCTGGTCGCCTGCACCCTGTTCCAGCGGATCCGCACGGTCAACACCCTGGTTGATGTCCGGAGACTGTTTACCAATCGCGCTCAGTACCGCACAAGAGTTGGC
Organism: Citrobacter sp. Cb041; assembly: GCF_030336655.1. Classification (NCBI taxonomy): domain Bacteria; kingdom Pseudomonadati; phylum Pseudomonadota; class Gammaproteobacteria; order Enterobacterales; family Enterobacteriaceae; genus Citrobacter; species Citrobacter sp. Cb041. The sequence continues at coordinate 278,704 of NZ_JAOWDD010000040.1, read as the reverse complement.
ATCAAAGCCCATGTCGGAATGCACATAGCCAATTTCGCGAACCGTGTTACGGGTGATCTCTTCGATATCAACCCATGCGCTGGTGGTGATCTCACCGCCAACTAAAACCATGCCGGTTTTGACGTAGGTTTCGCAGGCAACGCGTGCTTTCGGATCCTGCTCCAGGATTGCATCCAGCACGGCATCAGAGATTTGGTCAGCGATTTTGTCAGGATGCCCTTCTGATACGGACTCGGACGTAAAAAGGTGTTTTGCCATATTTAATTTCACCTAAGGAGAATGTAGTTAGCTCAAACTGTCGAGTGGAATAGCCATGTGTAGAAGATTCTACCATGAGTCTGCAGATGACGGACACTGGCAGTCTGAGTGTTAATCGGTATAGATGGATTAACATCTGGACGGCTATTTTAAGGTGGTTCTGCGCCTGATTTCCAGCTTTTTTTGATTGAGCTCGCATTGTACTGAAAATGTAACTGGAAATTTTTCCTGACGGTGCTGGCAATGCGCGTATTTATCTTTTGCTTTTTCGTACTGTTGTCGGTATAAAACGCGGCGCGCGGCTCATATCCGTCATACTTCAAGTTGCATGTGCGTTGGCAATACTCGCCCAGTCACTTACTCCTGTAAGCGCCCGGGGATTCACTGCGTTGCCGCCTTCCCGCAACTCGATTTATTGAGGATAGACAAAAAAGCACACGACGTTTTCATCGTGTTGCCACTTCCAGCCGGGTTAAAACTTTAGCTTTGGCTTGTGGGTTCGTTCCGTCAGGAGCAACCGTGGAGGTGATACGAGATAATGAACCGTTGTATTCTGCTGAATCTGTCGCACCGTTCTGGTGTACATATGTCCCCCGCAATCTGCATCTTGCATACCTGCCGATGTTATACCCATCTCGGCGCTTCTCAGGACTCCAGGGCCGGCAACGGTCACTAAGAACTGAACAAGGGCGCTCTTGGTAAACAAGAGTTTTCTCGTGGTTTCGCCGAACCGTCAGCATTAAGTTCGGTTACGTGTTTACATTGATATGAAAAAGAAACCGGTCGCACAGTCGGAGCGTCAGCACTATCTGCTGGAAATTCTGCCTGTATTTGGGTTGTTATCGCGTCTTCGGATTGCGATAGTAGTCAACTGTTTTACACTTGTTAATAAAATTTGAGGTTCGCTATGTCTGACGACATTTCTTTGGGTTCGCCTTCGTCAGCAGGCGAACACGGTGTACTACGCTCCATGCAGGAGGTTGCAATGAGTTCCCAGGAAGCCAGCAAGATGCTGCGTACTTACAATATTGCCTGGTGGGGTAATAACTACTATGACGTCAATGAACTGGGCCACATCAGCGTGTGCCCGGATCCCGACGTACCAGAAGCGCGCGTTGACCTTGCTGAGTTGGTGAAAGCCCGTGAAGCGCAGGGCCAGCGTTTGCCTGCATTGTTCTGCTTCCCGCAGATCCTGCAACACCGTCTGCGTTCGATTAACGCCGCGTTTAAGCGCGCCCGTGAGTCTTACGGCTACAACGGTGACTATTTCCTCGTTTACCCGATCAAGGTTAACCAGCACCGTCGCGTGATTGAATCGCTGATCCACTCCGGCGAACCGCTGGGGCTGGAAGCCGGTTCTAAAGCTGAACTGATGGCCGTTCTGGCTCATGCCGGAATGACCCGCAGCGTGATCGTGTGTAACGGCTATAAAGACCGCGAATACATCCGCCTGGCGCTAATTGGCGAAAAGATGGGCCATAAGATCTATCTGGTCATCGAGAAGATGTCTGAAATCGCTATCGTGCTGGATGAAGCTGAACGACTGAATGTTGTTCCGCGTCTGGGCGTGCGTGCGCGTCTGGCGTCGCAAGGGTCCGGCAAATGGCAGTCCTCCGGCGGAGAGAAATCGAAATTCGGCCTGGCGGCAAACCAGGTGCTGCAACTGGTAGAAATGCTGCGCGAGCGCGGTCGTCTGGACAGTATTCAGTTGCTGCACTTCCACCTCGGCTCACAGATGGCGAACATTCGTGATATTGCCACCGGCGTACGTGAGTCGGCGCGTTTCTACGTTGAGCTGCACAAGCTTGGCGTAAATATCCAGTGCTTCGACGTGGGCGGTGGCTTGGGCGTGGACTACGAAGGTACCCGTTCGCAGTCTGACTGCTCCGTAAACTACGGCCTGAACGAATACGCGAACAACATCATCTGGGCCATTGGCGACGCCTGTGAAGAGCACGGTCTGCCGCACCCGACGGTAATTACCGAATCCGGTCGCGCTGTTACCGCGCATCATACCGTGCTGGTGTCTAATATTATCGGCGTTGAGCGTAGCGAGCATACCGAAGCAACGCCTCCGGCTGACGATGCGCCGCGTGCCCTGCAAAGCATGTGGGAAACCTGGCAAGAGATGCATGAGCCGGGAACCCGTCGTTCGCTGCGTGAATGGCTGCACGACAGCCAGATGGATCTGCACGATATTCACGTTGGGTACTCTTCAGGCACCTTTAGCCTGCAGGAACGCGCGTGGGCAGAACAGCTCTATCTGAACATGTGTCACGATGTGCAAAAACAACTCGACCCGAGCAACCGCGCGCACCGTCCGATTATCGACGAGTTGCAGGAGCGTATGGCGGATAAGATTTACGTCAACTTCTCGCTGTTCCAGTCGATGCCGGATGCGTGGGGGATCGATCAGCTGTTCCCGGTGATGCCGTTGGAAGGGCTGAACAAGGCTCCTGAGCGCCGTGCGGTGCTGCTGGATATCACCTGTGACTCTGATGGCGCTATCGACCACTATGTTGATGGTGACGGCATTGCGACCACCATGCCGATGCCGGAATACGACCCGGAGAACCCGCCGATGCTGGGCTTCTTTATGGTGGGTGCGTACCAGGAGATCCTTGGCAACATGCACAACCTGTTCGGTGATACTGAAGCGGTTGACGTGTTCGTCTTCCCTGACGGCAGCGTGGAAGTTGAGCTGTCTGACGAAGGGGATACCGTGGCGGATATGCTGCAATACGTGCAGTTGGATCCGAACACCCTGCTAACGCAGTTCCGTGACCAGGTGAAAAACACCGATCTGGATACCGAGTTGCAGCAGCAGTTCCTCGAAGAGTTTGAGGCAGGTCTGTACGGATATACCTATCTCGAAGACGAGTAATGCTGTTGGGGTTCGCTTGAACCTGAGCAAATTAACGGCGATAATTCGCCTATACAAGTAGTCACGTAAATCAATCCCTTCCTCGTCGGGCTTAACGACGCGGAGGGGATTTTTTTTCACCGATTTTAAAAGAGGTCAGTACATGAGCACCTTAGGTCATCAATACGACAACTCCCTGGTTTCTAACGCCTTTGGTTTTTTGCGTCTGCCGATGAACTTCATGCCGTACGACAGCGACGCCGATTGGGTGATCACCGGCGTACCGTTTGATATGGCAACGTCTGGCCGCGCGGGCGGTCGTCATGGTCCGGCTGCGATCCGTCAGGTTTCCACTAACCTGGCGTGGGAACACAATCGCTTCCCGTGGAACTTCGATATGCGCGAGCGTCTGAACGTGGTGGACTGCGGCGATCTGGTTTATGCGTTCGGTGATGCCCGTGAAATGAGTGAAAAACTGCAGGCGCATGCTGAGAAGTTGCTTTCTGCCGGTAAGCGCATGCTCTCTTTCGGCGGTGACCACTTCGTCACGCTGCCGCTCCTGCGCGCGCACGCTAAACACTTTGGTAAAATGGCGCTGGTACACTTTGATGCCCACACCGACACCTACGCTAACGGCTGTGAATTCGACCACGGTACCATGTTCTACACTGCGCCGAACGAAGGTCTGATCGATCCGAATCACTCTGTGCAGATCGGTATTCGTACCGAGTTCGACAAAGATAACGGCTTTACCGTGCTGGATGCTTGCCAGGTGAACGATCGCGGCGTAGATGACGTCATCGCCCAGGTTAAGCAGATTGTTGGTGATATGCCGGTGTATCTGACCTTTGATATCGACTGCCTCGATCCGGCGTTTGCTCCTGGAACCGGTACGCCCGTGATCGGCGGTCTGACTTCCGATCGCGCGATCAAGCTGGTACGTGGTCTGAAAGATCTGCATATCGTCGGGATGGATGTGGTGGAAGTGGCTCCGGCCTACGATCAGTCAGAGATCACCGCGCTGGCGGCGGCTACGCTGGCACTGGAAATGCTGTATATCCAGGCGGCGAAGAAAGGCGAATAACGGGTTTCGGACTATTTTGCCGGATGTCGCTGACGCTAGTCCGGCCTACATTATTGCTGAATTTGTAGGCCGGATAAGGCGTTCACGCCGCCATCCGGCACTGTTCGAGGATTATTTTATCCCGTCTGCGCTCATGCGATCGCGAATGTGTTGCGCACGTTCTACAGATGCCGGGTGATCGTCAAACATTGAGCTTTGGCGTCCTGCTTCCAGTTTAGCCAGTTTCTCAAAGCTGGTGGCCAGGCCTGCCGGATTGATCCCACGTTTGCGCAACAAATCATACGAGTAATCATCTGCTTCGGATTCCTGACGCTGGGAGAACTGCGAGTTCACCAGTTTTTCGCCAAGATCGCCCAATTGCGACTGCGACAGGCTGCCGACAATGCCGCCAGCGGAAGCCGCTGCTGCACGTACGGCGTTAGTGCCCAGCGCGACCTGCATGCCTTTTTTCACATGACCCAGCGCGACGTGGCCCATTTCGTGGCCGATCACCGCTTCGACTTCGTTATCGGTCATCATATCCATCAGGCCGCTGTACACGCGGATACAACCGTTTGCCATGGCAAAGGCATTCACATCTTTCGCCATATAGACTTTGTAGTTCACCGGCTGGCCGTTAATGTTGTCGCCAAGCGCGGCGGCGATTTTGCCAAGACGCGTTGCGTACTCGCTGCTGGCAGGGGCGATAGTAGCCTTGCTGTCCATATCTTTACAGGCCTGATCGCTCAGCGCTTTTACCTGAGTATCGCTCAGACTATAGGCCTGAAAAGCCTCTGCGCCAGAAGAAAGCAGTCCGTTTGAGTCCATGTTCTGGCAGCCGGTCAATGCCGCCGCCATGCTCGTAGCAAGCAGTAAAGCGCGAATTTTCATTTTTTCTCTTCCGCACAAAGTCAGGATTATTCTAAAAAATGCGTCGTTTGCAGGTAAACCGACGCTCGGCCTAAGTATAAAGAAAAGAACATTCAGCGGGCGAGAAGATTGCGCAACTTGCGCGCATGATCCAGAGATTTCTGAAGCGGTAAAAGGATGCTCCATGTACATGACACGCGGCTTGGGTTACATTGTTGGCACTTTTTTCCGGCGTAGCCCAAAACGCGCTGTCGTCAAGTCGTTAAGGGCTCAGCCTTCATTATCCGATCTGGAGTCAAAATGTCCTCACGTAAAGAGCTTGCCAATGCTATTCGTGCGCTGAGCATGGACGCAGTACAGAAAGCCAAATCCGGTCACCCGGGTGCCCCGATGGGTATGGCTGACATTGCCGAAGTCCTGTGGCGTGATTTCCTGAACCACAACCCGACTAACCCGTCCTGGGCTGACCGTGACCGCTTCGTGCTGTCCAACGGCCACGGCTCCATGCTGATTTACAGCCTGCTGCACCTCACCGGCTACGATCTGCCGATGTCCGAGCTGCAGAACTTCCGTCAGCTGCATTCCAAAACGCCGGGTCACCCGGAAGTGGGTTACACCGCGGGTGTTGAAACCACTACCGGTCCTCTGGGTCAGGGCATTGCGAATGCTGTGGGTATGGCTATCGCCGAAAAAACGCTGGCGGCGCAGTTTAACCGTCCTGGTCACGACATCGTTGACCACTTCACCTATGCTTTCATGGGCGACGGCTGCATGATGGAAGGTATCTCTCACGAGGTATGTTCCCTGGCCGGTACGCTGAAGCTGGGTAAACTGGTAGCGTTCTACGATGACAACGGCATCTCTATCGATGGCCACGTTGAAGGCTGGTTCACCGATGACACCGCTAAGCGTTTCGAAGCTTACGGCTGGCACGTGGTTCGTGGCGTTGATGGTCACGATGCTGACGCGATTAAGCGCGCAGTTGAAGAAGCTCGCGCTGTGACCGACAAACCGTCCCTGCTGATGTGCAAAACCATCATCGGTTTCGGTTCCCCGAATAAAGCTGGTACCCACGACTCTCACGGTGCGCCGCTGGGTGATGCAGAAATCGCACTGACCCGCGAACAGCTGGGCTGGAAATACGCGCCGTTTGAAATTCCGTCTGAAATCTACGCGCAGTGGGATGCGAAAGAAGCAGGCCAGGCAAAAGAAGCTGCATGGAACGAGAAGTTCGCTGCTTATGCGAAAGCCTTCCCGCAGGAAGCCGCTGAATTCACCCGTCGTATGAAAGGTGAAATGCCGTCTGACTTCGACGCAAAAGCGAACGAGTTCATCGCTAAGCTGCAGGCTAACCCGGCGAAAATCGCCAGCCGTAAAGCGTCTCAGAACGCGATTGAAGCGTTTGGTCCTCTGCTGCCTGAATTCCTCGGCGGCTCCGCTGACCTGGCACCAAGTAACCTGACTCTGTGGTCTGGTTCTAAAGCTATCAACGAAGATACTGCCGGTAACTACATCCATTACGGTGTACGTGAATTCGGTATGACCGCTATCGCTAACGGTATCTCCCTGCACGGTGGCTTCCTGCCGTACACCTCCACCTTCCTGATGTTTGTGGAATATGCCCGTAACGCGGTGCGTATGGCTGCGCTGATGAAACAGCGTCAGGTGATGGTCTATACCCACGACTCCATCGGTCTGGGCGAAGATGGCCCGACTCACCAGCCGGTAGAGCAGGTAGCTTCGCTGCGTGTGACCCCGAACATGAGCACCTGGCGTCCGTGTGACCAGGTTGAATCTGCCGTTGCATGGAAATACGGAGTAGAGCGTCAGGACGGTCCGACCGCGCTGATCCTCTCCCGCCAGAACCTGGCACAGCAGGAACGTACCGAAGAGCAACTGGCGAACATCGCGCGCGGTGGTTACGTGCTGAAAGATTGCGCCGGTCAGCCGGAACTGATCTTCATCGCTACCGGTTCTGAAGTTGAGCTGGCTGTGGCTGCCTGGGACAAACTGACCGCTGAAGGCGTTAAAGCGCGCGTGGTTTCCATGCCGTCTACCGACGCGTTCGACAAACAGGATGCCGCTTATCGCGAGTCCGTACTGCCGAAAGCTGTTTCCGCACGTGTTGCAGTGGAAGCGGGTATCGCAGACTACTGGTTCAAATACGTGGGCCTGAACGGCGCTATCGTTGGTATGACTACCTTTGGTGAGTCTGCACCGGCTGAGCTGCTGTTTGAAGAGTTTGGCTTCACTGTCGACAACGTTGTCGCGAAAGCAAAAGAACTGCTGTAATTTTGATTACAGGTGAAAACGGGTCGCTTATGCGGCCCGTTTTTTTTAAGTAAGTAAATTTATTTGATCTTTCGCAACCCGAAAATGTAGATTTGCATCACAAATATGATATTTAGCGATGTTTTATATTTGCAGCTTGAATCACATTATTACTGTTGATTTTTATATTCCTTTTCTCAATCCATTGTTTTTAAAGGCATCACCAAAAAACATTCTGTGCTGTATGTAGTTTTCTCCTCGATTGATTTCATTTCGCCGTGCGCGTATTTTATTTTTAACGCTAACTCGTACCCTAAAAATAAAATAAGGAAAATGTATGCGGCTGATTGATTACTTTCCCGAATCATCTATCTCAATAAAAAATTCAGCAAAGAACTGGCAGGAGGCAATTGACTTTTCTATGTCATCCTTACTTGCCAATCATTATGTCAATTCAGATTATATTCAGGCCATTAAAGACTCAACGATTAACAATGGTCCTTATTATATTTTAGCGCCAGGCGTCGCCATGCCGCACGCTCGACCGGAGTGTGGCGCGTTAAAAACCGGTATGTCATTAACGCTTCTCAAACAGGAAGTGAAATTTGCCGAAGACGATGAAGGCATTAGATTATTAATCGGATTGTCGGCGGCTAATGCTGATTCACACATTGGCGCTATTCAGGCCTTAAGCGAATTATTATGTGAAGAGGAAGCACTAACCGCTTTGTTAGCGGCTAAATCAGAAAAACAATTGGCGGATATTATCGCTCAAGCATAATTAACGGTTTCCTTTCAGGACATTATTATGGAAAACAAGTCTGCTCGTGCCAAAGTCCAGGCTTTTGGTGGGTTTTTGACTGCAATGGTCATTCCCAACATCGGCGCATTTATTGCCTGGGGTTTTATTACCGCATTATTTATTCCTACTGGTTGGATGCCGAATGAGCATTTCGCCAAAATTGTCGGTCCGATGATTACCTATTTACTGCCCGTCATGATTGGCTCCACTGGGGGGCATCTGGTTGGCGGGAAACGCGGTGCGGTAATGGGGGGCATTGGTTCTATTGGCGTTATTGTGGGCGCGGATATCCCGATGTTCCTTGGCGCGATGGTAATGGGGCCGCTTGGCGGTTGGGTGATTAAGCATATCGACCGTCTGCTGGAAAAACGCATTCCTGCAGGCTTCGAGATGGTTATCAATAATTTCTCTCTTGGTATTGCGGGAATGCTTTTATGCTTGCTGGGGTTTGAAGTTATCGGCCCGGCGGTTCTCATTGCCAATAATTTCGTGAAGGAGTGTATTGAAGCGTTGGTTCATGCGGGCTATCTGCCGTTGCTATCCGTAATCAATGAGCCGGCAAAAATCCTCTTTCTGAACAATGCCATCGATCAGGGGGTGTATTATCCGCTGGGGATGCAGCAAGCTTCTGAAACGGGAAAATCGATTTTCTTCATGGTGGCATCTAACCCAGGGCCGGGATTAGGTTTGTTACTCGGCTTTGCTATCTTTGGCAAAGGGATGAGTAAAAAGTCTGCGCCAGGCGCCATGATTATCCACTTCCTCGGTGGTATTCATGAACTGTATTTCCCGTATGTGCTGATGAAGCCTCTGACCCTGATCGCGATGATTGCCGGGGGAATGACCGGGACGTGGGTATTCCACCTGCTGGACGGTGGGTTAGTTGCGGGGCCAAGCCCAGGATCTATATTCGCCTATCTGGCATTAACGCCGAAAGGTTCTTTCCTCGCGACCATTGCAGGAGTCACCGCGGGAACCGTTGTTACTTTTGTTATTACCTCTGTCATCCTGAAAATAGAAAAGAACGTTGAAACAGAAAGTGAAGATGACTTTGCTGAATCAGCCAGAACCGTCAAAGCGATGAAGCAGGAAGGGAAATTCTCTTATAAAAACATTAAACGTGTCGCTTTTGTCTGTGATGCAGGAATGGGTTCCAGTGCTATGGGGGCAACCACGTTTCGTAAGCGTCTGGAGAAAGCGGGATTGAATATTACTGTGACTCATTATGCTATCGAAAACGTTCCGCAAGATGCCGATATTATTGTCACCCATGCCAGTCTTGAAGGTCGTGTTAAACGTGTAAGTGAAAAGCCATTAGTGCTGATTAAGAACTATATTGGTGACCCATTGTTGGATGATTTATTTAAACGCATTACTGCGAACTAGCCTTCTTATATTTTTGGAGTGAATATGAAAACGAAAGTTGCTGCCATATATGGCAAGCAGGATATTCGTATCCGCGAATTTGAACTGCCTGCAATTACAGATAATGAATTGTTAGTAAGCGTAATATCCGATAGCGTTTGTTTGTCCACCTGGAAAGCAGCAGCATTGGGGAGCGATCATAAACGCGTACCGGACGATCTGGAAAATCATCCGGTTATTACCGGACATGAATGTGCTGGTATCATTGTTGAGGTGGGGAAAAACCTGACGGATAAATATAAGAAAGGTCAGCGTTTTGTGCTGCAACCCGCGATGGGATTGCCAAGTGGATATTCAGCAGGATACAGCTATGAATATTTTGGCGGCAATGCGACATATATGATTATCCCGGAAGTGGCGATTAACCTGGGATGCGTTTTGCCTTACCACGGCTCTTATTTTGCTGCCGCCTCATTGGCAGAACCGATGTGCTGCATTATTGGCGCGTATAACGCGAATTTTCACACCACGCCTTACGTTTATGAGCATCGCATGGGGATTAAGCCAGGGGGGAACATTGCGCTTCTGGCCTGCGCCGGGCCGATGGGTATTGGTGCAATAGATTATGCCATTAACGGGAATATTCAGCCGTCGCGCGTGGTGGTGGTCGACATTGACGAAGCACGACTGGCGCAGGCTAAAAAACTGTTGCCCGTTGAGCGGGCGGCAGAAAAGGGGATTGAGCTCATCTATGTGAATACTACTGGCATGGATTCTCCGACAGCGATGCTGCGAGCGTTAACTCATGACGCAGGTTTTGATGATGTCTTTGTGTATGCGGCAGTGCCTGCAGTTGTTGAGATGGCTGATGATTTACTCGCGGAAGATGGTTGCCTGAATTTTTTTGCCGGTCCTACGGACAGTAACTTCAAAGTGCCGTTTAATTTTTATAACGTGCACTACAACAGCACTCACGTTGTCGGGACATCTGGTGGTTCAACGGATGATATGAAAGAGGCCATTGCGCTCAGTGCAACCGGCCAACTGCAACCGTCGTTTATGGTGACGCACATTGGCGGCCTTGATGCAGTTCCGGAAACTGTATTGAATTTACCGGCGATCCCCGGCGGTAAGAAGCTGATATATAACGGCGTTACCATGCCACTAACCGCCATTGCTGATTTTGCCGAGAAAGGGAAAACTGACCCATTATTCAAAGAACTGGCGCTGCTGGTGGAGGAGACGCACGGTATCTGGAATGAAAAGGCAGAAAAATACCTTTTGGCACACTTTGGCGTTGATATCGGGGAGGCGGCGATATGATGTCGCTGGCATGGCCGCTATTTCGTATCACGGAGCAGGCTGCACTTGCAGCCTGGCCGCAAACCGGGTGCGGCGATAAAAACAAGATTGATGGTCTGGCTGTGACGGCAATGCGGGAAGCATTGAACTGTATTGCCATTCGCGGACGCATCGTTATTGGCGAAGGGGAGATTGATCAAGCCCCGATGCTGTGGATTGGTGAGGAAGTGGGAATTGGCACCGGACCTGAGGTAGATATCGCCGTTGATCCTATCGAAGGAACCCGAATGGTGGCTATGGGGCAAAGTAATGCGCTGGCCGTCATGGCGTTTGCCCCTCGCGGTAGTTTGTTACACGCCCCTGATATGTACATGAAAAAACTGGTTGTTAATCGGTTTGCGAAAGGGGCGATTAATCTGGCGCTGCCGTTGGCAGATAATCTGCGTAATGTGGCAGAGGCGTTGGGTAAACCGCTGGAGCGACTGCGGATGGTGACGCTGGATAAGCCGCGCCTTCAACCAGCGATTGCCGAGGCGACACGGCTTGGCGTCAAGGTCTTTGCTCTGCCCGATGGTGACGTGGCCGCCAGCGTGCTGGCCTGTATGCAGGAGAATCCTTATGATCTGATGTATACCATTGGCGGCGCGCCTGAGGGGGTTATTTCAGCCTGTGCGGTTAAAGCGCTGGGGGGCGATATGCAGGCTGAACTGATTGATTTTTGCGAAGCGAAAGGAAATAACGCAGATAATCGTCTGATTGCGGCACAGGAACATCAGCGCTGCGCGGAAATGGGCGTTGAGATCAACCGGATCTACGCGCTGGACGAACTGGTAGGGGGAGATAAGATCCTCTTCAGCGCAACAGGGGTCACGGGCGGCGATCTTGTGAAAGGGATCCAACAGGTTGCGAATGGTGTGCGCACGCAAACTTTACTGATCGGCGGCGCGGATCGAACGTGTAATATAATAGACTCTCTGCATTCATGGTGATTTATCGAGAAACGAATGACGACGCTGACAGAAGACGATGTGCTTGAGCAACTGGATGCTCAAAATAATTTACTCTCGTTTATGACGACGGCACATAACATTTTGCTCCAGGGCATTAAGCGCTTTCTACCGTCGCTGTTCGTTAATAACGATGAAGAGATCGTGGAATATGCAGTGAAACCGTTACTCGCCCAGAGTGGACCGCTTGACGATATCGACGTTGCGTTACGTCTGATTTATGCGTTGGGAAAAATGGATAAATGGCTTTATGCCGACATCACCCATTTCTCTCAATTTTATCAGTACCTGAACGAGCAGGATAATATCCCCGGTTTTGCCGATGACATTACCTGGGATTTTGTCAGCAACGTGAACAGTATCACCCGCAACGCAACGCTCTACGGTGCGCTGGAGTCGATGAAATTTGCCGACTTTGCTGCGTGGTCCGAAGTGCGCTTTAGCGCAATGGTCAAGACGGCAATGACGCTGGCAGTGACGGCGATTTTAAAGGAATTAACGCCGTGAAAATCAAACTAACGGTGAATGGGCTACAGGTTGAAGCACATTACCGTGATGATGAGATAGAGAACGTCCACAAACCGTTATTACAACAGCTGGCAAAAATACATGCCACTCACCCGCAGCGACGAACGATCGTTTTTCTCAGCGCACCGCCTGGTACGGGTAAATCGACGCTGACCACCTTCTGGGAATATCTCTCCCGTCAGGATCCTGGCCTGCCGGAGATCCAGACGCTGCCGATGGATGGCTTCCATCACTACAACACCTGGCTGGATGCTCATAACCTGCGAGCATATAAAGGTGCGCCGGAAACCTTTGATGTGGATAAGCTTGCGCAGAATCTACGTCTGATAAGGGAAGGGGAGGGCACCTGGCCACAGTACGACCGGCAAAAACACGATCCGGTAGAAGCGGCCATAACAGTGAGCGCGCCGATTGTGATTGTGGAAGGCAACTGGTTATTACGCGATGATGAAAGGTGGCGGGCGTTAGCTGAGTTTTGTGATTACTCGCTGTTTATTCGTGCTCCTGCCAACGCGCTCCGTACACGACTGGTAGGCCGTAAACTGGCGGGCGGACTATCACAAGCTGACGCTGAGGCGTTTTATGAGCGTACCGACGGACCGAATGTTCATCGGGTACTGGAAGCGAGTCTGCCAGGTGACCTGACGCTGGAGATGCTGGAATCTGGTGAATATCGGATAGCGTGAAGGCCAATTATTCCTGTTAAGCCGTAATGATTATTACGGTTTACTGGAATAATTTCCCCCGGTCTCAGCGGGAAAAATGTGATGTACGTCAGATAACTGTTTTCTTTGGCTGGACAATCATTCCTTTTATTCCGCGTTTCGCTTATTCTAGCTGAAGCGTTTCAGTCGATTAAATGTTCGACAATTAACCAATTAGTCGCAGTTTGCGACAGGTAAGGTTTCCCTGAGCGATTTGCTGCATTACTCTGTCTGCCACATCGTTTCTGAGAAATCCTTGCAGGAGACCTATGACCGTACGCGTAGCGATTAATGGTTTCGGTCGCATCGGACGCAACGTGGTTCGTGCTTTGTATGAATCCGGGCGTCGGGCGGAAATCACCGTGGTGGCAATCAACGAACTGGCGGATGCTGCAGGCATGGCGCATTTGTTGAAATATGACACCAGCCATGGACGTTTTGCCTGGGATGTTCGTCAGGAACGTGACCAGCTCATCGTTGGCGATGACGCGATCCGCATTCTGCATGAGCGAACGCTCGATGCGCTTCCCTGGCGCGAACTGAGTGTCGATGTTGTGCTGGACTGTACGGGGGTTTTCGGCAACCGCGAACACGGCGAGGCGCATATTGCCGCTGGTGCAAAAAAAGTGCTCTTTTCACATCCTGGTAGTCACGACATCGACGCAACCGTTGTGTATGGCGTTAATCAGGATCAGCTGCGCGCTGAACACCGGATCGTTTCCAACGCCTCCTGCACCACGAATTGCATAATACCCGTCATTAAATTGCTGGATGATGCTTACGGCATTGAGTCTGGTACCGTCACCACGATCCACTCCGCGATGCACGATCAGCAGGTTATTGATGCCTATCATCCTGACCTGCGTCGCACGCGAGCGGCCAGCCAGTCTATTATTCCGGTTGATACCAAACTGGCGGCGGGCATCACGCGAATTTTCCCGCAGTTTAACGATCGTTTTGAAGCGATTGCGGTGCGTGTACCGACCATAAATGTGACGGCGATCGACTTAAGCGTGACGGTGAAAAAACCAGTAAAAGCCAGTGAAGTCAACCAGTTGCTGCAAAAAGCAGCACAAGGTGCATTTCATGGTATAGTTGACTATACGGAATTACCGTTGGTCTCTGTAGATTTTAACCACGACCCGCACAGCGCCATCGTTGATGGTACGCAAACGCGCGTGAGTGGCGCTCACCTGATCAAAACGCTGGTCTGGTGTGATAATGAATGGGGCTTTGCTAACCGTATGCTCGACACAACGTTAGCGATGGCTGCTATTGGTTTCAGGCTCGACGCTTGAGCGTCGACAAAACTTTATGAATCAACGAGAGGATTCACCATGTCTGTAATTAAGATGACCGATCTGGATCTGGCTGGTAAACGCGTTTTTATCCGTGCGGACCTGAACGTACCAGTTAAAGAAGGGAAAGTAACCAGCGATGCGCGTATCCGTGCTTCCCTGCCGACCATCGAACTGGCCCTGAAACAGGGTGCTAAAGTGATGGTAACTTCCCACCTGGGTCGTCCTACCGAAGGCGAGTACAACGAAGAATTCTCTCTGCTGCCGGTTGTTAACTACCTGAAAGACAAACTGTCTGCTCCGGTTCGCCTGGTAAAAGATTACCTGGACGGCGTTGAAGTCGCTGCCGGTGAACTGGTTGTTCTGGAAAACGTTCGCTTCAACAAAGGCGAGAAGAAAGACGACGAAGCGCTGTCCAAAAAATACGCTGCGCTGTGCGACGTATTCGTAATGGACGCTTTCGGTACAGCTCACCGTGCACAGGCTTCTACCCACGGTATCGGTAAATTCGCCGACGTAGCTTGCGCTGGTCCGCTGCTGGCTGCTGAGCTGGATGCGCTGGGTAAAGCGCTGAAAGAACCTGCTCGTCCGATGGTGGCTATCGTTGGTGGTTCTAAAGTTTCTACCAAACTGACCGTTCTGGACTCTCTGTCAAAAATCGCTGACCAGCTGATCGTTGGTGGTGGTATCGCGAACACCTTCGTTGCTGCTCAAGGCCACAACGTCGGCAAATCCCTGTACGAAGCTGACCTGGTTGATGAAGCTAAGCGTCTGCTGACGACTTGCGATATTCCGGTCCCGACTGACGTTCGCGTAGCGACTGAATTCTCTGAAACTGCACCGGCTACGCTTAAATCCGTTAGCGATGTAAAAGAAGACGAGCAGATCCTGGATATCGGCGACGCTTCTGCACAGCAGCTGGCTGACATCCTGAAGAATGCGAAAACCATTCTGTGGAACGGCCCGGTTGGCGTGTTCGAATTCCCGAACTTCCGCAAAGGTACTGAAATCGTTGCTAATGCTATCGCAGACAGCGAAGCATTCTCTATCGCAGGCGGCGGTGACACCCTGGCAGCAATCGACCTGTTCGGCATTGCTGACAAAATCTCCTACATCTCTACTGGCGGCGGCGCATTCCTCGAATTCGTGGAAGGCAAAGTACTGCCAGCAGTAGCCATGCTCGAAGAGCGTGCTAAAAAGTAAGACATTGATGGGCAGGGAAACCTGCCCAATTATTAGCGCGCTGTCGAGCGCGCCCCCTTTCCAAGGCCGAAGATACAGGACTCGCAACATGTCTAAAATTTTTGATTTCGTAAAACCAGGCGTAATCACTGGTGATGACGTACAGAAAGTTTTCCAGGTAGCTAAAGAAAACAACTTTGCTCTGCCAGCTGTTAACTGCGTTGGTACCGACTCCATCAACGCCGTTCTGGAAACCGCTGCAAAAGTTAAAGCGCCGGTCATCGTCCAGTTCTCCAACGGTGGTGCTTCTTTCATCGCGGGTAAAGGCGTGAAGTCTGACGTTCCTCAGGGCGCTGCAATCCTGGGTGCTATCTCTGGTGCGCATCACGTTCACCAGATGGCTGAACACTATGGTGTTCCGGTTATCCTGCACACTGACCACTGCGCGAAGAAACTGCTGCCGTGGATCGACGGTCTGCTGGACGCGGGTGAAAAACACTTCGCAGCAACTGGCAAACCGCTGTTCTCTTCTCACATGATCGACCTGTCTGAAGAGTCTCTGGAAGAGAACATCGAAATCTGCTCCAAATACCTGGCGCGCATGTCCAAAATGGGCATGACTCTGGAAATCGAACTGGGTTGCACCGGTGGTGAAGAAGATGGCGTGGACAACAGCCACATGGACGCTTCTGCACTGTACACCCAACCGGAAGACGTTGACTACGCATACACCGAGCTGAGCAAAATCAGCCCGCGTTTCACCATCGCAGCGTCCTTCGGTAACGTACACGGCGTTTACAAGCCGGGTAACGTAGTTCTGACCCCGACCATCCTGCGCGACTCTCAGGACTATGTTTCTAAGAAACATAACCTGCCGCATAACAGCCTGAACTTCGTCTTCCACGGTGGTTCCGGTTCTACTGCTCAGGAAATCAAAGACTCCGTAAGCTACGGCGTAGTGAAAATGAACATCGACACCGATACCCAATGGGCTACCTGGGAAGGCGTTCTGAACTACTACAAAGCAAACGAAGCTTACCTGCAGGGTCAGTTGGGCAACCCGAAAGGCGAAGATCAGCCGAACAAGAAATACTACGATCCGCGCGTATGGCTGCGTGCTGGTCAGGCAACCATGATCACCCGTCTGGAACAGGCTTTCAAAGAACTGAACGCGGTTGACGTTCTGTAATTTACGCCGTCCAACGTGACATGAGGCCCGCAAATGCGGGCCTTTTTTATTGCCATTTCAATGTGCTGCTGACAGAGAATTCTGTGATCTGTTTGGCAAAATCTGAGTTTATTGTTTACCCTTGTCAGGTTGCCAGTCCCGTTAGGGCGGCTTTATTTCTCCCGTTTGGGTAAGCAAAAAAGGAATATTGAATGGAAGATTTGAATGTTGTCGACAGCATAAACGGTGCGGGCACCTGGCTGGTCCGCAATCAGGAGCTACTGTTGAGCTATGCCGTCAACATCGTTGCGGCTCTCGCGATTGTCATTATCGGTATGATCGTGGCGCGTATCGTATCAAACACCGTTAACCGCCTGATGCTGGCGCGTAAAATTGATGCCACCGTTGCCGACTTTCTTTCTGCACTGGTGCGCTACGGTATTATCGCTTTCACGCTGATTGCCGCGCTGGGTCGCGTTGGGGTGCAAACTGCCTCCGTGATCGCCGTTCTCGGTGCCGCAGGTTTAGCTGTCGGTCTGGCGCTGCAAGGGTCGCTGTCCAACCTCGCCGCAGGCGTGCTGCTGGTGATGTTCCGTCCGTTCCGCGCGGGTGAATATGTAGACCTTGGCGGCGTTGCGGGAACCGTGCTTAACGTGCAGATTTTCTCCACAACTATGCGTACCGTAGACGGTAAGATTGTGGTGATCCCAAACGGTAAAATCATTGCCGGGAACATCATTAACTTCTCTCGCGAGCCGGTCCGTCGTAACGAATTTATTATCGGCGTGGCCTACGACTCCGATATCGATCAGGTGAAAAAAATCCTCACTGATATCATCCAGTCTGAAGATCGCATCCTAAAAGACCGTGAAATGACGGTACGCCTGAATGAGCTGGGCGCTTCCTCGATTAATTTCGTCGTACGCGTCTGGAGCAACAGCAGCGATCTGCAAAGCGTCTACTGGGATGTACTGGAGCGTATTAAGCGCGAGTTTGACGCCAACGGTATCAGCTTCCCGTACCCGCAGATGGATGTGAACTTTAAACGCGTGAAAGAGAACGCGACCGAGTAACTTCAGCTAAAAACGCCCGCCAGAGAGAGGCGGGCGTTGATTTATCTCGTCTTGTTAAGAATTGCGCTGACACCCTGCATCAGCTCGCCAACATCGTTTATTCCTTTACTTTCCTGTTGGGCAATCCATTCGGCCTGAACGTGCTGATACCCGGTAGCGGCTTGCCACGCATTCAGCTCGCTGTTGGTCAGGTAATGAACGTGTGCACCCTCTTTTGCCATCTTTTTCGCCATTGCGGTCAGGCTTGCGTCCTGCACTGCGCCAATACGCTTTTGCGTCATGGCGGCGGCCCGATTGATGGCTGCGCGATCTTTCACGTCCAGGCTATCCCAGACGTCTTTATTCATCACCAGAAGATAAACGTGTCCGAGCCAGAGCGAAGGGGAGAGCTGAATATAGGGGGCCGCCCGCTGGGCATGGATATCATCTCCGCTGTCGAGGTTAACCATCAGGCCGTCAAGCTGTCCGGTCTGAAGCGCATCGGTAATTTTTTCATTCCATGGCATGCTGACCGGCACGCCGCCCGCGTTGCGTAAAAATGATTGATGCCAAAAGCTGGCGGTCCGCCATTGGCTTGCATTCAGCTGTGCCAAATCGACGTTCGGCCTGGTAGTAAAAAATCCAACCGGATAGCCGAGGAAAAACTGAAGATTCACCAGATTGTTGTTTTCCAGCTCGCGACCAAACTGGCGATACTCGCGGAAAATCCGCTGAAAGGCGTTAACCTGCGCTTCACCACGACCCGGTCCGAGGGGGAAGCTCTTAAAAATCTGGTGTCGCGGCAGTTGTTCGGGCGTGTACTCAGGGACCACGATCCCCATATCCGCCACGCTGCCCTGGCCGATCGTTTTTAAGGCGTCATAGCTGGTGGACAGCTCGCCGTTCCAGTGAGCGTCGATTTTCAAACGTCCAAGCGACTCTTGTTCGATCGCGCGAAAAAAAGTCTCTTTTATGAGCCGGGTACGCATGTTGCCATATGGCTCGTGATCGGTATAGCGCAGCGTTCTGTCTGCGCTGGCGACAGTGGGCCACAAACTGGTAACTACCAGCGAGGCACAGAAGAGAAAAATGTTCGCGTTATGCTTCATACCCATTCCTTTGGTATAGACAGACTTATCTTTCAGCATACCTCGGGTAACGCACAATCGCTATTGTCAGAGACTGAATATGGAGGGGAGTGTGCGCGGTATTATTAATAATGCTAATTACTGATTAATATTATCCATTTCCTCTAATGAATCCCGCGCAGTATAGTCTGCCCACAAGACAATTATGTGAGATGCTTTACATGTTATCCTACTATTTTCAAGGGCTTGCGCTTGGTGCAGCCATGATACTTCCGCTTGGTCCACAAAATGCCTTCGTGATGAACCAGGGGATCCGTCGTCAGTATCACATCATGATTGCTTTACTCTGCGCTATCAGTGACTTAGTGCTGATTTGCGCGGGGATCTTCGGCGGTAGCGCCTTGCTGATGCAGTCGCCATGGCTGATGGCGCTGGTCACCTGGGGCGGGGTCGCATTTTTACTCTGGTACGGATTCGGTGCGCTAAAAACGGCGATGAGCAGTAATCTGGAACTGGCCAGCGCCGAAGTGATGAAGCAGGGGCGCTGGAAAATCATCGCTACTATGCTGGCGGTGACATGGCTCAACCCACATGTTTACCTGGATACCTTTGTGGTGCTCGGGAGTCTGGGGGGGCAACTGGACGTTGAGCCTAAACGCTGGTTTGCACTGGGAACCGTCAGCGCTTCGTTCCTGTGGTTCTTCGGTCTGGCATTGCTGGCGGCCTGGCTGGCACCGCGTCTGCGAACTGCGAAAGCACAGCGCATCATCAATACGCTGGTAGGATTAGTGATGTGGTTTATCGCTTTTCAGCTGGCAAAAGAAGGTGTTGCGCACGTTCATGCGCTGTTCAACTAAGTGTTGTCTGATGGACAACGCAGCGAGATCGGCTAAGCTTGCCTGCATGTGCCCTGAGTTTTGGGGTAATTAATGAAACATGGAGGAACGACCGTGAAGTTCAAAATAATGGCCCTGGCGGCATTAGTCGGATTCAGCGCACTATCGGTACAGGCAAATGAGTTGCCAAATGGACCGCACATCGTGACTTCCGGAACGGCAAGCGTAGATGCAACACCAGACATCGCCACCCTGGCGATTGAAGTGAACGTTGCTGCAAAGGATGCGGCTTCCGCGAAGAAGCAGGCCGATGAGCGCGTGGCGCAATATCTGTCTTTCCTTGAACAGAACCAGATAGCGAAGAAAGACATTAGCGCTGCAAACTTGCGTACGCAGCCGGACTACGACTACCAGAACGGCAAAAGCATCCTCAAAGGTTATCGTGCAGTGCGCACCGTTGAAGTCACGCTGCGTCAGTTGGACAAACTCAACGCTCTGCTTGATGGCGCGCTGAAGGCCGGTCTGAATGAGATTCGTTCGGTATCGCTGGGCGTTGCCCAGCCGGATGCTTACAAAGACAAAGCGCGTAAAGCGGCGATTGATGATGCTGTTCATCAGGCTGAACAGCTGGCCGCGGGCTTTAATAGCAAACTGGGTCCCGTTTACAGTGTGCGTTACCACGTTTCCAATTATCAACCGAGCCCGATGGTACGGATGATGAAAGCAGATGCAGCGCCTGCAACCTCCGCTCAGGAAACCTACGAACAGCCAGTTATTCAGTTTGACGATCAGGTTGATGTCGTCTTCCAGATTGAGCCTACAGTAACCAATAAGTAGTCTTGATATAGGCGTAAGTCGCCATCCGGCAAGTTTTTAGCCTGATGGCGATGCTTACGCGTCTCATCAGGCCGACAAAACATTCCAGCCGGTTTTTCTGTGAGCAACTGTAAAAATGAGACCTCACATTCAGTCTTTTTTTTCGTGGTAATGAGGATAGGCCATAGCGATTTTTAAGGGGACGCTATGGATATTTTTATCTCGAAAAAGATGCGTAATTTCATTCTGCTGGCGCAAACCAATAACATCGCCAGAGCGGCAGAAAAAATACATATGACCGCATCGCCTTTCGGTAAAAGCATTGCTGCACTGGAAGATCAAATCGGCTATACGCTGTTTACCCGTAAAGATAACAACATCAGCCTGAATAAAGCCGGACAGGAGCTGTATCAGAAGCTGTTTCCAGTCTATCAGCGTCTCTCTGCCATTGATAATGAAATCCATAACGCCTCTTGTCGCTCGCGGGAAATCGTCATCGGTATCGATAATACTTATCCAACGATTATTTTTGACCAGTTGATTAGCCTTGGCGATAAATATGACGGCGTTACGGCCCAGGCCGTTGAATTCAGTGAGAATGGGGTGATTGATAATCTGTTCGACCGCAAACTGGATTTCATTATCTCGCCACAGCACGTTTCCCCCCGCGTACAGGAGTTGGAAAATCTGGCGATCAGCGAACTGTCTCCGCTACGTCTGGGGTTTCTCGTTTCCCGGCGCTACGAAGAGAAACAGCCGCAGGATCTGCTGCGCGAGCTACCCTGGCTGCAAATGCGCTTCCAGAATCGCGCCAACTTTGAGGCGATGCTGGATGCTTATATGCGGCCCTGCGGGATCAATCCGACGATTATCTACCGTCCGTACAGCTTTATGGCCAAGATTAGCGCGGTGGAGCGCGGGCAGTTTTTGACGGTGATTCCTCATTTTGCCTGGCGGCTGGTGAATCCGTCGACGCTAAAGTATTTCGACGCGCCCGGCAGCCCCATGTATATGCAGGAGTTTCTCTATTCGCTGAAAAATCATCGCTATACCGGCACCATGCTCCAGCATATTGCTGAAGATCGTGACGGTACGGCAAGTTAACCGAGCATCGATCCTGTCTCGAGAAGGTTGCGATGCAGATCGAACGCATGGCTGAGATCGTGATGGATATGCCCGCCGGGCGCTTTTTCCATATAGCGGTGCAGGTAGTCCCGGTAAAGGGGATGCGCACAGTTATCGATAATCGTGTGCGCCCGCTGCATCGGAGATAACCCACGCAGATCGGCAATCCCTTGTTCGGTCACGATCACTTTAACGCTATGTTCGCTGTGGTCGACATGGCTGCACATCGGCACGATGGTTGAGATTTTCCCGCCTTTGGCAATCGACGGCGCCATAAAGATAGACAGGTAGGCGTTGCGCTCGAAATCCCCGCTGCCGCCGATACCGTTCATCAGGTTCACGCCCGCAACGTGCGTGGAATTGGCATGGCCGTAGATATCAAACTCTAGCCCAACGTTGAGCGCAATGACCCCCAGTCGACGGATGATTTCCGGGTTATTGGAGATCTCCTGCGGGCGCAGCACAATTCGGCTGGCGAAGAAGTCCATGTTGTCGTAAATCTTCTGTAGCGACGGGGCTGAGATGGTCAGGCTGGAGGCGCTGGCACCGGTGATCTTGCCCGTTTCCAGCAGATGCACCACCGATTCCTGTAACACCTCTGAATACATCATAAAGGGCGGGATATCCGGATTCTCTCCCAGTCTCGCCATTACCGCGTTATTGATATTGCCCACGCCGCTTTGTAAGGGCAGAAACTCTGCTGGAATGCGTTTGTGCGCCATTTCTGCCAGTAGGAAAGTGACGACGTTATCGGCAATTTGTTGGCTGACCGGATTGGTTTTATCCGACGCATTCCCGGCATCGGGCAGCTCGGTATCCACCACCGCGACCACTTTCCTGGGGTCTATCTGCACGCACTGACTGCCCACGCGATCCATGGTATGAAATATGGGCACGCTGTTACGCCGCGGCGGTGCGCCGGGTATTACGATGTCGGCAAACTCAGCCACGCGTGGATTATGGTAATGATTCAACTCGATAATCACCTTTTTCGCCCGCAGCAGCCAGGTGGGCGCATTGCCAATACCGCTGGAAAGCCAAATCCGGCCATCCGGCGCAATGGCGGAGGCTTCAATGACGGCAACATCGATTTCGCCAAAAAAGCCGTAATTAACCATCTGCGCGACTTCGCTCAAATGGAGATCGACAAACCTCACCTGGCCCTGGTTAATTTTCTCGCGCAGGCCAGATGAGGTTTGATAAGGCGCACGCCAGGAAACGGCATCCGCCGCGGATAGTGCATCATCAGCGGCGGCGCCAATTGACGCCCCGGTCAACAGGCGGATCTGAAAAGGCTGCCCGTCCTGATGCCGTTCGCAGGCGCGTTGGGCAATTGCGGTGGGTAACGCTTTTGGCGAACCCGCGGGGGTAAAGCCGCTGAACGCCACCATATCATCGTGCTGGATAATTTCTGCCGCCTGTTCGGCGCTCATCCGTTTCATGGCCGTCTCCTTCGTCGGACGTGATTAATGGCCAACAAAATTAGGTTTACGTTTTTCCATAAACGCGTTCATCCCTTCCTGATAATCCTCGCTGTCATATACCGCGCGGCGCATGCCCTGAATGCGCTCGAATTCGTCAGAGTTCATGGTGTGTGCTTCGCCCAACACGCGCAGTTCTTCTTTGATGACGGCGATTGCCAGCGGCGCTTTTTCCGAGATGTGATGCGCCATTTGCAGGGTGAAATCTTCCAGTTCCTCGGTTGGAACGACATGGTTGAGGATCCCGACCGCCATGGCGCGTTGAGCGGTGATGGGCGAGGCGGTAAAAATCAGCTCCTTAACGATGTGAAAACCAGCGTCGCGGGTCAGGTTGTGGATGCCCACCAGGTTATAGGGCACGCCGAGGTTGACCGGGGTCATGGAGAAGGTAGACGTACTGGCTGCGATGATCAGATCGGAACTCATGATCATCTCAAACGCGCCGCCCCAGACGCTGCCTTCAACCATGGAGATCACCGGCTTCGGATATTTTTGGATCATACGAGTTATCTGACGCAGCGGATCGTCATAAGAGAGCGGATCGCGACGTCCGGTGGGGAGTTCATGAATATCATGCCCGGCAGAGAACACTTTGGCCCCGCTCGGGGCGCGCAGAATGATGCAGCGAATGTCCGGACGATTGAGGTCGTTCAGCGCCTGCATCAGATCGTCAATAAACACTTTGCTCAGGGCATTGAGCTTGCGGGCGTAATTGAACTCAATGACCGCGACTTTCTGGATGATGACCACGTTGACGTATTGATAAGACATAATGTTCTCTTTATTGAAAGTAATGATGCTGGATAAATTCGCTGATGTGCCGCAGGCCGGTGCGCGGCGAAAGATCATTGTTTTTGACGGCCAGCAGCGTCTGCTGGAAATACCGGTCGAAATCAGCCCGGGCAAACAGCAGATGCAGGGCTTCTTCTTCAGCCTGCTTGTGTAGCCATTCCACCGCCTGCTGCTGGCGGACTTTTTCCAGTCGACCGCTGGCGGTAAGGCACGTTTTAAAGTCGGTTATCGCCTGCCAAACCTCCTCAATGCCGCGTTTTTCCAGGGCGCTACAGGTCAGAACCTGCGGCTGCCACTCGTCATATTTGCGGCGCAGAATATGCAGGGCGGATTCGTACATATGGCGGGCGATGGCAACGCTGGTACGGTTATCACCGTCGTCCTTGTTGATGACGACCAGATCCGCCATCTCCATCAGGCCTTTTTTGATGCCCTGCAAATCGTCGCCACCGCCGGCGATTTGCAGTGAGAGAAAGCAATCCACCATGCCTGCGACTTCGGTTTCTGACTGCCCAACGCCGACGGTTTCCACAATCACCACGTTGAAGCCCGCCGCCTCGCACAGCAGCATTAATTCGCGGGCGCGCTGGCTGGCACCGCCTAAATGACCGCTGGAAGGAACCGGACGTATAAACGCAGATTCTGCGCGAGCCAGTTCCGTCATGCGGGTTTTATCACCCAGAATGCTGCCGCCGCTGACCGGGCTGCTGGGATCGACGGCGATCACCGCTACCCGTAACCCGCGGCGAATCAACAGCATGCCGAATGCTTCCAGAAAGGTGCTTTTACCCGCGCCCGGCGTGCCGGTGATCCCCAGACGCAGGGCGTTACCGGTGAACGGCATAATCGCGTCCAGCAATTGCGTACTCAGCGGCTGGTGGCGCGGGTGATTGCTTTCGACCAGCGTCATCGCCTGGGCGAGCGTAGCCCGTTCACCGAGTCGCAAGCGGCGGACGGTATCCTCAAGCGTGGCGGCGTTAATCATGATGCTGACTGATACGGGTTAACACATCGCGGACGCTGTCGAGCATTGGCGTGCCTGGGCCATAAATGGCTGCCACGCCATGTTCGTGTAGAAAAGCGTAATCCTGTGGCGGAATAACCCCGCCGGCGACGACGCAAATGTCTTCGCGTCCCCAGCCTTTGAGCGCGGTGACCAGCTCCGGGATCAATGTCTTATGACCCGCCGCCAGCGATGATGCGCCAATGACATGCACATCGTTTTCTACCGCCAGACGGGCAATTTCCTCCGGTGTGGAGAACATCGGGCTGAGATCGACATCGAAGCCGAGATCGGAGTAGGCGCTGGCGATCACTTTTGCGCCGCGATCGTGGCCGTCCTGACCCATCTTGGCGATCAGAATACGCGGGCGGCGGCCATTTTCTGCGAGGAACTGTTCGGTTTGCGCAACAATGGCATCGAACTCATCGGCGGATTTGTCGGACTGGTGATAGCTTTGTGCAATCACCCCGGTAACGCACTGGCTGGGAACCAGATAACGGTCAAAGGCGGCCTCGAGCGCATCGGAGATTTCACCGAGCGTGGCGCGAACGCGGGCGGCGTTGACGGCGGCGGCCAGCAGATTTTCATTCTGTTGCGCAGCGTGGGTCAGCGCGGATAGCGCGGCTTTAACCGCATCATTGTCGCGGGTGGCGCGGATATGCTGCAGTGAGGCAATCTGCTCGTTGCGCACCTTCACGTTGTCGATCTCCAGCACCGACGTGTCGTCTTCTTTATCCAGCTTGTATTTGTTCACCCCGACGATAACGCGCTTACCCTGGTCGATCAGCGACTGTTCGCGCGCGGACGCTTCTTCGATCATCCGTTTAGGAAGTCCGGCTTCAATCGCCTTCGCCATGCCGCCTGCCTCATCAATCTGCTTGATGATCGTGCGCGCCTGCTTCACGATTTGATCGGTGAGTGATTCGACGTAATACGATCCGGCCAGCGGATCGACGGTGCGGCAGATCTCTGATTCTTCCTGAATGATGATCTGCGTATTACGCGCAATACGGGCGGAGAAATCGGTGGGCAGACCGAGTGCTTCATCAAAAGCGTTGGTATGCAGAGACTGGGTGCCGCCAAGCGTAGCGCCGAGCGCTTCAATGGTGGTTCGTACCACGTTGTTGTACGGGTCCTGCTCGGTCAGGCTCCAGCCTGAGGTCTGGCAGTGGGTACGCAGAGCGAGAGATTTCGGGTTGGTCGCGCCAAAACTGCTGACCGCTTCGCTCCACAGATACCGTGCAGCGCGCAGCATGGCGACGTTCATAAACAGATCCATGCCGATGCCGAAGAAGAATGACAGGCGCGGGGCGAAGTCATCAATTTTCAGTCCGGCGGAAAGCGCGGCCTTGATGTATTCAATACCGTCTGCCAGCGTAAACGCCACCTGCTGTACGCAGTTTGCCCCGGCTTCACCCATGTGATAGCCGCTGATGCTGATGGTGTTAAAGCGCGGCATGTTGCCTGAGCACCAGGCGATGATGTCGGCGATAATGCGCATGGAGGGTTTTGGCGGATAAATGTAGGTGTTGCGGCACAAGTACTCTTTCAGAATATCGTTCTGAATGGTCCCGGTGAGCTGTTCCGGCGTCACGCCTTGCTCCTGCGCCGCGACGATATAAAACGCCAGCACCGGCAGCACCGCGCCGTTCATGGTCATCGATACCGACATCTTATCCAGCGGGATCTGGTCGAACAGCACCTTCATATCTTCGACGGTATCGATCGCCACGCCGGCTTTGCCGACGTCGCCCGCTACGCGCGGGTTGTCTGAGTCATAACCACGATGAGTGGCAAGGTCAAAGGCGACGGAAAGCCCTTTTTGCCCAGCGGCGAGGTTACGGCGGTAAAAGGCGTTGGACTCTTTGGCGGTAGAGAAACCGGCGTATTGGCGAATCGTCCACGGCTGCGCGGTATACATTGTGGCGCGCGGGCCACGCACGTAAGGCGGCAGACCGGGCAGGGTGCCCGTGACTTCCAAATTATCGAGGTCCGCTTCGGTGTACAGCGGCTTGATGGTAATCCCTTCCGCCGTCTGTCTTTCCAGCGACTCAACGGTTTTTTCCCGTCGACTGAGTTCTTTATTGGCGAGTGTTTGCCACTCCTGCACATTAGCCATTTTTTGCTCCGTATTACGCAATAAGTTGAATCTTTGCGAATACGGTGTGCTTTTTCATTTGGCTTGTCGCCAGCAAAAAATAGCCAACAGGACGTCGTTTTTTGCCGTGTGGCGTGTTTTATTTTGTGATGTATTTCAAAGACGTGGCGGGAATAGCATGAAAAGAGGGGAAAGGCTTGCAGGCCGGATAAGGCGTCACGCCGCTATCCGGCCTCTGTTCGAGGAATTAATCCTGACGCAGTACGTTGTGGCCATAGGCCAGCAGCGCGTCGGTGACGTTGCGCATCATGCGGCTTTCTGGTGCAAAGCGGTGCCAGTATAGCATCCGACGCTGGAACAGGCCTGGCGTTAAGTCGATAAGCTCACCGCTTTCCAGCTCTTTCTCAATCTGTAAGTGTGGGATCATGCAGCAGGTTGTTCCCTGACGGGCTAACTGGACGAAGGCTTCAGACGAGTTAACGATATGGCACGGTACGCTGCCCGGCGGCAGGTCGAAGTTTTGTTGCAAGAACGCCTGGTGCATATCATCAAGATGGTCAAACGCGACCGCCGGGGCTTTCAGCAGGGCGGAACGGGTGACGCCGTTTGGGAAATAACGCTCGGCGAAAGGTTTAGAGCCAACAAACAGGTAGTCCAGCGCGCCCAGTTTATCCACCAGACAGCTTGGCAGCGCCTGATGTTGAATACTCACCGCACCGACTACTTCACCACGACGCAGACGTTCCTGGGTTCGGGTTTCATCTTCAACTTGCAGGTTCAGTCGAATCGGTGAATTAGCCAGTACCGGGGCCAGCGCCGGAAGTAACCAGGTCGCCAGACTGTCGGCGTTCACCGCCAGCGAAAGCAGAAGCGGCGTCGAGCCGGTTTGTTCATCGCCCAGCCACTCGTCTTCCAGCAGTTCAACCTGGCGCAGAAGCGCCAGTAGTTTCTGTCCCTGTTCCGTTGGGCGCGGCGGTACGGTGCGCACCAGCAGCGGTTGTCCGAACATATTCTCAAGCTGTTTTATGCGCTGTGAAACCGCGGATTGCGTGATGCACAGCTTTTGCGCCGCGCGTTCAAATCCTCGTTCACGAATAACCGCATCCAGTGCTTGTAGTGTTCTGTAGTCCGGACGTTTCATTGCTTTGACGCACTCCTGAAATTTTTGCTTGTTCTGCACTATGACACAATTTTTGATTGGGTAAAGACGAAATCCGCCGCTTGCGAGCGGGTGTGGGGACATTTTTCTGCACAATGTTCTATAATGCGCGTGAATTTTCCCACCATATTCACACCACAGGCGAAACGATCATGACGCAGGATGAACTGAAAAAAGCAGTAGGATGGGCGGCACTTCAGTATGTACAGCCCGGCACCATTGTGGGCGTAGGTACAGGTTCAACAGCCGCACACTTTATTGATGCGCTGGGCACAATGAAAGGTCAGATTGAAGGTGCGGTATCCAGTTCGGACGCATCGACTGAAAAACTCAAAAGCCTTGGCATCCACGTGTTCGATCTTAACGAAGTGGATAGCCTCGGCGTATACGTTGACGGCGCGGATGAAATCAACGGTCACATGCAGATGATCAAGGGCGGCGGCGCAGCGTTGACCCGTGAAAAAATCATTGCTTCCGTGGCGAAGAAATTTATTTGCATCGCGGATGCGTCTAAAGAAGTCGATATTCTCGGCAACTTCCCGCTGCCGGTCGAAGTGATCCCAATGGCGCGCAGCGCTGTGGCTCGCCAGTTGGTGAAGCTGGGCGGTCGTCCTGAATACCGTCAGGGCGTCGTGACGGACAACGGCAACGTCATCCTCGATGTGCACGGTCTGGAGATCCTCGACGCCATCGCGCTGGAAAATGCCATCAATGCGATTCCAGGTGTGGTAACCGTCGGCCTGTTTGCCAACCGTGGTGCGGATGTCGCGCTGATCGGTACGCCTGACGGCGTGAAAACTATCGTAAAATGATCTGACGGGAGCGTCTTCTCCCGTTAAAAAAATTTTGGCAGGGCAAATTTGGTGACTTGTGTCACGTTTATAATATTGTCCTGCCGATCTCTCCAAAGAAAAAGTTATCGCCAGTATTTTCCTCTGACATTTCCCGTTGAATGACATTTCTTCAGCACGGCGACGCAAACGTTCATATTGCCGCAATATTATTTTTTGATATGTTGAAGAGACGGATGAAAATCCCACACACAACACATCAGTTTGAACAAAAAAGACAGGGTCGGGGAAATGGCAAAGGTATCACTGGAGAAAGATAAGATTAAATTTCTGCTGGTTGAAGGCGTGCACCAAAAAGCACTCGAAAGCCTTCGTGCAGCAGGTTATACCAACATCGAGTTTCACAAAGGTGCTCTGGACACTGAACAACTGAAAGAGTCCATCCGTGATGCCCACTTCATTGGCCTGCGATCCCGTACCCATCTGACTGAAGATGTGATTGACGCCGCAGAGAAACTGGTCGCGATTGGCTGCTTCTGCATTGGCACCAACCAGGTTGATCTAAGTGCAGCGGCAAAGCGCGGGATCCCTGTATTTAACGCACCATTCTCTAACACACGTTCCGTTGCTGAGCTGGTGATTGGCGAACTGCTGCTACTGCTACGTGGCGTACCCGAAGCGAACGCCAAAGCGCACCGCGGCGTGTGGAATAAACTGGCTACCGGCTCTTTTGAAGCGCGTGGTAAAAAACTGGGGATCATCGGCTACGGCCACATTGGTACTCAGTTGGGCATTCTGGCGGAATCGCTCGGGATGCATGTCTTTTTCTATGATATTGAAAATAAACTCCCGCTTGGCAATGCCACGCAGGTACAGCATCTTTCCGACCTGCTCAATATGAGCGACGTGGTCAGTCTGCACGTGCCGGAAAATGCCTCCACCAAAAACCTGATGGGCGCGCGTGAGATTTCGCTGATGAAGCCGGGGGCGCTGCTGATTAACGCCGCACGCGGTACGGTTGTTGATATTCCTGCGTTGTGCGACGCATTAGCGACTAAACATCTGGCGGGGGCTGCAATCGACGTATTCCCAACCGAGCCGGCAACTAACAGCGATCCTTTCACTTCGCCGCTGTGTGATTTCGATAACGTGATCCTGACGCCGCACATTGGTGGTTCAACGCTGGAAGCGCAGGAAAACATCGGTCTGGAAGTAGCTGGGAAACTGACCAAGTATTCCGACAACGGGTCTACGCTGTCTGCGGTAAACTTCCCGGAAGTTTCGCTGCCGCTGCACGGTGGTCGTCGTCTGATGCACATTCACGAAAACCGTCCGGGCGTACTGACGGCACTGAACCAGATTTTTGCCGAGCAGGGCGTCAACATTGCCGCGCAGTATCTGCAAACTTCCGCGCAGGTAGGTTATGTGGTTATCGATATTGAAGCGGATGAAGATGTGGCGGAGAAAGCGCTGCTGGCGATGAAAGCCCTTCCTGGAACCATTCGCGCTCGTCTGCTGTACTGATTTCCTCTACATGGGCAGGCGGTTGACCTGCCCATCTTTCCTCTGATTTCCCTGCCTCAAAATCTCTTTCTGTAACGCATACATTCTGTTTTCGAGCTTTGCCGCAGTTGGCAACTAAAGGCAGCGTTGCGTGTTGTACAGCAATAAAAGGAATTTACGATAGGGGCGCAGCATAGCGCTGAAACGGGAAAGCCCCTACCGAAGCAGGGGCTCTAAAAAGGAAAGGGACGATGATGAGATACGTCATCATGCTGCTGATCCTGTTAATCATCGCTTGGCCAGCATATTAACAGAGAGTACGCAGGAGGGAGGTTCGCCTCCCTCACCCTTCACCGAGGAATTTAGGTCAAAAAAACGGCGCTGTCAATCGGCAAAAAACGGCTACCACTCCCAGATTTTGGACGGCGTCACCACCGCTGGCAGCGGGATATCCCACTCTTCAACCGGCAATTTTTCTACTAACTGGCAGTCATGCGCGTAGCCCACGGGTTGGAGCTTATGCTGTTGCCAGTTTTGTAGCGTGCGGTCGTAAAATCCGCCGCCCATGCCCAGGCGTTGCCCGTCCTCATCAAATGCCACTAACGGCGTAATCAGTACGTCCAGCTTTGACAGCGGCAATACGTCGCGTACATCAAGCCGTGGTTCCTGGATCTTTAAGCGATTGGTCACCAGGTCGCTGCGCGGATGATAGTGCAGGAACAGTAAATTACCGGGACTGAAGGGATGAAGAACCGGAAGGTAAACGCGCTTGCCCGCTCGCCACAGCTGATCTATCAGCGGCTGGGTATCGAGTTCGCCATCGAACGAGAGAAATACCGCCACAGTATGCGCGAGTACAACAGGGGGAAAACTGAGCATTCGGGTCGCGGCTTGCTGACCGTAGTGTCGTTGCTGTTCAGAGGTCAGCGCGCGACGACGCTGTCGAATCAGTTGACGAATTTCTTGCCGGGATAAAGGGAGTTCAGAAAGTAGTGTCATGGCTGTTGCCAGGTAGAAGGGAATCTCCGAGATGCCGCCGCAGGCTGTAACCCTTGAACCCTTGGTTCAAGGTGAATGCGTCGTCACAGTTTTAAGGCTTCTCGGACGGGCCGAGCATGCTCACCAACCATGGAGCGCCACATTCTTGTGGTATGAAATATCGGCTCAGGGGACTGGCCCGCTTGCAAACATCTCAGAGAAATTTTGTCTTCACGGTCACTCTACCACAGTAAACCGAAAAGTGTTATTCAAAGTTTTGGCCCGTTTTTTCGGTTATGCGACCCTGATCAAGCAACGCCTGTTCGATGGTCTGTTGTAGCATCCGAATACGTTGTTCCATGCTCGCCGCGTACTCACGCGTCTTCGCTTTTTCCTGAGTTAATTCATAGCTGATGTTCAACGCGGCGATGAAAACCAACTGCTCAGTATTTGTGACTCTAGTGCGAACTTTCAGATCTTGCAATCGCTGATTGAGATCGTCCGCAGCCTGATTCAACGCATCCCTTTGTTCAGGCGGGCAATTCACTCGCAGTGAACGGCCAAATATTTGGATATCGACGGGTTGTGCAGACATGCCACCTTCCTGCTGATTGACTGCGCTGCCTTCGTCTCCAGACCTTGGGTCCGCGAAGGGGCGACACTATAGCTACCCTGGTATCAAGATACAAGCCCTTTTCTGGTCCACCAGGGCCCAAAGTGGTAGCATACCATGAATATTCCTCCCTTTGATGACGAATGCTTATGTCTATACAGAACGAAATGCCTGGCTACAACGACGTTAGCCAGTTTTTGAACCAACAAGGGGCTGGATTAACCCCGGCCGAAATGCACGGCTTGATCAGCGGGATGATTTGCGGCGGCAACAACGACAGCTCATGGCAGCCGCTGCTGCACGACCTGACGAACGAAGGTTTGGCCTTCGGTCACGAGCTGGCTCAGGCACTGATGAAAATGCACTCTGCCACCAGCGATGCCCTCGAGGACGACGGTTTCCTTTTTCAGCTTTATCTGCCTGAAGGCGACGATGTTAGCGTGTTTGATCGTGCCGATGCGCTGGCGGGGTGGGTAAACCACTTTTTGCTGGGCCTTGGCGTTACGCAGCCAAAGCTCGACAAGGTGACCGGTGAAACCGGTGAAGCGATTGACGACCTGCGCAATATCGCTCAGTTGGGATATGACGAAGACGAAGATCAGGAAGAGCTGGAAATGTCGCTCGAAGAGATTATCGAATACGTGCGCGTAGCCGCCTTGCTGTGTCATGACACGTTTACGCGTCAGCAGCCGACCGCGCCGGAAATCCGTAAACCGACTCTGCACTAAGAACGAAACGCAAAGGAGAGTGTGATGAGCGAGATATCTCAGCAAGAATTCCAGCGTCGTCGCCAGGCTTTACTGGCACAAATGCAGCCTGGCAGCGCCGCGCTGATTTTTGCCGCGCCTGAAGCGACGCGCAGCGCGGACAGTGAATACCCGTACCGCCAAAGCAGTGATTTCTGGTACTTCACCGGTTTTAACGAACCGGAAGCCGTGCTGGTGCTGATTAAAAGTGATGACACTCATAACCACAGCGTTTTGTTTAATCGGGTTCGCGATCTGACGGCGGAGATCTGGTTTGGCCGCCGTCTGGGCCAGGACGCCGCACCGGCAAAACTCGGCGTTGACCGGGCGCTGGCCTTCAGTGAAATCAACCAACAGCTGCACCTGTTGCTCAATGGCCTGGATGCGGTGTACCACGCGCAGGGCGAATATGCCTGGGCAGACGAGATTGTGTGCACGGCGTTGGATAAACTGCGTAAAGGCTCCAGACAAAATCTGCACGCACCCGCCGCGATCATCGACTGGCGTCCAATGGTGCATGAAATGCGCCTGTTCAAATCAGCAGAAGAAATTGCGGTCATGCGCCGTGCCGGAGAGATCAGTGCGCTGGCGCATACCCGCGCGATGGAAAAATGCCGTCCGGGAATGTTTGAATACCAGTTGGAAGGGGAGATTCACCACGAGTTTACTCGCCATGGCGCGCGTTACCCATCCTATAACACGATTGTCGGCAGCGGCGAAAACGGCTGTATTCTCCATTACACCGAAAATGAAAGTGAAATGCGCGATGGCGATCTGGTGTTGATTGACGCCGGGTGTGAATACAAAGGTTATGCGGGCGACATTACGCGTACCTTCCCGGTAAACGGCAAATTTTCCCCTGCTCAGCGTGAAATCTACGACATCGTACTGGAGTCATTAGAGACCAGTCTGCGCCTGTATCGCCCGGGGACGTCCATCCAGGAAGTCACCGGCGAAGTGGTGCGCATCATGATTACGGGTCTGGTGAAGCTTGGCATTTTGCACGGCGAGATCGACCAACTGATTACCGAAAATGCGCATCGCCCATTCTTTATGCATGGTCTTAGCCATTGGCTGGGACTGGATGTGCACGACGTTGGCGTTTATGGTCAGGACCGCTCACGTATTCTCGAGCCAGGAATGGTGCTCACCGTCGAACCGGGGCTGTATATCGCGCCGGACGCCGATGTGCCGCCTGCTTATCGTGGTATCGGCATTCGTATTGAAGATGACATCCTCATCACCGAGGACGGCAATGAGAACCTGACCGCCAGCGTGGTGAAGAAAGCGGATGACATTGAAGCCTTAATGGCTGCGGCGCGGCTGCAATGAGCGTGATTATCGTTGGCGGTGGTATGGTCGGTGCAACGCTGGCGCTGGCCATTTCTCAGCTCAGCCACGGGACTCAGCCTGTTCACCTGATAGAAGCGAGCGAACCTGAAACTGACCGCCATCCAGGGTTTGACTCCCGGGCGATCGCGCTGGCGGCAGGGACCTGCCAACAGCTGGCGCGAATTGGCGTATGGCAGGCGATTGCCGATTGCGCAACGGCGATCAAAACGGTTCACGTCAGCGATCGCGGCCATGCCGGATTTGTGACGCTGGATGCGCAGGAATACCGTATTCCGGCGCTGGGCCAGGTGGTAGAACTGCACGATGTCGGGCTGCGTTTGTTTGCGCTGCTGCGTAAAGCGCCGGGCATCACGCTGCACTGCCCCGACCGTGTAGCCAGCGTGTCACGCACGCAGGAACGCGTTGAGGTTACGCTGGAAAATGGCGAGATGATTAATGGTCGCCTGTTGGTGGCCGCCGATGGCACGCGCTCCGCGCTGGCTACCGCCTGCGGCGTTGGCTGGCAGCAACAACCCTATGAACAACTGGCGGTGATTGCCAACGTCACGACCTCCGTTGCGCATGACGGGCGAGCGTTTGAACGTTTCACACAATATGGTCCGCTGGCAATGCTACCGATGTCTGATGGTCGCTGCTCGCTGGTGTGGTGCCATCCGCTGGAGCGGCGGGATGAGATTATGGCCTGGTCCGACGAACAATTTTGCCGCGAACTGCAAACTGCGTTTGGCTGGCGGTTGGGGCGTATTACCCAGGCCGGTAAACGCAACGCCTATCCGCTTTCGTTAACCTCGGCGCAAAAAGCCATTACCCATCGTACTGTGCTGGTGGGGAACGCAGCACAGACGCTGCATCCCATTGCCGGACAAGGTTTCAACCTTGGTCTGCGCGATGTGATGAGCCTGGCTGAGACGTTGACGCAGGCGCAAAACTGCGCGGAAGATATCGGTGATTATGCGGTACTGGCACGCTATCAGCAGCGCCGCGAACGCGATCGCGAAACGACGATTGGTGTGACCAACAATTTGGTGTATTTGTTTGCCAATCGCTGGGCCCCGCTGATCGTTGGGCGTAATGTCGGGCTGATGGCGATGGAATTATTCACGCCTGCACGCGATGCGCTGGCGGAGCGGACCCTCGGTTGGGTTGCGCGATAGATATATCCTGTAGGCCGAATTAAAGAAGCTGGCCTGATTAGCGCAGCGCCATCAGGCAATGTCGCGGAAGTAATGCCGGATGGCGGCTTTGCCTTATCCGGCCTACGGTTTTTGATTGTCCTATTTTCAGGAGCAAACAGTGCAAAGTGTTGATGTAGCAATTGTTGGTGGCGGCATGGTGGGACTGGCGGTTGCCTGCGGCTTGCAGGGCAGCGGGTTGCGCGTTGCGGTGTTAGAACAACATGTTCCGCAGCCTTTGGCGGCGGATGCACCTCCTCAGCTTCGCGTATCGGCCATTAATGCCGCCAGTGAAAAACTGCTTAGCCGACTGGGCGTCTGGTCCGACATTGTTGCCCGTCGCGCTTGTTGCTACCACGGCATGGAAGTCTGGGACAAAGACAGCTTTGGGCGTATTGCGTTTGATGACCAGAGCATGGGCTACAGCCATTTAGGTCACATCGTTGAAAACTCAGAGATCCATTACGCACTCTGGCAAAAAGCGCAGCGTTCAGCGGATATTACGCTGATGGCTCCCGCAGAGTTACAGCAGGTAGCCTGGGGTGAGAATGAGGCATTTCTGTCCCTGAAAGATGGCGCAATGCTGACAGCTCGCCTGGTGGTCGGCGCCGATGGCGCTAACTCCTGGCTGCGCAACAAAGCGGATATTCCGCTCACTTTCTGGGATTACCGTCATCATGCGCTGGTGGCGACTATCCGTACGCAGGAAGCTCACGGCGCGGTTGCGCGGCAGGCGTTTCACGGTGAGGGGATCCTGGCGTTTCTGCCGCTCAGTGACCCGCACCTGTGCTCTATCGTCTGGTCGCTCTCGCCGCAGGAAGCAGAACGCATGCAGCAGACAAGCGTTGACGAGTTTAATCAGGCGCTGAATATCGCTTTTGATAATCGCCTGGGGCTGTGCAGCCTTGAAAGCGAGCGTCAGGCGTTTCCGCTGACGGGACGCTATGCCCGTCAGTTCGCTGCTCATCGTCTGGCGCTGGTGGGGGATGCGGCGCATACCATCCACCCGCTGGCGGGTCAGGGGGTTAACCTTGGCTTTATGGATGCGGCGGAGCTGATCGATGAGCTGAAGCGGCTACAGCGTCAGGGCAAAGATATTGGTCAGTATCTCTATTTGCGCCGCTACGAGCGTAGCCGTAAGCACAGCGCAGCGATGATGCTGGCCGGTATGCAGGGATTTCGTGAACTGTTTGCAGGCGAGAATCCGGCGAAAAAACTGCTGCGTGATATTGGTCTGAAACTGGCCGATACCCTGCCAGGCGTAAAACCACAGCTCATCCGCCAGGCGATGGGACTGAACGATCTTCCTGAGTGGTTACGCTAGCGTCCGTAAGGACAATCTTAAGAGTTTGAGACCCGTCACACTTTCCACTCCCGGCCTGCGCGCCGGGGTGCTTCTCTCATTTGAAATAATCTAATTCCACGCCTTTTTTCGCATTAGTTTTTTTAATATTACGTTTTTTTCATAACGCCATTTTTGACAATTTTTCCACATTTAATGTTGGTTGGTGCTGTTAATTCCAGCTTGTATTTATTTTTTGTTCTGATTATTTGCCGTATGGATGGGGTTTTGTTCTGCCGGTGATTTTGCTGTTTTTGGCCATAAGCTAATGTGATGGTTAATTTTGCCTTATGGTTTAGCGTCTGTTTCGGTGGTAAGTTCAGGACAAAGAGAACGTTTGCGTCGTGGCCCCTGGAGCGGCTGCGGTGCTGGGTTTCGTGGCGAAAATTTCACCGCGAAAGAGTTGGTAGCCCCGCTTATTCAACGAGGAAAAGATGGCTCAACAGACTCCTTTGTACGAACAACACACGCTATGTGGCGCGCGCATGGTAGATTTCCATGGCTGGATGATGCCACTGCATTACGGTTCTCAGCTTGATGAACACCATGCTGTTCGCACCGATGCCGGAATGTTTGATGTGTCACATATGACCATCGTCGACCTGCGCGGTAGCCGCACCCGGGAGTTCTTGCGTTATCTGCTGGCAAACGACGTCGCGAAGCTAACGAAGACGGGTAAAGCCCTCTACTCCGGTATGCTCAACGCGTCGGGCGGCGTGATAGATGACCTGATTGTCTACTACTTCACTGAAGATTTCTTCCGCCTCGTTGTAAACTCCGCCACCCGCGAAAAAGACCTCTCCTGGATTACCCAACACGCTGAACCTTACGCCATCGACATCACCGTTCGAGATGATCTGTCGCTGATTGCGGTGCAGGGCCCAAACGCGCAGGAAAAAGCAGCCACATTGTTTACTGACGAGCAGCGCCAGGCGGTAGAAGGCATGAAGCCGTTCTTCGGCGTTCAGGCGGGTGATTTGTTTATCGCAACCACCGGTTATACCGGCGAAGCAGGCTATGAAATTGCCATGCCGAGTGAAAAGGCGGCAGACTTCTGGCGTGCGCTGGTACAAGCAGGTGTCAAACCTTGCGGTCTTGGCGCGCGCGACACGCTGCGTCTGGAAGCCGGCATGAACCTGTACGGTCAGGAGATGGACGAAGGCATTTCCCCGCTGGCGGCCAACATGGGCTGGACTATCGCGTGGGAACCGACTGACCGCGACTTTATCGGTCGGGAAGCGCTGGAAATGCAGCGTGAAAAAGGCCACGAACAGTTGGTTGGACTGGTGATGACCGAGAAAGGCGTACTGCGTAATGAACTGCCGGTGCGTTTCACCGATGCTTCCGGCAATCAGCAGGAAGGTATTATCACCAGCGGGACATTCTCCCCAACCCTGGGTTACAGCATCGCGCTGGCGCGTGTCCCTGCGGGTATTGGTGAGACCGCGATCGTACAGATCCGTAACCGCGAAATGCCGGTAAAAGTGACTAAACCTGTTTTTGTGCGTAACGGCAAAGCCGTCGCGTAATTCATCCTTTTTTGGAGATTGATTGATGAGCAACGTACCTGCAGAACTGAAATACAGCAAAGAACACGAATGGCTGCGCAAAGAAGCTGACGGCTCTTACACCGTTGGGATCACTGAACATGCTCAGGAGCTGTTAGGTGACATGGTTTTCGTTGACCTGCCCGAAGTTGGCGCAACCGTCAGCGCGGGCGATGACTGCGCCGTTGCGGAATCCGTAAAAGCAGCATCCGATATTTATGCGCCAGTAGGCGGTGAGATTGTTGCGGTTAACGACGCGCTCAGCGACTCCCCGGAACTGGTCAACAGCGAGCCGTATGCAGGG
Organism: Citrobacter sp. Cb041; assembly: GCF_030336655.1. Taxonomy (NCBI): domain Bacteria; kingdom Pseudomonadati; phylum Pseudomonadota; class Gammaproteobacteria; order Enterobacterales; family Enterobacteriaceae; genus Citrobacter; species Citrobacter sp. Cb041. Next base: position 240,224 of record NZ_JAOWDD010000040.1, on the reverse strand, counting down.
GGCTGGATCTTCAAAATCAAAGCCAGCGATGAAAGCGAAATTGAATCGCTGCTGGATGCGACTGCATATGAAGCTTTGTTAGAAGACGAATAAATACGCTTCATTCTTCACGTTGCAGGTGTGTTGGCTTTCTTGCACACCTCAGTTACTTACTGATGTAAGCTCCTGGGGATGTGCTGCGTCGCCGCCTTCCTGCAACGCGAATTTTTTGCGTATTCAGGTAAGTAGAGACACCTACGATTCACTGCACGTTTCAGGAACCATCGCCCATGACACAGACGTTAAGCCAGCTTGAAAATAGCGGCGCTTTCATTGAACGCCACATCGGACCGGACGCCGCGCAGCAGCAAGAGATGCTGAATGCGGTTGGCGCCGAGTCGTTAAACGCGCTGATCGGCCAGATTGTGCCGAAAGACATTCAGCTCGCAACCCCGCCACAGGTGGGCGAGGCGGCGACCGAATACGCTGCGCTGGCTGAATTAAAAGCCATCGCCGGGCGTAACAAGCGCTTCACGTCCTACATTGGCATGGGCTACACCGCCGTGCAGCTGCCACCGGTTATCCTGCGTAACATGCTGGAAAACCCGGGTTGGTACACCGCCTACACCCCGTATCAACCGGAAGTCTCCCAGGGCCGTCTGGAAGCACTGCTGAACTTCCAGCAGGTGACGCTGGATCTGACCGGCCTGGACATGGCTTCCGCTTCTCTTCTGGATGAAGCTACTGCTGCAGCTGAAGCCATGGCGATGGCCAAACGCGTCAGCAAACTGAAAAACGCCAACCGTTTCTTTGTGGCGGCTGATGTTCATCCGCAAACGCTGGACGTAGTGCGTACTCGTGCGCAAACTTTTGGTTTTGACGTCATTGTTGATGACGCGGCAAAAGCATTGGATCATCAGGATGTGTTCGGCGTGCTGTTGCAGCAGGTTGGCACCACCGGTGAAGTGCACGACTACAGCGCCCTGATGGCTGAGCTGAAATCCCGTAAAATAGTGGTCAGCGTCGCTGCCGACTTTATGGCGCTGGTACTGCTGACTGCACCGGGCAAACAGGGCGCGGATATCGTTTTCGGCTCTGCGCAACGCTTCGGCGTACCGATGGGCTACGGCGGCCCGCACGCGGCATTCTTTGCCGCTAAAGACGAATTCAAACGCTCCATGCCAGGCCGTATTATCGGCGTCTCCAAAGATGCAGCGGGTAATACCGCCCTGCGTATGGCGATGCAGACTCGCGAACAGCATATCCGCCGCGAGAAAGCGAACTCCAACATTTGTACCTCGCAGGTTCTGCTGGCCAACATCGCCAGCCTGTATGCCGTTTATCATGGCCCGGTTGGCCTGAAACGCATCGCTAATCGCATCCATCGTCTAACCGATATTCTGGCAGCCGGTCTGCAACAGAAAGGATTGAAGCTGCGTCATGCGCACTACTTTGACACTTTGTGTGTTGAAGTGGCCGATAAGGCTGCGGTACTGGCACGTGCTGAAGCGGCAGAAATCAACCTGCGTAGCGATATCCATAACGCGGTAGGTATTACGCTCGATGAAACCACCACCCGTGAAAACGTGGTGCAGTTGTTCAATGTTCTGCTGGGAGACTGCCACGGTCTGAACATCGATACGCTGGACAAAGACGTGGCGCTCGACAGCCGTTCCATTCAGGACAGCATGCTGCGTGATGATGCGATCCTCAGCCATCCGGTGTTTAATCGCTATCACAGCGAAACCGAGATGATGCGTTACATGCACTCGCTGGAGCGCAAAGATCTGGCCCTGAACCAGGCAATGATCCCGCTGGGATCTTGCACCATGAAGCTGAACGCTGCCGCCGAGATGATCCCTATCACTTGGCCGGAATTCGCTGAACTGCATCCGTTCTGCCCGCCAGAGCAGGCAGAAGGTTATCACCAGATGATCGGCCAGCTTTCCGAATGGCTGGTAAAACTGACCGGTTATGACGCAGTCTGCATGCAGCCGAACTCCGGCGCGCAGGGCGAGTATGCGGGTCTGCTGGCGATTCGCCATTATCACGAAAGCCGTAACGAAGGCCATCGCGATATCTGTCTAATCCCGGCCTCTGCCCACGGTACCAACCCGGCCTCCGCACAGATGGCGGGTATGCAGGTAGTGGTTGTCGCCTGTGATAAAAACGGCAACATCGATCTTGGCGATCTGCGTGAAAAAGCGGCGCAGGCGGGTGAAAACCTCTCCTGTATCATGGTGACCTATCCCTCTACTCATGGCGTGTATGAAGAAACGATCCGTGAAGTGTGCGACGTTGTGCACCAGTTTGGCGGCCAGGTTTATCTTGATGGCGCGAACATGAATGCTCAGGTTGGGATCACCACACCGGGCTTTATCGGTGCCGATGTCTCACACCTTAACCTGCATAAAACATTCTGCATTCCGCACGGCGGCGGTGGCCCAGGTATGGGACCAATCGGTGTTAAATCGCATCTGGCGCCGTTCGTGCCGGGTCATAGCGTAGTACAGATTGAAGGGATGCTCACCCGTCAGGGCGCGGTTTCTGCGGCACCGTTCGGTAGCGCATCCATTCTGCCGATCAGCTGGATGTACATCCGTATGATGGGCGCAGAAGGTCTGAAGCAGGCAAGCCAGGTGGCGATCCTGAACGCTAACTACATTGCCAGCCGTCTGAAAGATGCCTATCCGGTGCTGTATACCGGTCGCGATGGTCGCGTGGCACATGAATGTATTCTCGACATTCGCCCACTGAAAGAAGAGACCGGCATCAGCGAACTGGATATTGCCAAGCGTCTGATCGATTACGGTTTCCATGCGCCGACCATGTCGTTCCCGGTAGCGGGTACGCTGATGGTGGAACCGACTGAATCGGAAAGCAAAGTGGAACTGGATCGCTTTATCAATGCGATGCTGGCAATCCGCGCAGAGATCGATCGCGTGAAAGCCGGTGAATGGTCGCTTACAGATAACCCGCTGGTTAACTCCCCGCACACGCAAAATGAGCTGGTCGCGGAGTGGAATCACGGTTACAGCCGCGAAATCGCCGTCTTCCCGGCGGGCGTAGCGAACAAATACTGGCCGACCGTGAAACGCCTTGATGACGTTTACGGTGACCGTAACCTGTTCTGCTCCTGCGTGCCGCTGAGCGATTATCAGTAATCGACTGATTCAGCTATCTTTTAAAGGCGCTTCGGCGCCTTTATTTTTGGGGAGAATAGTGATGGCTATAGCACTGGTTACGGGGGGCAGTCGCGGTATTGGTCGGGCAACCGCGCTGCAGTTAGCGCTAGAGGGTTACACGGTCGCCGTTAACTTTCATCACAATATTCGTGCGGCAACGGAGGTGGTGAACAATATCGCCGCTGCGGGAGGAAAGGCGTTTGCTCTGCGGGCAGATATCAGCGATGAAAGCCAGGTCGGGGCGATGTTTGAGTCCATTGACCGCGAGGGTGAGCCGCTGACTGCGCTGGTGAACAATGCCGGGATTTTGTTTGAACAGAGCACGGTGGAAAGCCTAACCGCTGAGCGTATTAATCGCGTCCTGGCGACTAATGTTACCGGCTATTTTCTGTGTTGTCGGGAAGCGGTAAAGCGTATGTCGTTTAAGCACGGCGGTCAGGGCGGGGCGATTGTGAATGTCTCTTCGGCGGCGTCACGGCTTGGCGCCCCGTTCGAATACGTTGATTATGCAGCCTCAAAAGGTGCGGTGGACACGCTTACCACCGGCCTCGCGTTGGAGGTTGCGGCGCAGGGGATACGCGTGAACTGCGTGAGACCCGGTCTTATCTACACGGAAATGCATGCGTCAGGCGGTGAGCCGGGAAGGGTGGATCGCGTGAAATCCATGTTGCCTATGCAGCGCGGCGGACAGCCGGAAGAGGTCGCGCAGGCGATTACCTGGCTGCTGAGTGAGAAGGCGTCTTACGTCACGGGCAGTTTTTTGGAGCTGGCCGGCGGGAAGTAATGCGTTGCTTGCCGGATGGCGGCGTAAATGTCTGCTCTGGTCTACAGGTTCAGTTCCCGTAAACCCGATAAGCGCAGCGCCATCCGGCTAAAAATTACAGATTCTCGCCGTTGCTGGCAATCACCGCTTTATACCACTCAAAACTTTTCTTACGCGAACGCGACATATCGCCAGTGCCGTCGTCGTGTTTGTTCACGTAGATAAAACCGTAGCGTTTGCTGTACTGGCCGGTGGTGAACGAGACGCAGTCGATGCAGCCCCACGGCGTGTAGCCCATCAGATCTACGCCGTCATACGTTACCGCTTTCATCATCTCTTCGACGTGGGCGCGCAGATAGTCGATGCGGTAGTCATCGTGGATGCTGCCGTCTTCTTCAACTTTGTCGTAAGCGCCAAATCCGTTTTCAACGATAAACAATGGCTTCTGATAACGCTCGTACAGTTCGCATAAGGCGTAACGCAGGCCGACCGGATCAATCTGCCAGCCCCAGTCGGATGCTTTGACGTGCGGGTTCGGCACGCTGCCCTCAAAACCGGAAATAGCATCGCCGCTACCACCTTCCGCTTTTACCGCGTTGGTCATGTAGTAGCTAAATCCGAGATAGTCGCAGGTGCCTTCACGCAGGATTTGTTCATCGCCAGCTTCCATTCGAATATTGAATTCGCGGCGCTCCCACTCGTTCAGTACATAAGATGGATAGTAGCCGCGCAGTTGAACGTCGGTGAATACATAGCGTTCACGCATCGATTCCTGCGCGAACATCACATCTTCAGGCTTACAGGAGTACGGGTATAGCGGGACCATTGCCAGCATGCAGCCGACTTTCATTTCAGGGTTGATGCGACGTGCGGCTTTCACCGCCAGAGCGCTGGCCACGAACTGGTGGTGCAGCACCTGGTACATAGTCTCTTCCGGGTTTTCATGCTCGGTATACACCACGCCGGAGCAGCAATAGCCAAACAGCGGTGCACGCCAGTTACGCTGGTTGTTGATCTCGTTGAAGGTCATCCAGTATTTGACTTTGTGCTTGTAGCGCTCAAGGACCACTTCAGCAAAACGGACAAAGAAATCAACGACTTTACGATTGGTCCAGCTACCGTACTGTTGAACCAGGTGTAGCGGCATTTCGAAGTGGGAAAGGGTGATGACCGGTTCGATATTATACTTCAGCAGTTCATCAAACATGTCGTCGTAGAATTTTAGCCCTTCTTCGTTTGGCTGGGTTTCGTCCCCTTTGGGGAAGATACGGGTCCAGGCAATTGACGTACGGAAGCATTTGAAGCCCATCTCGGCAAACAGCTTAATGTCTTCTTTGTAATGACCGTAAAAATCGACGGCTTCGTGGTTGGGGTAGTACTTACCTGGCACGACGTCCTGAGTGATTTCTCGCGGAACGCCGTGTGCCCCCCCGGTCAGTACGTCGCAAATGCTGGGCCCTTTGCCACCTTTATTCCAGCCGCCTTCAACCTGATGCGCCGCAACCGCGCCGCCCCATAAAAAATCGTTTGGTAAGGTAAGTTTTTTCATCTGCGCTCAGTCTCAAATTAATACAATCTGATTTTGAGTCTAACAAAGGAAAGATAAATGTCACGATATAACAAAATAGCGTTAATGTGATTTGTTACATCAAAAAAACATATTGTTTTTTTTACTCTATTCTTTTCGCCAGCTTGCGACCGAGTGATTCCAGAATATAAATAACGGGGATCTGCGTGGTTATATCGTATACCCCGGCAATGCGTGTCTGTGGAACGTGCCAGGAGAGATTAAAGTCGGCAAGTTTCGCGAGGCGCGAATGTTCATGGCTGGTGACCGACAGAACCTTACAGTTATGCAGACTGAACTGGCTGGCAAAGCGTAGGATCTCTTCGGTTTCTCCAGAAACGGAAAGCACGATCGCCAGCGCGTTTCTGGCCATATCATTAGTTACCGGGAAATAAGGGTCATCGATGTGGTTACTGAATTTTCCGACGTTTGAGAAAAAACGTGCGCCATATTTTGCCAGGGATCCGGATGTTCCCGCCCCGACGAATATAATACGCTCGGAAGATAATATAATATCAACAGCCTGATCGAGTAATTTGTCGAACTCGTCGTTATTGACGCCTTTAAAGAAGCTGATAATTTCGCTGGCACCGAAATTAGCCTGTTGCGGTTCATTCTGCTCTAAATATAATTTGAAGCGTACGCGAAATTCTGAGTAACCTTCACACTTAAGCTTGCGGCAAAAGCGCAGTACGGTGGTGGTGGAAACGCCCACGGCATCCGCCAGTTCGCGAATGGTCATGTACATGACTTTGTCACGGTTTTTGATGACATAGTTGTAGACCAGCATCTCAAGATTGTTGAGACTGGCGATGGCAGCGTGGGAGAACATACTCACAATGGCAAAACTCACTCATCAGACTTCATCTACAGGGAATAATAACATGCAGCCAAATGACATCACTTTTTTTCAGCGTTTCCAGGATGACATTCTGGCCGGACGCAAAACCATTACGATTCGTGACGAGTCCGAATCACACTTCAAAGCCGGTGACATTCTACGGGTTGGGCGCTTCGAAGATGAGGGGTACTTCTGCACGATTGAGGTTGTTGGCACCTCAACCGTCACGCTGGATACGCTGACAGAGAAACATGCTCGCCAGGAAAACATGACGCTAGAAGAACTTAAACACGTGATTGCCGAGATTTACCCGGATCAAACACAATTTTATGTGATTGATTTTAAATGCCTTTGATTTTAAAGGTACGCCTGTTAGCTGAATATTAAAATATAACATCATGATTTTTATGGATTATTATTTAGTTGGCAAATATTTTAGCTAACAGGTGTTCACTGGAACCATTCTCAGTTACGCTAGAGGAGCAATCACGATAGTGTTCGTTTCTCGGGAGTAAAATATGGTTCAGAAGCCATTAATTGCGCAGGGATATTCGCTGGCAGAGGAAATAGCCAATAGCATCAGTCACGGTATCGGGCTGGTGTTTGGGATTGTCGGACTGGTATTGTTGCTGGTTCAGGCAGTGGATACCAACGCCAGCGCCGTGGCGATAACCAGCTATAGCCTGTATGGCGGCAGCATGATCCTGCTGTTCCTCGCCTCAACTTTATATCACGCGATCCCCCATCAAAGAGCAAAAGTCTGGCTGAAAAAGTTCGACCACTGCGCGATTTATCTGCTGATTGCCGGGACCTACACGCCATTTCTGCTGGTGGGGCTGGATTCGCCGCTGGCACGTGGACTGATGATTGTTATCTGGAGCCTGGCGCTGCTCGGTATTTTATTCAAACTGACCATTGCGCACCGGTTTAAGGTTCTGTCGCTGGTAACCTACCTGGCGATGGGCTGGCTATCGCTGATTGTGGTGTATCAACTGGCGGTTAAGCTGGCGGTGGGGGGGGTGACGTTGCTGGCAGTTGGTGGTGTGGTGTATTCGCTGGGCGTTATTTTCTACGTCTGTAAGCGCATTCCATACAACCACGCGATCTGGCACGGCTTTGTGCTGGGTGGCAGCGTTTGCCATTTCCTGGCGATCTACCTGTACGTGGGGCAGGCGTAATTATTATTACCCAGCGGTGCTGTGCTTACCGGGTCTTTAAAACTCGTGACCCGGTAAGATAAAGTCACCACCCGGCGATTTACTCTTCCAGCGAATACGGCAGCGGTACGATATGCAGCGTTTTCGCGTCGTCACGAACGCGGAACACGCTGTCGGCTTCCATGTCGTTATTCATCACAACCTGCACCAGTACCTGTCCATCCGCCAGTTGCACCGCGGCGAGTACGGTGCCGGTACGACGCCAGTTCTCGCCCATTTTCAGCTCCAGGTCTTCACCTGCTTCCGGTACCCGACTGGCCGCACCTGCCAGCGTCCACATGGCACGTTTGTTGGCTCCGCGGAATTTTGCGCGAGCAACCATTTCCTGACCGGTATAACAGCCTTTTTTAAAGCTGATCCCGCCCAGAGCCTGCAGATTGGTGGCTTGCGGAATAAACTGCGCGCTGTTGGCAGTATCAATCACCGGAATACCTGCTTCGATATCCAGCGCCAGCCACTGTTGGCTGTTATTTAACTCCGCTTCACCGCGCAGCTTCTCTACCAGGGTTTCCGCCGTTGCAACATCAACGATCAGCAGGAAACGCTCAGCGGGATGTTCGAACCACAATATGGTGGAAGAACCTTCAGTAATGACCTGCTTATCGCTGTTTGGTAATTCGCTAAAGAGATTGGCCAGCGCAGCACGCGCCTGGAATCCCGCGACGCCCATCAGTACGCGCTCGTCGTCCGGGGCAATCGCTACTTTCGAGAAGACTGCATATTTTTTCAGTTCGGTGAGCTGCGCATCGCGCAGACTACGGCGCTCAAGCCATGCAAAACCGTCACCCTGGCGGAACAGACGCAGGTTGCTCCACATTTTACCTTTGGCGTCACAATGTGCTGCCAACACGTGCTGATGCTCGGTCATCTGGCTGACATCCGCTGTGACCTGACCCTGAATATACTTCTCACTGTCGACACCGGTGATGGTGGCGAGCGCCCATTCATCGAGCGTCATTAGCGTCAGAGGCAAGCGCGTTGACGCGAAAGGCTGGCGAGGAGGAAAAGATATAAAAGCCATAATTAATGTCCTGATTTGCTTAACGCAGTGATAATGACTAATGGTAAAAGAGCTATGGCCCATTGCAAGCGGTTTAAACAGGCTATTTGTGCCATATATTAAGCTTTGCGAGGAGACATCCAAAAATGCTGAATCCTTTGACTTAATGTGGTTTTATTTAGCGAGCACGCTTCCGTTTGCTGATATTCCCGTAAATATGAGGGAAAAACACGTTACAATAGCGGGATACTTCGTTTTCGCGAGACAGGAAGAAGAACATGGATATTAACAACAAAGCACGTATTCATTGGGCATGCCGTCGCGGTATGCGTGAGCTGGACATCTCGATCATGCCGTTTTTCGAACATGAATATGACAGCTTAAGTGATGAAGAAAAACGTATCTTTATCCGTCTGCTAGAATGTGATGATCCAGACTTATTTAACTGGTTGATGAATCATGGGAAACCGGCTGATGCTCAGCTAGAGCAGATGGTGCGACTTATCCAGACACGGAATCGGGAACGTGGTCCAGTGGCAATCTGATTTACGCGTTTCATGGCGCGCGCAATGGCTTTCGCTGCTCATTCATGGGCTGGTGGCGGTATTTATATTATTGATGCCCTGGCCATTGAGCTACACCCCATTATGGCTGGTTCTGCTCTCTCTGGTGGTGTTCGATAGCGTCCGTAGCCAGCGCCGAATCAATGCCTGTCAGGGCGAGATTCGGCTGTTGATGGACGGTCGTCTACGCTGGCAAGGGCAAGAGTGGACTATTGCTAGCGCACCCTGGATGGTCAAAACAGGCATGATGCTGCGTTTACGTTCCGATGCCGGAAAACGTCAGCATTTGTGGCTGGCGGCAGACAGTATGGATGACGCGGAGTGGCGGGATTTGCGGCGGTTAATACTGCAACAGGCGAAGCAGGGATAATGCTGATGAATGCCTGATGGCGTGCAGCGTTAAGGTCTACGGTTCGGTGCGGCATGTAGGCCGGATATGGCGTTTACGCCTACATCCGGCAAAATGGTTATCAGGACCAGTGTTCGGCCATTTCACCAAGGATTTGCTCGCACCAGGCCTGAATGCGTTCATCGCTGAGATCGTACTGGTTTGTTTCATCCAGTGCCAGGCCAACAAACAGCTGTCCATCGGCAATGACGGGCTTATCGCTGGTAAATTCATACCCTTCGGTTGGCCAGTAACCAACAAATTTTACGCCTTTGGTGACCAGTTTATCGTGCAGCATACCCAGCGCATCCAGGAACCATTCACCGTATCCCAACTGATCGCCCATACCGTAAAGCGCAACAATTTTGCCTTCCAGGTTGAGGTCGTCCAGTTGCTCCCAGACCGCTTCCCAGTCCTCTTGGATTTCACCGAAATCCCAGGTTGGGATGCCTAAAATGAGCACGTCATACTGCTCCATTAAGGTCGGGGAATCATCTTTGAGGTTGTGCAGTGTCACCAGTTCGGGACCCAGGATATCGCGGATTTTTTCTGCTGCCATTTCGGTATAGCAGGTGCTGGAACCGTAAAAAAGACCCATGTTCATGACGTAAACATCTCAATTCTGCTGTAGCGTTGCGGGTAGTGTAACAGAATCGCCGCATTCTCGGCACAATGGGGCATAATGCATCAAAAATGAGAGTGAAATAAGGGGGCGCGAGTGGAACAGGATCTGGCGCGCATCGAGCAGTTTCTTGATGCCCTGTGGCTGGAACGAAATCTGGCGGAAAACACGCTAAGTGCGTATCGTCGCGATCTGACCATGCTTGTTGAATGGCTACATCACCGCGGCGCCTCGCTTGCGACCGCGCAGAGTGATGACCTGCAAGCATTGCTGGCTGAGCGGATGGATGGGGGATATAAAGCCACCAGTTCCGCACGCTTGCTCAGTGCAATGCGGCGTTTTTTTCAGCATCTGTACCGTGAAAAATATCGCGAAGATGACCCCAGCGCCTCGCTTGCATCACCTAAACTTCCGCAGCGTCTGCCCAAAGATCTCAGCGAAGCACAGGTCGAACGACTTCTGCAGGCGCCGCTAATAGAACAACCGCTGGAACTTCGCGACAAAGCCATGCTGGAAGTATTGTATGCCACAGGCCTGCGCGTGTCTGAACTGGTGGGGCTGACGATGAGTGACGTCAGCCTGCGTCAGGGCGTGGTTCGGGTGATCGGTAAAGGTAATAAAGAGCGCCTTGTCCCGTTAGGTGAGGAGGCGGTGTACTGGCTGGAAACGTACCTTGAGCATGGGCGTCCGTGGTTGCTCAACGGTGTATCAATAGATGTGCTGTTTCCCAGCCAGCGGGCGCAACAGATGACTCGTCAAACCTTCTGGCATCGTATCAAACACTATGCTGTGTTGGCTGGAATCGACAGCGAAAAGCTGTCCCCGCACGTCCTGCGGCATGCGTTTGCCACGCATCTGCTCAACCATGGCGCTGACCTGCGCGTGGTGCAGATGCTACTGGGGCATAGCGACCTCTCGACAACGCAGATTTATACTCATGTCGCAACGGAGCGCTTGCGGCAACTACATCAACAGCATCACCCGCGAGCGTGAGTGCTGACAGGAAAGGATAGGTTATGAAAAAACGTTTTATGATGTTCACCCTGCTGGCGACGGCGTTTTCCGGCATGGTACATGCAGACGATGCGGCGATTCGCCAGTCATTAGCGAAGCTGGGTGTTAAGAGTACCGAGATTCAGTCTGCTCCGGTTGCGGGCATGAAAACTGTACTGACCAATAGCGGCGTGTTGTACGTTACCGAAGACGGTAAACATATTATTCAGGGACCGATGTATGACGTGAGCGGTGCAAGCCCGGTAAACGTCACCAACCAACTGCTGATGAAGCATTTGAACGCGCTGGAAAACGAGATGATCGTCTACAAAGCGCCGCAGGAAAAACACGTCATTACCGTTTTCACCGACATCACCTGTGGCTACTGCCACAAGCTGCATGAAGAGATGAAAGACTACAATGCGTTAGGGATCACCGTACGCTATCTGGCCTTCCCTCGTCAGGGACTGGAAAGCCAGGCCGAGCAGGATATGAAATCTATCTGGTGTGCGAAGGACAAAAACAAAGCCTTTGACGACGCCATGGCTGGCAAAGATGTGAAGCCTGCGACCTGTAATGTGGACATCGCTAACCACTACGCGCTGGGCGTACAGTTTGGCGTCAGCGGTACGCCGGCGATTGTGCTGAGCAATGGCTATGTAGTACCTGGCTATCAGAGCCCGAAAGAGATGAAAGAATTCCTCGACGCACATGCAAAACAAACCAGCGGTAAATAATTCGCGTGAAACAACAGATACAACTTCGTCGGCGTGAAGCCGACGAGACCGCCGAGCTACCTGCCGACTTGCCGCCATTGCTGCGCCGTTTATACGCCAGCCGCGGTGTGCGCAGCGCGCAGGAGCTTGAGCGTAGTGTGAAAGGCATGCTGCCGTGGCAGCATTTGAACGGTGTCGAAAAAGCGGTTGAAATCCTCTATAACGCTTTTCGCGAAGGAACCCGAATCATCGTGGTCGGCGATTTTGACGCCGATGGCGCGACCAGCACCGCGCTCAGCATTCTGGCGATGCGCGCGTTGGGCTGCAGTAACGTGGACTACCTGGTGCCTAATCGTTTTGAAGACGGTTATGGCTTAAGCCCGGAAGTTGTTGATCAGGCCCATGCCCGGGGCGCTCAGCTGATTGTCACCGTCGACAACGGCATCTCGTCCCACGCGGGTGTTGAACATGCCAGAACGCTGGGGATCCCGGTCGTTGTGACCGATCACCATCTGCCTGGGGACACGCTGCCGGGCGCTGAAGCGATCATCAATCCTAACCTCCACGATTGTGAATTCCCGTCTAAATCGCTGGCTGGCGTTGGCGTGGCCTTCTATCTGATGCTGGCGCTGCGCACCTTCCTGCGTGACAAAGGCTGGTTTGATGAACGAGGAATTGCGCCGCCGAACCTGGCGGATTTGCTCGATCTGGTTGCGCTTGGTACGGTGGCTGACGTGGTCCCGCTGGATGCCAATAACCGCATTCTGACGTGGCAAGGCTTAAGCCGTATTCGTGCCGGAAAGTGCCGCCCTGGTATAAAAGCGCTGCTGGAGATTTCCAATCGCGACCCACTCAAATTGGCTGCTAGTGATTTAGGTTTTGCCCTCGGGCCACGGCTGAATGCAGCGGGGCGTCTGGACGATATGTCCGTTGGTGTGGCGCTGTTGCTGTGCGACAACATTGGTGAAGCACGCGTGCTGGCCAATGAGCTGGACGCACTCAACCAGACGCGTAAAGAGATCGAGCAGGGTATGCAGGCGGAAGCGCTGACTCTGTGTGAAAAGCTGGAACGCAGTAGCGATACGCTACCAGGCGGTCTGGCGATGTACCATCCCGAGTGGCATCAAGGAGTGGTGGGGATTCTGGCATCGCGTATTAAAGAGCGCTTTCACCGTCCGGTAATTGCGTTTGCCCCGGCCGGTGACGGTACGCTGAAAGGCTCCGGGCGCTCGATTCAGGGGCTACACATGCGCGATGCGCTGGAGCGCCTGGACACTCTTCATCCAGGTATGATCCTCAAGTTTGGCGGTCACGCTATGGCGGCGGGTTTGTCGCTGGAAGAGGCGCAGTTTGAGCGTTTCCAGCAGCGTTTCGGCGAACTGGTAACCGAGTGGCTGGACCCCGCCTTACTGCAGGGCGAAGTGGTGTCTGACGGTGCTCTGAGCGCGGCGGAGATGACCATGGAGGTCGCGCAAATGCTGCGTGATGCCGGACCGTGGGGACAAATGTTCCCGGAACCACTGTTTGACGGGCATTTCCGTCTGCTCCAGCAGCGTCTGGTCGGTGAGCGTCATCTGAAGGTGATGGTGGAGCCCGTCGGTGGTGGACCGTTGCTGGACGGTATTGCGTTTAACGTTGATACCACCTGCTGGCCGGATAACGGTGTTCGCGAAGTTCAGCTTGCCTACAAACTGGATATTAATGAGTTTCGCGGCAACCGCAGCCTGCAGATTATAATCGATAATATCTGGCCACTTTAGCGTCACTTTACACAAAATCATTCAAGCTGCATCGAGGCGGCAAGTGGATGAGTCTCCATAAGCGTACGAGCAGTACGTGACTGGGGCGAAATCGCGCAGCCAACAAAGAGGCAGCTTGAAGGATGATGTGTATATTCGCTATAAAAAAGGGTGTGGATTAGTTACAATCCCGCTCTTATAACCGCATTTTGACTAGTCCAATAAAAGAAATCAGACAATGTTTGAAATTAATCCGGTAAATAACCGCATTCAGGACCTCACGGAGCGCTCTAACGTTCTTAGGGGGTATCTTTGACTATGATGCCAAGAAAGAGCGTCTGGAAGAAGTAAACGCCGAGCTGGAACAGCCGGACGTATGGAACGAACCCGAACGCGCGCAGGCGCTGGGTAAAGAGCGTTCCTCCCTTGAGGCCATCGTTGATACGCTCGATCAGATGAGCCAGGGCCTGGAAGATGTCTCCGGCCTGCTGGAACTGGCTGTAGAAGCCGACGACGAAGAAACCTTTAACGAAGCCGTAGCAGAACTTGATACGCTGGAAGATAAGCTGGCCCAGCTGGAATTCCGTCGTATGTTCTCCGGTGAATATGATAGCGCAGATTGCTATCTCGATATTCAGGCTGGCTCAGGCGGTACGGAAGCACAGGACTGGGCAAGCATGCTGATGCGTATGTACCTGCGTTGGGCTGAAGCGCGTGGCTTTAAGACTGAAATTATTGAAGAATCTGAAGGTGAAGTGGCGGGTATTAAATCCGTGACCATCAGAATTGCTGGCGAATATGCTTACGGTTGGCTGCGTACTGAAACCGGTGTACATCGCCTGGTGCGTAAAAGCCCGTTCGACTCCGGCGGTCGTCGCCATACGTCGTTCAGCTCTGCGTTTGTCTACCCGGAAGTTGACGATGATATTGATATCGATATCAACCCGGCGGACCTGCGTATTGACGTTTACCGCGCTTCTGGTGCGGGCGGTCAGCACGTTAACCGTACCGAATCTGCGGTGCGTATCACCCACATCCCGACTGGGATTGTGACGCAGTGTCAGAACGACCGTTCCCAGCACAAGAACAAAGACCAGGCCATGAAGCAGATGAAAGCGAAGCTTTATGAACTGGAAATGCAGAAGAAGAATGCCGAGAAACAGGCGATGGAAGATACTAAATCAGATATCGGCTGGGGTAGCCAGATTCGTTCTTATGTCCTTGATGACTCCCGCATCAAAGATCTGCGTACCGGGGTTGAAACCCGCAACACGCAGGCGGTGCTGGATGGCAGCCTGGATCAATTTATCGAAGCAAGTTTGAAAGCAGGGTTATGAGGAACCAACATGTCTGAACAACACGTACAGGGCGCTGACGCGGTAGCCGACCTTAACAATGAACTGAAAACGCGCCGTGAGAAGCTGGCGAGCCTGCGCGAGCAGGGGATCCCCTTCCCGAACGATTTCCGTCGCGATCATACCTCAGACCAACTGCATGCTGACTTCGATGCAAAAGAAAACGAAGAGCTGGAAGCGCTGAACATTGAGGTTTCCGTTGCTGGCCGTATGATGACCCGCCGTATTATGGGTAAAGCATCATTCGTTACGCTGCAGGATGTTGGCGGCCGCATTCAGCTGTACGTTGCTCGCGACGATCTGCCGGAAGGCGTCTACAACGAGCAGTTCAAAAAATGGGATCTGGGCGATATCCTCGGCGCGAAAGGTAAGTTGTTCAAGACCAAGACCGGTGAGCTGTCTATCCACTGTACCGAGCTGCGTCTGCTGACGAAAGCGTTGCGCCCATTGCCGGATAAATTCCACGGTCTGCAGGATCAGGAAGCGCGCTATCGTCAACGCTACCTGGACCTCATCTCTAACGATGAATCCCGCAATACCTTTAAAGTGCGTTCACAGATTATGGCGGGTATCCGTCAGTTCATGGTTGGTCGTGGCTTTATGGAAGTAGAAACCCCGATGATGCAGGTGATCCCAGGCGGGGCGGCAGCGCGTCCGTTTATCACCCATCATAACGCGCTGGATCTGGACATGTACCTGCGTATCGCGCCGGAACTGTACCTCAAGCGCCTGGTGGTTGGCGGCTTCGAACGCGTATTCGAAATTAACCGTAACTTCCGTAACGAAGGCATCTCTGTTCGCCATAATCCAGAGTTCACCATGATGGAACTCTACATGGCTTATGCGGACTACAAAGATCTGATCGAACTGACCGAATCGCTGTTCCGTACGCTGGCGCAGAACGTTCTGGGAACGACTGAAGTGCCTTACGGCGAAGAAGTCTTTGACTTTGGTAAGCCGTTCGAAAAACTGACGATGCGCGAAGCGATTCAGAAATACCGTCCGGAAACCAACATGGCCGATCTGGATAACTTCGATTCTGCAAAAGCGATTGCGGAATCTATCGGCATCAAAGTTGAGAAGAGCTGGGGTCTGGGCCGTATCGTGACCGAAATCTTTGAAGAAGTTGCAGAAGCGCACCTGATTCAACCGACCTTCATTACCGAGTACCCGGCAGAAGTTTCTCCGCTGGCGCGTCGTAATGATGAAAATCCGGAAATCACCGATCGCTTCGAATTCTTCATTGGCGGACGTGAAATCGGTAACGGCTTCAGCGAGCTGAACGATGCAGAAGATCAGGCGCAGCGTTTCCAGGATCAGGTTAATGCCAAAGATGCAGGTGACGACGAAGCGATGTTCTACGACGAAGACTATGTTACCGCTCTGGAACACGGTCTGCCGCCGACTGCGGGCCTGGGCATTGGTATCGACCGTATGGTTATGCTGTTCACAAACAGCCATACTATCCGCGACGTAATCCTGTTCCCGGCAATGCGCCCGGTTAAGTAAGATGTGAAATGCCGGATGGGGGCTGATGCCTTATCAGGCCTACGATGCGTTATGTAGGCCTGATGGGCGTAGCCCCGTCAGGCAATCAATTCCCGTTGGCAAACTTGCGCAGTAACTCTCGCGCCTTAACATCTGAAACCTGCATTACCATCCACGGGCTAAAAGCCCACGGCGTCGCGTCAATCCCGCTTAAAATATCCTCAAGATTGCTCCACTGGAAATCCATCACTTCATCTGGGTTTAGCTGTAGCTCACTGACGATATGTGCGGCATAAACCGGGCATACTTCGTTTTCCACTATTCCACTCGGGTCCGTTGCGCAATAACGAAAATCAGCATATACGGGGCTGAGTGAGTCGATGTCTGCACCCAGCTCGAAGCAAGCCCGGCGGATAATAGCGGCTTCGGTGGTTTCACCCAACTGCGGGTGACCGCAGACAGAGTTGGTCCAGACGCCTGGCCAGGCTTTTTTGTGCAGCGAACGGCGGGTGACCAGCAGTTGACCCTGCTCGTTAAATATCCAGCATGAGAAAGCAGAGTGCAGGGGGGTTGTGGCGGTATGCGCCGCATACTTTTCCAGTGTTCCACAGGGCTGGCCCTGCTCATTCAATAAAATGACATGTTCCTGTCGCATAGCGTCCACCATCAATCTTAAGCATTCACATTATATGCTTTATTAAGTCAGAATGATTAACAGAGGGTGTGAAATGCCAGAGTCGACGCTTCGTTGCGCGATATGATTTGGCATCCGGTTTCTGGCTGCTATGATAAAGCGTCTGAAAATGTTGCGAGGTATTGTTTTGAGTGCAGGACGCCTGAAGAAAAATGGCCTGAGTATCGCGATGCTGCTGTGTGTCGGTCTGCTGTTAGCAGGCTGTTCCGGGAGCAAGTCGTCTGATACAGGAAGTTATTCCGGCTCCGTGTATACCGTGAAGCGGGGAGATACGCTATACCGTATTTCGCGCGCCACCGGGACCAGCGTAAAAGAGCTTGCACGCCTGAATAATATTTCACCGCCCTATACCATTGAAGTGGGGCAAAAGCTGAAGGTCAGCGGCGGCGCGAAAACCAGTTCAGGCTCTGGCAAAACAACTGCGAAATCCTCAACCAAAACGGCGGCGGTCAGACCATCTTCGTCCGTACCGCAGTCCTCCTGGCCACCGGTCGGACAGCGTTGCTGGCAGTGGCCTGCCAGCGGTAAAGTGATTCTGCCTTATTCAACCGCGGACGGCGGCAATAAAGGCATTGATATCTCAGCTGCGCGCGGTACGCCGATTTATGCCGCCGGAGCCGGAAAGGTGGTTTATGTCGGTAATCAGCTGCGGGGTTACGGTAATCTCATTATGATTAAGCACAGTGAGGACTACATCACTGCGTATGCGCATAATGACACGATGTTGGTGAACAACGGTCAAAACGTGAAAGCCGGGCAGAAGATCGCGACGATGGGCAGCTCGGATGCGACCACGGTGCGGCTGCATTTCCAGATCCGCTATCGGGCGACGGCTATCGATCCGCTGCGTTATTTGCCACCAAAGGGCAGTAAGCCAAAATGCTGACGGTGAATTAATCGCCAGTCAGTCAGTCAGTCCCTTGCCAAGAAGAGCGTAAGGTTTATAATCCCTTACGCACTCCAATGCGGGCGTAGTTCAATGGTAGAACGAGAGCTTCCCAAGCTCTATACGAGGGTTCGATTCCCTTCGCCCGCTCCACGACTTACTTCTCACTGACTCTCCTGATTCAATTATCCTTCGTAATCTCAATGTGTTTCTTTGTTTAACGGTCAGACAGACTCAATGCGCGACTATGCAGGCTAAAGCGATTGTGGGAGACGATAGCCCCCCTGGCGGGAGATACCTCATATGAAACTAACTATCCACAGGGGCCAAAGAGAAATCTTTGACGCTCTCGGATAGTAGAGCCTTGTATATGCTGGTTAATCCTTTCAATTCGCGATACTGGTGTCTTAAATATCGCATTTCCCCCCGTGGTACAAAAAATCAACTATCAATCAATTGAATTTATTTAAGAAATTTTAAGAAGTATATTTGATTGTCTGTCTGAAAATATATCAACGTTAATACAGGTCACGTAGTTAATTGTTAGATTATAATTCCAAAGTTATCTTTATTTAACACGATATAAGATTGGTCATTCTTCATAAATAAGTAATGTAGTTTTTTTGTAGGTCAATTTTCTCTAATCGGCAGTAACAGGTTTTAAATGGTTTAGACTTGGTATGATTTTACCTGGATAAACATGGTGACATCTATTTTGTTAAAAACATCTTCAGGAGTTTAATTACTGCTGATAATTTCTTAAGGTGACTAGTTTTGTTCTCATTATCCGGTCACGAAATTATGTAGATACACAAAAATATACGAGTCAGTTTAGTACTTTGTACCATTTTGAATGCTTGCTATGCCGGGGGGCTCGTTAGCCTTGTGTATATTATGTCATTGTTGTTGAAAAATATAGCAAATATAGTTAGATAGACTTCAGTTGTACTGATTAAAATCTCACACGGTATAGCTAAGAATTTAAAGGTAGAGACATGGGTGACAATTCAGTCAGGCTACCTTTAACCCCAGTATGTATGCTGGTAATTTGTAAGAAAATGTTTCCTTGTGTTTTGAGAATTTTCTCATTTTGAATAAAAGATGAAAGTGCGGTTTCACAGGTAGTGCTAATAATACAACCAATAATCGTATTAAAATGCCGATATCCATTAGTAATTCAAATCTAAGAATGAGTGATTGATAGCTTTTAGCTATGAATGGCGAGGGGTTGATATCACATCCTTGTTGTGTAAAAGTTCATCTCATGTATTTAGCAATATTAATAAAATCAATTACTCGATTGTTAGGTATTTTTTAGAGGGTCGGTGTGCTTAAAAGTAGACACTTACCTTTCCATGGATGAAATAGAGTTTTTTGAGGTTATGGAGGCTTCATGAAGTATCAACATTTCTGGCCACCTAATGATATTTACTTTGGGGGTGGTGCCGCTAGTGTTATTGATGAAATGTCACTGATTACAAACGAAAGAAATTATTTATTCGTGAATCTTAATCAATATAGCTTACGTAGCACCTTGGTTTTTTTCTCACGGAATAAAAATATCAATAAAATCATAATCATCATTTCCAGCTCACGGTTGATGCCTTTGGCTCTTTTTTGGTTGGATAATATCAAAAATGTTATTGCTGTTTTCGATACCTCAACATCTGTGTCGGAGATGATTAAGAAAATAAGCCTATATCGACGAAATGGTGACAAGATAACGGCAGGGCGAAGGGAATGTAACTTTAAGATTAGCAACAAAGATATCATGAAGATGAAGTACTTCTTAACCGAAAGCGGTATGGAGGAGCTTCAGGATAGATTTATGAACTCGCCGTCAACATTGTATCGTTGGAGAAAAGAGATCGCCCTTAAATTCGGCGTGCGAGACCCTCGATATCTTCTATTGCCAGAATAAAATGCTATGCGTTTTCTCATTAAGAATTACAATTAAAGATCCGATCTTTAATTGTTGTTTTAGAACGGATACTGCATACGACCTCCATTTAACTAAAATTAGGAAATATAAAATTTCTAGCCTTGCTTAGACTAGAAACTGTCGTGATTTCGATAAGAATAGATACGCTGGCTAAGAACGTCAGGGGCGGTAGCGTTCCAGAAAACATCTGGGATTTATTTAAAGTTAATAATTATTAAATAAGGGACTTATCAGTAATGATCAGCAAAGATGATGTAAAAATTGCCATTATTGGACTCGGGTATGTTGGCTTACCATTGGCTGCTGAATTTGGGAAAATTCGTCAGGTGGTTGGTTTTGATGTTAATCATAAACGTATACTCGAGCTAAAAGAAGGGATCGATGTCAATCTCGAAACCACAGAAGAAGAGCTACGTGATGCTCGCCATCTGACGTTTACCTCATCAATTGATGAAATCAGAGAATGCAATTTTTACATCATTACCGTCCCGACGCCGATCAACGATTATAAGCAACCAGATCTCACCCCTTTGATTATGGCAAGTGAAACTGTTGGCAAAGTACTGAGGCCGGGGGATATCGTGGTGTATGAATCTACGGTATATCCAGGGTGTACTGAAGAAGAATGCGTGCCGATCCTTGAGCGTATGTCAGCGATGACATTTAACAAAGACTTCTTTGTCGGATATAGCCCAGAACGCATCAATCCCGGCGATAAAAAATATCGTCTGACAACTATCAAGAAAATCACCTCTGGTTCAACTGCAGAAACGGCCTGTCTGGTTGATGAGATCTATCGACAGATCATCACGGCAGGAACGTACAAAACGGAAAGCATTAAGATCGCGGAAGCGGCAAAGGTGATTGAAAATACCCAACGCGATCTCAATATCGCGCTGGTAAATGAATTGGCGATTATCTTTAACCGATTAGAGATTGACACTGAAGCCGTACTGCGAGCAGCGGGAAGTAAATGGAACTTCCTGCCATTCCGTCCTGGACTGGTTGGTGGTCACTGCATTGGCGTCGATCCCTATTATCTGACTCATAAATCTCAGGGCATCGGTTACTATCCGGAAATTATCCTCGCGGGTCGTCGACTGAACGATAATATGGGTAACTATGTTTCGGGACAGTTGATCAAAGCCATGATCAAAAAAGGGATTAATGTTGAGGGTTCTAACGTTCTGATTCTGGGGTTCACCTTTAAAGAAAACTGCCCGGATATCAGGAATACCCGCATTATCGATGTTGTAAAAGAGTTGGGCAATTACAGCTGTAATGTTGATATTTTTGACCCTTGGGTGGATGCTGAGGAAGTCGAAGAGGAATACGGGATTATACCTGTATCGGAAATCAAGGCGGCTTCTTATGATGCCATTATTGTTGCCGTTGGCCATGAGCAGTTTAAGAAGATGGGGAGTACTGATATTCGTGGCTTTGGAAAAGATAAACATGTGCTTTATGATTTGAAGTATATCCTTTCGCCTGAGCAGTCAGATGTGAGGTTATAATCATGACAGCCTATGATGAATTAAAAATACAACTCGTTCTTGAACCAAAACGTTGGCTTATTACTGGCGTAGCAGGTTTTATCGGCTCTGGATTATTAGAAGAACTACTCTATTTAAATCAAACAGTAATTGGGTTGGATAACTTTTCAACTGGCTATCAACATAATTTAGAGGATGTGCGTGCCGCTGTCAGTGAAGAACAATGGTCGCGGTTTACCTTTGTTCATGGGGATATCCGGTCGTTTGCCGATTGTCAGGCTGTTTGTGAGAATGTCGATTACGTTTTACATCAGGCCGCTCTGGGAAGCGTACCTCGTTCCTTGCAGGATCCTATCACGACAAATAGCGCTAACATTGATGGTTTTTTAAATATGTTGACGGCGGCGAGAGATGCACATGTATCTGGTTTCACCTATGCCGCAAGCAGTAGTACTTATGGTGACCATCCCGATTTACCTAAAATTGAGGAACGGATCGGCCGGCCATTAAGCCCGTATGCGGTTACAAAATACGTCAATGAATTGTACGCCGAGGTGTTTGCTCGCAGCTATGATTTTAACACTATTGGCCTACGCTACTTTAATGTATTTGGCCGCCGCCAAAACCCTAACGGAGCATACTCTGCAGTCATTCCTCGCTGGATACTATCGCTTCTTAAAGATGAACCAATTTATATCAATGGCGATGGTTCAACAAGCCGCGATTTTTGCTATATAGAAAATGTGATTCAGGCAAATTTATTATCAGCAACGACTAATGATTTAGCCTCAAAAAATAAAGTCTATAATGTGGCTGTTGGAGACAGAACTTCGCTAAATGAGCTTTATTATCTCATCCGCGACGGGTTGAATTTATGGCGGGACGAACAAATTAGTGCTGAACCAATTTATAAAGATTTTCGTGACGGTGACGTTAAGCATAGTCAGGCAGATATTACCAGAATAAAAACATTTCTTTCATATGAGCCTGAGTTTGATATCAAAGAAGGACTTAAGCAGACTCTAAAATGGTATATCGATAAACAGACTGCTTTGTATTCCTGAGTATAACTACTCACTTTCTTTTCACGTGGATGAATTTAATGAAATCGTCAGAGATGTTTACGCTTACCGCCATTGGTAGTTGCCGTATCGCGAGTCCGGTAAAAAGAGCTCAGCCTTATTTTAATTTTAAGGCTAATTTTAAGAAAATATATGGGTTTACGCATACGAGCAGCGAGGCATTACAGCAGGTCCGTTTTATTTTGGGATTGATAGATATTCCTGAAAAGGTCCGGCCTTTTATTTTTAGAACTGCTGTAAATTATTCAAAAACCGACGTTCATAGTCGTTCTGATTTCTATATCGTTGAGATTTCAAGTCAGAAGAAGATTATGGCCTATGGGTTGTGCTTACAACAAAATTATATAACTCGTCATTTTTATGAGTTTTTTAGCCAAACAGAGCGGGCGCGTGTGTACTGGTCGCTGGCCACGCAAGGGAATCAACACAAACTGCTGGCCTATCTCAAAGACGATCCCTGTTTTGCCGGAATGTCGGAAGACGATCGTGCCTTATTAAGCAATATTAATGTTGAGCAGATGGATGAGCATGCTATCGAACAGGATATGATGGAAATCATTCAGCTTCTTGGTCGCGATCGCGTTATGTTTATGACCCATGTTGATGCTGTGACTCGTGCTGGAACCGTCATTCAGTCCCGCAGTCGGTTGATTAAAAATGTCGAGACCATCGCCGCCAGGATGGATATTCCCTGCGTTAACCCGACAAATTTGATGGAAAAGTGGGGGCAGAAACGAGCCCTGGAAAAAAATGGCGACGATCTTACTCATTATACCGACATGTTTGGTGATGCGATCGTTGCGGCTATTTTTAAGGGAGTGATCAACAATACTAAGCATCATCTTGATGAGAGGCGGCAAGAGAAACAAGACCAAATACGTGAGATTACATTATCGATCACTAAGCTGCTTGCCGATGGCGACATTATTGCTGCATCACAGCAACTTTTTGCCGCATTAAGAAATCAGCAGCAAGAGCCCGTTCTGATCCAACTTCGGTCCGTAATCTTCAGCCGTTTAGGTTATTATGAACAGGCTTATCAGGATATTAGTGATGTTGAGAAAATTATCGGTACGACGGACAGTACATTACGTTGTCGGCTGAGGTCTCTGCATGGATTAGCGCGTTGGCGGGAAGCCTTATCGACGGCCGAGATGATGCTTTCCAATGAAATTGAAGATGAAGAAGTCCTTACCGTTGCCGCCGGCTCAGCCGATGCTTTACAGCTGTTTGATAAGTCATATCAATACTGGAAAAGTGTACTGTTATTGAATCCTGAAACCCAAAGCGGATGGGTTAATTTCCTGAGCAGCACGCAATATTTCAATGATGGCAACGCATTCTCCGAAGCTTTCCATGCCGGCATTCAATCGCAGCGCCTAAATGATGCGTTTATGGAAACAGCGTTATCTTTGGCAATCAAATTCAGTGATGAATTGATTTTCAAGCATGCGCTTGAGCAGTTACTCCGCCATGAGTCAGAATTTGCGCTGACGGTATTGTCGACGATTCATGATACCGGTCTCGTCATCCACGCAGCTTTCTGCATCAAGAATATGAGCTATCATCAGGCGCTTAGCACCTCGTATAAAGATAAACTCCACGACGTTTTTGTGGCATGGAACAATACCGCGCTGTCGCTACATTCGGTTGATGATTTTGTCTCACTGAGTACTTCGCTGGTGTACACCTTCTCTGCATTTATGGTTTATCCCCATGCACGTATTTCTCGCTTTAATAATGAAGTTAAAACGGCATGGCGCGAGAAATTAAGAGAAATGTATGAGCGTGAGGATTATGAAAATATCCTGGTAGGGGCGAAAATTGTGTGGCCACTTCTGGAGTTCGATCCTGTTAGCACCGTATATTGTGCAAGAACGCTGGTGAATCTTGGTGCCTGGAAGGATGCGTGCACGTTGGCCCACATGACCTTGATTCGTAACTCGAACATTACCAGCCTGCAGTCGATTATGTTACGCAGCATACGTCATATTAACGACATTCCGTTCCTCATTGATTTGATTGCTAACGTCATGAGCATTTCTCCATCATTCCAGAATGCCTCGATGAACGAGCTGTTTGAGAAAGAGTGTCGCAATGTTGCAACCAGAGCCCTTAAATATGTACGCCAGAAGAAAACTGAAGGGCGTCTGGATGAAGCATTGTCTGTATTGATTAGCCTGAAACGAATTGATCCTGATGTTTCTCGCCTGATGCGTGAATATAAGCAAATTATCAGATTATTTAATGAGTCACTGAAGGATGGCGGCAGCACTATCGCGTCTTATGAACATCTGGATTATGCGAAAAAATTACTCGTTTTTGATAGCGAAAATGCCTATGCCTTGAAATATGCCGCATTAAATGCAATGCATTTACGCGACTATACCCAGGCTTTGCAGTATTGGCAGCGACTGGAGAAAGTGAATGGGCCAACGGATCCGGTGACAAGGCAGATCTCGACCTGCATAACCGCATTACAAAAAAATACATCAGGGAAGTCGTAATGATTACGGAGGAAGAAAAGTTAGCTGCGCTAGGGAAAACGCTTTTAACATTGAAACAAGAGAGGAAGCTTGCGCAAGCTATTGCGTTAATTGACAGTGAATTACCGGCTGAGGCTTTAACTTCATTAGCGATGCTAAAAAAAGCAGAATTTCTTCATGATTTCAATGAAACGGCGCGTGCATACGCGCTCTACGAAACGCTAATTACACAAAACAATGATGAAGCACGTTATGAGTATGCGCGTCGTTTATATAATACGGGGCTAGCCAAAGATGCGCAGCAAATTCTTAAAAAGGTTAGCACTGGCGTGCAGAAAAAATATAACAATTATTTAGGCAAAATAAATAAGATCTGCGATTTGCTTGAACGCCTTGAAGGGGAAGCGATCCCTGTGGGGACCAACACCCGTATTATTGCAATGAAGCATGCCATCTTGTTCTATCGAAATCGTCAGCCGCGGCAGCTTCCCGTCGGATCTTTTGGTCGCCTTGCGCTCTGTACAGGCTCGCTAGGTAGCGGCGGTGCAGAGCGTCAGATTTCCAGGCTGGCTATTGAGATCGCCAGAAAATATCGGCAACAGGGGAAAATTGGCGGCCTGAAAGTAGAAGAGCCGGTAGAGCTCATTATTCGCTCCCTGGCACCGGAACTCAGGCAAGACTTTTTCCTGAAAGAAGTGCTGGAAGAACAGGTCGAGGTGCTTGAAATCGCGAAGATTACCGGAAACTTCTTTGACGATGCGACAATAGAATCTCCGGAGTTGCGCTTATTGCTCTCTCATCTGCCGCCGGTGTGTAACTACGGCATCAAGCATCTGGTCCCCCACTTATGCGAGCGCAAGCCGGATTATCTCTCCGTTTGGCAGGATGGCGCTTGTCTGATGATTGCGCTTGCAGCGCTGATTGCTGGCGTGCCCAGAATTCAACTGGGATTACGTGGCTTACCGCCGGTGGTGAGAAAGCGTCTGTTCAAGCCGGAATATGAGCCTCTTTACCAGGCGCTGGCGGCCGTGCCTGGCGTTGATTTTATGAGTAACAACCATTGTGTGACCCGCCATTATGCCGACTGGCTAAAGTTGGAGGCGAAGCACTTCCAGGTTGTATATAACGGCGTCTTACCGCCATCTACCGAGCCCTCTTCTGAGGTGCCACATAAAATCTGGCAGCAGTTTACGCAAAAAACCCAGGATGCGGACACAACTATTGGTGGCGTTTTCCGCTTTGTAGGCGATAAGAACCCTTTTGCATGGATTGATTTTGCAGCACGCTATTTACAGCACCACCCCGCCACACGCTTTGTGCTGGTAGGCGATGGTGATTTGCGCGCTGAAGCGCAGAAACGCGCCGAACAGTTGGGGATTCTGGAGAGAATACTATTCGTTGGCGTCTCGCGTGACGTGGGGTATTGGCTGCAAAAAATGGACGTATTCATTTTGTTTTCGCGTTATGAAGGGCTACCCAATGTGCTCATTGAAGCACAAATGGTCGGGGTGCCGGTGATTTCAACCCCTGCAGGCGGATCGGCAGAATGCTTTATTGAGGGTGTTTCGGGTTTCATTCTTGATGATGCGCAGACGGTCAATCTTGACCAGGCTTGCCGCTATGCAGAACAGTTGGTCAATTTATGGCGCAGCAGAACCGGTATTTGCCAACAGACGCAGTCATTTTTACAAGAACGCTTCACCGTTGAACATATGGTGGGAACGTTTGTACAAACCATTGCCTCTCAGCCTCGTTAATTAATGGGCAGCATTTTTTCAGCTATTTCATTTATAAAATAAGTTATGAAAAAAATTATTATATTGTTAACGACGTTTTTACTGCTTTCGGGATGCACTATTCCCAGGGCGGTATTTAAATCCAGCCTGATTAATCAGGACGATCCTCATTATCATCTGGTTGAAGTCACACCGACATTAAAACTGAGTGATGCCGATACTGTGCCGAAAACTATTGTCGATCCGGTCTTTGCCGAAAATAACTGGCACTGGACATCTTTGGCTAAAGGCGATGTGCTGCATATCACTATTTTATCCTCGGGCGGGGCGGGGTATTTATCCAATAACGCGAGCGGCGACCGGGCGGATTTTGAAAATATTCTTGTGACTGACGGTAATATCGTTCAGGTGCCTTATGCCGGGATCATTCCGGTTACCGGGCTGGATGTGACACAACTGGCTGAAGAGATCAGAAAGCGACTTTCGCGCGTTGTCCTGAATCCTCAGGTGCTGGTGACGCTTACCGCCCGCACCGGAGCCATGGTGACGGTCGAGGGCAGCGGGAAAACGGGTCGCTACCCTCTCGAACAGAGTATGAATCGTCTTAGTCATTTTTTGGCAACGGCGGCGGCAGTAGAAAATACCAGCGCAGAGATGATGGAAGTTCACGTGACGCGCCAGCAGCATTATTTCAATGCGCGACTGTCAGATATTTATCAGTATCCCGGGTTGGATATTGTCTTACAGCCGGATGACCGTATCACTCTGCGTCAAGTGACCGAGTATGTTAATGTGCTCGGCGCGGCGGGTGTTCAGGGGAAACATGCTCTGGTTCAGCGTCATTCCAGCGTAGTGGATGCTTTGGCGCTGGCGAAAGGATTAAACGACAATCTTGCCGATCCGCAGGCGGTTTTTCTGTACAAGCATGACGAAGCGGAGCAAGCGAAACAGCAGATGCGTAAACTGAATATCTATCATGTCGATATGAGCCAACCTGACTCGGTGTTTTTAGCACAGGCCATGCGGGTGGAAGACGGCGATGTTATCTATATCTCGAACGCCTCTTTGACTGATTTCGCTAAGGTGAAAGCCGCATTCGATAGCTTTTTGATCCGCGGCTCTAATTCTTTCTAACGTCGCCATATGAATATTTTGAAAAATAATACTTATTATTTTATGAAACTCATTACCGTCTGTGAGTTAATCATTTTGTTAATGTCACGCGATATCAAAACACGCTATAACGGTAATTTGCTAAACTATATGATGGTGCTGGCCGTACCACTGGTATGGATAACCATTACCGTTATTTCTTTTCAATATTTAAATCGCACCGTACCAATATTTACTGACGATATCAGCTTTGTTATTGCAGGTATATTACCGTATCTGTTATTTCGTTATACCATTACCGCAACCATGCGTACCCGTTCATTCTCCACATCGTTGGCGGTTGTCTCGCAGGTTAAGAAAAGACATGTGATTTTTGCTCTTGCCGCAGTCGAATTTGTTAATGCGGTTATCATTTATATTATTGTTTCATTAATTAACTTTCTTATCTTCTCCCGCTGGGAAGCCCAGAAACCGATCCTGATTTTTGAAGGGATGGTTATCGCATGGCTTCTGGGGTTATCGTTTGGTTACTTTTGTGACGCACTGTCTGAACGGTTTCCGCTGGTCTACAAAGCCGTTCCTGTGGTGCTAAGACCGATGTTTTTGATTTCAGCTGTCTTTTATACGGCGAATGAATTGCCCTATTCATTATTGAGCATATTCAGCTGGAACCCTCTACTTCATGCTAATGAGATAGTCAGAGAAGGAATGTTTGAGGGATATAACTCCTTGTACCTTGAACCTCTTTACCCTCTGGCATTTTCCGCAACGTTATTCCTCGCGGGCATCATTTTTCACCTGATTTGTGACACTGAAAATCACTGACTTTGGCTTCAGGAGAGACGCGTTCGTGTTCGGTTTATTAGGTTGTACACGCTATTTTGAGTCTGATAAGGGCCCGCGGGTGGTCCTTGATAAAACAGATTTTGTCATGGATTACCATGAGCATATCGGTATTCTGGCGGCCCCTGGTTCAGGCAAAACGACGCTAACCCGATTGCTGTGCGGTATAGATGCTCCTGATGAAGGGGATTTTATTGGGCTACGGGGTGATGCGCTCCCACTGGGGGCAAATGCTTTTGTTCTGCCGGGGTTAACCGGCGAAGAGAATGCGCGCATGATGGCCAGTCTTTATGGCCTGGATGGCGATGAGTTTTCACATTTCTGCTATCAATTGACCCAGCTTGAACAGCGCTATACCGACAGGGTGAGTGAATATTCTGTCACGATGAAAGCGCATCTGGCATTTGCCATTAATTTACTGCTTCCCTGTCGCCTTTATATTGCCGATGACAAGCTGTACACCGGGGATAATACCTCACAGTTGCGTATGCAGGCGGCGCTAGCTTATGAGCTGCAACAGAAAGGGTTGATTGTGCTAACGCGCAACCCTCGGCTTATTAAAGAACACTGTCATGCGTTTGGCGTACTGCTGCATGGGAAAATTACGATGTGTGAAGATTTAGCACAGGCATCTGCGCTTTTTGAACAATATCAGTCAAATCAGGCGATGCTTCAAACTGATAATTATTCCTTTGATATATAAA
Source organism: Citrobacter sp. Cb041 (assembly GCF_030336655.1). Taxonomy (NCBI): domain Bacteria; kingdom Pseudomonadati; phylum Pseudomonadota; class Gammaproteobacteria; order Enterobacterales; family Enterobacteriaceae; genus Citrobacter; species Citrobacter sp. Cb041. The sequence goes on along the minus strand of NZ_JAOWDD010000040.1, from coordinate 210,829 downwards.
TAGAAAATATACGGATAGAGAGTGGAAAATTCAGAACGTATTAAAAAATGGAAAGAGGAAAGGGCGAAGGTAGCAGAAGAAAGCCGAGCCTTGCGACTGAAACAAAAAGAGGATGAACGCGCCCTTCGCCAGACAGAAAAAACGGCCGATGCGAAAAGTCAACATCGCCCAGACGCCGGTTGGTCCGCGACGGATGCTGATTCCGTCCGTAGAGCGTCATTGGTTATTAAAGAGCGACGTGTTCAGCAAGCCAAACAATCGCTACGTCGGCTCTTTCTTTATATTGCTTTGCCGCTGCTGGTTATTATGCTTATGTCGTGGCTATTAACTTCGCGTTTTTATAGCGCGGATGCCACCTTTATTGTGCAAACTGATGCCAGCCAGGATAATTTTTCTGGAACAGCTTTCTTTGGTGCAGGCAATGAGATGTCGGAGGGCTTTCAGGTTCGCGAGTTTATACTTTCGAAAGAAATGATGGAGCGGATGGAAAAAGATCTCGGTTTTTTATCTTATTTCGCGCAAGACGATATCGCATTATTTTCCCGCTACCATGCACCGCTGGGTATTAATGATGATCCTTATCGTTACTATTTATCGAAAGTCTCGGTTGCTGTCGATATTCAACAGGGCATGCTGCGTTTAAACGTCAAGGCGCGGAGTGCGAAACAGGCTGAGTTTTTTGCCCAGCGCATTCTGGCTTTTGCTGAACAGCACGTTAATACCGTTTCAGCGCGGATGCAGCAGGAACGAATTTTATGGCTGGAAAACGATGTTAAATCGGCCCAGGAAAATCTGGGGGCAGCTCGGCTTGAATTGCTAAAAATACAGCATATACAAAAAGATATTGAACCGCAGGAAACCGTGACCGCGATTTATCAATTAATTGCTGGCTTTGAAACGCAGTTGGCGGAGGCGAAAGCGGAATACGCGCAATTAATGGCTAATGGTTTGGATCAGAACCCCCTTATTCCTCGCCTGTCGGCCAAAATCAAGGTCCTGGAAAAGCAGATCGGCGAACAACGTAACCGCCTGTCAAATAAGTTAGGGTCGCAAGGCTCTTCAGAAAGCCTGTCCCTGTTTGAAGATCTTCGCCTGCAGAGTGAGATCGCCAAAACACGCTGGGAATCTGCCTTACAGACCTTACAGCAAGGGAAGCTTCAAGCGTTACGTGAGAGACGGTATTTGCTGATCATTTCTCAACCGATGGTGGTGTCTGACACCACTCGCTATGCCGATGGAACAAAGTGGTTACTGTTCTTCGTGTTGCTGGGCATCGCGTACCTGGTGACTTCTCTCCTGATAACTATCAGGCGGATGCGTGAATAAGGCGGAGTAAGGAAATACGATGAGCTTGCACTCTACATGTAAAAAAAAATCGCCAACCACCCTGCTCAAACAAGAGGATTGGGAGGGGCTATGTCACTATTTCGGGCAGCATCCCGAAAAAGTGCGAGATAGTGCTGGAAATGAGCAAAACATTATTCTCTTCGCTATCGCGTGTTTGCGTAAAGATGAAACAGATGCCGCGCTGACTTTGTTGTCCGACCGTGTGCTGACAGCAAAGAATAGCCGTGATTTATTGCGACGCTGGGTTATTTCGCCGCTGGCATCACATCATCGGGACGCTGTACTACAGGTGGTTAACAAACTGCTGGCGGTGAATGTGTGCCAGCCGGAGGATGTCCTGCTGGTCGCAAGCGTGCTGCTTAAGAGTAAACAATATGCGACTGTTGCTGACTTAGCCGAGCGGGCATGGCTCGCTTTTTCGGGCAATAGCAAAATTTTTGCCCTCCATCTGCGCAGCCTGACGCTTGTGGATAAAGAGTTACAGGCAATCTCGTTGGCCAGAACACAGGCGCAGGAAGTTCCCCCGCGGGGAGATATGATTGAGACCTGCCTCCGTTTCTTAAATAAAAGCCGCCTACCAGAAGATCATGACCTGGCCCGCGCATTGCTCCCTTTCTTCGCGTTAGAAAAGCAGGAGTCGGCGGGGCTGGCGGTTGATACGCTGTGCGCTGTCGGTAAATATCAGGAAGCCATTCAGATTGGGGAGTCCGCATTAGCCCGTGGGTTGGATGGTGCAGCGCTGCGTCGTAGCCTGGGGCTTGCCCACTATCAATCTGGTCGCAGCCGGGAAGCGAAGCTTCAGGCCGCTGAGCATTGGCGTCATGCCCTGCAATTTAACCCTGATAATTTACGGATCGTGACCCTGTATGCCGATGCCTTAATCAGAACGGGTCAGAATGAGAAAGCCATTCCGTTACTGCAGCAGTCGCTCGCGACTCATCCTGATCTTCCTTATGTCAGAGCCATGTATGCCCGAGCACTGCGCCAGGTTGGGCAATACGCTGCTGCCAGCGATGAGTTTGTACAACTGGCAAGGGAAAAAGGGGTGACCAGTAAATGGAACCGTTATGCCGCGGCGGCGTTGTTACAGGCGGGGAAAACAAGCGAAGCGGAAAGCATCTTTGAGCACTATATTCAGGCCAGAGCAAGCCATCTGCCTCAGTCATTCGAAGAGGGGCTGCTGGCGCTTGATGGGCAAATATCTGCCGTTAATCTACCGCCTGAGCGCCTTGACTGGGCATGGGAAGTTGCCGGCAGACAGTCCGGTATCGAGCGCGATGAATGGGAACGCCGGGCGAAGTGGGGGTATCTTGCCGATAATTATCTCCTCGACTGGCTTGAATGCCGTGGAGAGCAGGCCGACGAACCGATGTATCGGTTGGCCGATATATCGCATGTCGAGCAGTTTTTCCAACGGCTGCAGCTCGATAAGCGTGGTTGCATTGTTGTATCGGCTCATATGGGCGCAATGTATGCCGGGCCGATGATCCTCTCCTTGCTGGAAATGAACAGCAAATGGGTGGCTTCCACGCCTGGCGTGCTCAAAGGGGGCTACGGCGAGCGGTTGATTTCGGTTAGTGACAAAAGCGAAGCGGACGTGGTCAGGGCCTGCATACAGACCTTACATAGTGGGCAGTCGCTTGTTGTGGCGATCGACGGCGCGTTGAATTTGAGCGCGCCGACTATCGACTTTTTCGGCCAGCAGATTACCTACTCCACCTTTTGCTCTCGACTTGCCTGGAAAATGCACTTACCCACCGTATTTGGTGTTCCGGTGTGGCGAGACGGGCGCATCCATTTTGTTTTGGAGAAAATGGTCGATCCGCAGAGGTTCGAAAGCCAGTCTTCTTTTATTGAGCGCTGGAAAGACAATTACCTGAAATGTGTAACCCAAATCCTCAATAGCGGGCCTGAAAATCTGAGACTGTCGGGGGGGATTTGGCGAAATATCACGCGCAGGGATGAATCATCTTCGGGCTGAAAAGACGTTTGCCCCGCGATGCCTTTGGCGCACCAGGCGGGGCCGCCCGCTAAGTAAAACTGAGTTATTCGATTTAGAAAGCATCCGTTCATTAACGTTCGGGTGCTTTTTTCGTTCTAACGAGCTGAAAAATGGAGAATTATTTAATAACTACGTTATACCTGATTGTGGTTCTGTTTGTCTGAGGGTTACCAGAAGACAGTATCCTGAAGTCATCCCTTAGCAATGTTAAATAGCGGCATCGAAATCCGCTGGTAGCGTACTGTTACCTGTGCCCAGGCTGCGTTGCATTAATACCGTATCAAGCCAGAGCCCATGCTTGAATCCAATGTTCGTCAGCGTGCCTATTTTCGTAAATCCGGCCTGCTGATGGACTTTCAGCGATCCCTGATTATTGCTGTCGCCGACGATAGCGATCAACTGCCGATAACCCTGCGTTTCAGCCCACTCAATTACATGGCGTAGCAACGCTTTTCCCACCCCCTGACGCTGTGCCGTCGGGTCAATATAAATCGAATCTTCGAGGGTATAGCGATAGGCATAACGCTCGCGGTAGCGGGTGAGATAGCAATACCCGATGACCTTATCTTCTTGCAATGCGACAACCCACGGCAGTCCCAGACTACGGATTTTTTCCAGACGCCCCTGCATCTCGCGGGTATCCGGCGGGTCAGTTTCAAAGCTGCCGGTACCGTGAATAACATGATGGGCGTAGATATCGCGTATGGCGGGGATGTGTTTTTTTTCAGCGTTAACGATTTTCATTGACCAGCTCCCATTGGCATCTTTGTCCAAATTACCTCAAAGGCTGGAGGGAAGGTAAGTGCAAAAAATTATGCGTCTATACCCGTCATTCTTTAAGCTGCATGTGCGTTGGCTACGTTAGCTCGCCTCAGTCACATAGTTCGCGATGCTCCTGGGGATTTACTCACTTGCCGCCTTCATGTAACTCGAATTATTTAGGGTATATAAATTATTTTCAATGCAAATAAGCTTTCAAATTGTAAGGGTAAAGTGAGTGTGGTTGATACTGTCAATAATACGCAAGAGTGGTAAATACTTTAGCGAGTCGAGCAATGCACAATTCTTCGCGCACGTATTATGGCGGATACCAAAATACCAATTTTGGTAGATTTCAAGGATAGGTCAAGAAGTCATTTGATTTTATTGAGTTTTTACTGTACTTAGTTCTGCTTATGACTGTACCTTTAATTTCATTTTATCGACCCTGTTCGAACCTTAAAATTAGGTTATATTATTTACATTGTGAGCTTTGTTGTTATCAGGGGCATTATTATCAGAACTTTCTCTATCCGCACACAATAGTTACCATGCAAACAGTTGCGCGGTGTAGCTATGCTAGCCAGCAATAGTTATCATCGTCACAAGGTTTCGTCATGCAAACTTAATCTAAATCCAGAATTCAATCCCAAGAGTATTAGGATTATTTAGTCTAAAATACTTTTTTGTCTAAGAGTTTTCGTATCGCATAGCCACGAACTACGCTGAGTGATAAAATTTTCGAGTTTACGCCTGCTTTCCCACGATTAGAGGGCGAGGCGCGGGTAGTCAATAAGACGAAAGAATTAATTGCTTCATAACCCTATTGCAAAATAAGCGGCAGTGCATCTTACATGGTCGGGTATCGTAAGTAACTGACTGTAATATATTGAAAACGCTTATTTTTACTCTGATGTAAGTTATAAGGGCAGATATGTTAAGTATGCGTCGACATGCCAACTTCATTAAACGTTTTAAGTCTTTAAGCTGTTTATTTACGGCAAGCGTTCTTTTCCCTATGCAAATCTCTGCAGCGACATCAGATTATGACGCTTTGGTTATTGAAGCGCGGGGTGGTAATAGTGCACCGTTATTGCGTTATCTAGAGGATCAGGGAAAGCAAAGCGCGCTAACGCCAAATCAGGTTGCCGACTGGCTGCAAGTTTCCAGTTGGGTTGATAACAACGATAAAGCCACTATTGAAATCTGGCAGCGCTATCGTGGGCAGATGGATGTGCCTGCACGCGGCAAAGTCGCCGCTGCACGTGCGTACCGTAACCAGAAAAACTGGAATGATTCATTGGCGGTATGGGAAAGCGTTTTACAGGAAGAGCCTGACAACGTTGACGTACGCACCGGCTGGATAATGACGTTGGCAGATGCTCGCTACAATCAGCAAGCCCTTACTGAAGCGAATAAATGGGCACAGGCACATCCGGGGGCTGACTCCGATGCGCTACTTGCCTACGTATATCATTCTCAGGGAAAAAACTGGGACGCGCTGTTGGTTGCCAGCCAGGCGGATGACGTTGATCCTGGCAACAAAAATGCAAAATCTACGCTGCTGTCTGCTCTGTCAGCAAACCGTGTTTCCGGACCCGCCTTAAATATGGCGGAGGTGGTGCCTACGGCAGATCCTGTGAAGCGCCGCCTTGAGCTTGATGCGGCCGCCGAAATGGTACGTTCCTCCTATACGTCCGCACGTAATGAAGAAGAGCGGTTTATCGTGGCGGATAAAGCGCTGGCCCGTTATGACCAGTTGCTGGCTGCCTGGAAGGATGAGCCGTCCGCGCAGAATGATGTCCGTCGGGCGAGAATTGACCGCATGGGCGCTTTGCTGGTTCGTAAGCGAACGTCTGAAGTGATTAAGGAATACGAATCGCTTTCTGCGAGCAGCGAAGTGCCAAACTACGCAAAACGCTGGGTAGCATCGGCATGGTTAAGCGAACGCCAGCCAGAAAAAACCGAAGCGATGCTGATGAGCATCTACTACCCGAATGGACCGATTCCCGTTACGCCGCTTGGTCCTGAGGATCAACAGGATCTGTTCTACGCGCATATCGATAATGAAAACTTTGATGCCGCTAAAAAACAGGCCGAAAACTTAATCAAAGAGAGTCCGTACCTGCGACGCATCTATGGTTCGCCAACGCCGCAGCCTAACGATAACTGGCTGCTCGGACAGTCGATGCTGACGCAATATTATATTGCTGCCAATGAACTACCTGAGGCTGAAAAGCTCGCTGAGCATCTGGCGCGAACAGGTTCAGGTAACCAGGGGCTGCGCATATCTTATGCCTCCGTTCTTGAAGCGCGTGGCTTGCCGCATGCGGCGGAGAAAGAGCTGAAGCTGGCGGAAGTGATTGAGCCAAGTAACCTGGAACTGGAACGTCAGCAGGCTTATGTTGCGTTGGATCTCCAGGAATGGAGGCAGGCCGATGAACTGACGGATGATGTCATTGCTCGTAGCCCGGATGATGAAGCGACGCTACGCCTCGCGCGTATTCGTGATGTCCACAAAATGTCGGAAGTGCGCATTAGCGGCACACAAGGGATCTCGTCCGATAGCCCGGTCAGCGGTAAGAATGACTTCAACATCAATACTGCCATTTACAGTCCGCCAATTAACGACAACTGGCGATTGTTTACTGGATTCAACTTTGCTACTGGCGAATTTGAGGAAGGTAAAGGCATCAGCCGCGATCTGGCGGCAGGGGCGGAATGGACTTCCCGCGACTACTGGGCAGAAATGGAAGTCTCTGGCCGAAATTATGGCGATGGTCAGAAAATTGGCGGTCGTCTTTCCGGCTGGCATGACTTCAATGACAACTGGCGCGTAGGCGGTTCGGCCGAGCGCTTGTCGCGTAATACGCCACTGCGCGCGCTGCGTAGCGGCGTGTATGCCAACGGCGGCGATATGTTTGTTCGCTGGTATCAAAACGAACGACGTGAATATCAACTGTCGTTTGCCGCATCACATTTCTCAGATGGTAACGATCGCATCGAATACGGACTCAGCGGAAAAGAGCGCATGTGGACAACGCCGCGCTTCACCCTGGACTTTACCCCGGGCATCGGCGGGAGCACCAACACCAAAGAGAATGTGCCGTATTACAACCCGAAGAGTGATTTTTCCGTGGTACCGGGTCTGAGCGCGGAGCAGGTTCTTTACCGCCATTATGACACCGTGTGGACGCAGCAAGGTCTGGCTGGCGTAGGTGGCTATTGGCAGCAAGGCCAGGACGCTGGTGCCATCGTTCAGGTGGGATACGGACAACGGCTCAAATGGAACAACGTTGTAGATGGCGGGGTGATGCTGATTTGGGATAAACGCCCCTACGACGGTAAACGTGAGCGGAATATCTCCCTCGCTTTCGATTTAAATGTCAGGTTTTAAGGATTGTTCATGCTGAAAAGATGCCTGTGGCTTAGCGCATTAATCGCTGGCTGGTTGATGATTACCGCGTGCAGTAGTGCGCACAATACAACGCCTCGCTACGTTCCTCCCGCAGAGAGAACGCCGCTGACGGCGGATCATCCGTGGCCGAAAAATAGCTTCCTGGTGCTCGGCTACCACGATGTCGAGGATGGTGCCGCCGACCAACGCTATCTTTCTGTGCGCACCAGCGCGTTGAGCGACCAAATGGCCTGGCTGCGTGATAATGGCTATAACCCGATCAGCGTGCAGCAAATCCTGGACGCCCATGACGGTAAAATCGTGTTGCCGGAAAAAGCGGTATTACTCACCTTTGATGACGGATATAGCAGTTTTTATACCCGCGTCTGGCCGCTGCTGAAAGCCTATAACTGGCCTGCGCTCTGGGCGCCGGTAGGGAGTTGGGTTGATGCTCCCGCCAACAAAAAAGTCGATTTTGGCGGCTTAATGACGGCGCGAGATAAATTCGCCACCTGGAAAATGGTCGAAGAGATGGGTAAATCACCGTTGGTGGAAGTCGGTGCACACACCTGGAATTCGCATTTCGGTGCACAAGCCAACCCGCAGGGAAGTAAAGAACCGGCAGTGGCGAACCGCCTGTATGATAAGAAAACCGGCACTTACGAAACGGATGAACAGTACACGCGCCGTATAAACGCGGATATCTCTCTCATCACCAACAAGATCAAATCGGTGACCGGGAAATCACCGCGCGCGTGGGTCTGGCCTTACGGTGCGGCCAATGGCACAACGTTAAACCTGGCTAAAGAGCATGGCTATAAGATGGCCTTCACGCTCAACGAAGGGTTGGCGAATGCCGCGTTTCTTGATGACATCCCGCGCGTGCTAATCTCTGATAACCCCTCTCTTAAGCGCTTTGCCAGCCAGGTCGCTCAGGTACGTGAACCGCAGACGATGCGCGTGATGCATGTCGATCTGGATTACGTGTATGACAAGGACCCTGCTCAGCAGAAGCGAAACATCGACAAACTTATCCAGCGCGTTTATGACATGCGTATTTCTCATGTCTTCCTGCAGGCCTACGCCGATCCGCAGGGTGACGGAAATATTCGCGAGCTCTATTTCCCTAACCGCTGGCTGCCGATGCGTGCCGACCTCTTTAACTATATCTCCTGGCAGTTACAAACGCGGGCAGGGGTGACGGTGTATGCCTGGATGCCGGTTCTGGCTTTCGATCTCGACGCTTCCATCCCACGCGTAACCGCCTGGGATCCGAAAACGGGACGTACAGCGATCAACCGCGAGAATTATGTCCGTCTGTCCCCCTGGAGCAGCGAAGCGCGTCAGCGCATCACTGAAATCTATGAAGACCTGGCCAAACACGCCAGCTTCAAAGGGATTTTGTTCCATGACGATGCTTTCCTGACGGACTTTGAAGACGCGTCACCGGAGGCATTGGCTGCCTACCGCGCCGCAGGGCTTCCCGGAAACATTGAGCAAATCCGTAGCAATCCCCAGGCGTTCGAGCGCTGGACGCGACTGAAAAGTAAGGTGCTGATCGACTTCACCAAACAACTGACTCAGGCGGTGCGTAATATTCGCGGTCCGCAGGTGCAGACGGCGCGCAATATTTACGCCATGCCGGTACTGGAGCCGGAGAGTGAAGCTTGGTTTGCGCAGAACCTGAATGATTTCCTCAATACCTATGACTGGACGGCACCGATGGCGATGCCTCTCATGGAGCAGATCCCGGCTAATGATGCCAACGCCTGGCTCGACAGATTAGTGAATGCCGTTGCACAAACGCCCGGCGCGCTGGACAAAACCGTGTTTGAACTACAGGCACGAGACTGGCGTAAATCCGGGGACGAGGCTGAAATCAGCGGAAAACAAATAGCCGAATGGATGCGCCAGCTGAAATTAAGCGGTGCAGGTAACTACGGCTATTACCCGGATGATTTCATCAGCGACAAACCTGAGATGTCAGAGATTCGCTCGACGTTCTCCTCATACTGGTACCCGCAAAAATGACCGATCGCATAATTGCTTTCCTGATACTTTGCCTGATGTTCAGCCTGCCGTTTGGCGTGGCGGTCATCTTTACAGGTGAAGTGATGTTGAACTTCGTCTTCTTCTGGCCTTTGTTTATGTCTGCTTTGTGGATAAGCGGCGGGGTCTATTTCTGGTTCTACCGTGAGCGTCACTGGAAATGGGGAGATGACACACCGCCACCGACGCTGGAGGGGAATCCGCTGGTTTCCATTCTGATCCCCTGTTTTAACGAAGGGATCAATGCGCGCGAAACCATTGAGGCCGCGCTGGCGCAGCGATATAAAAATATTGAAGTGATTGCCATCAACGATGGTTCAACGGATGACACCCACGACGTGCTGGAACAACTGGCGGTGGAATACCCCAGTCTGCGGGTGATTCATCTGGCTGAAAACCAGGGCAAAGCGCTGGCGCTCAAGACCGGGGCAGCAGCGGCGCGCAGTGATTACCTGGTGTGTATTGATGGCGATGCGTTACTGGACCGTGATGCCGTTGCCTATATTGTGGCGCCGCTGATCCAGTTCCCGCGCGTCGGTGCGGTGACCGGGAACCCACGTATTCGAACCCGCTCCACCTTAATCGGTCGGGTACAGGTCGGGGAGTTTTCTTCCATTATCGGCTTGATTAAGCGTACTCAGCGAGTCTATGGGCAGATCTTTACCGTTTCCGGCGTGGTTGCTGCGTTTCGTCGTCGCGCGCTGGCCGAGGTCGGTTACTGGAGCCCGGACATGATCACCGAAGACATCGATATCAGTTGGAAGCTGCAATTGCGCCACTGGTCGATATTCTTTGAGCCGCGCGCACTGTGCTGGATCCTGATGCCTGAAACGTTAAGAGGGTTATGGAAACAACGACTGCGCTGGGCGCAAGGCGGCGCGGAGGTGTTTATCGTGAACATGCGCCGCCTGTGGTCATGGGAATATCGCCGTATGTGGCCGCTGTTTTTTGAGTTCTGTTTTTCTACCACCTGGGCGTTTGCCTATGCGATCAGTATCGTGCTGTTTCTGTTAGGGCTGATGATCCCGATGCCGGACTCGCTGTATGTACAACATCTCTTCCCGCCGGCCTTTACTGGGCTAATCCTCGGCGTGGTGTGCTTGCTGCAGTTTGCGGTGAGTCTGATGATTGAGCGGCGCTATGAAAAAGGCATTGGCGCGTCGTTGTTCTGGATTATCTGGTTCCCGGTGGTGTACTGGATGCTAAGCCTGTTCACCACGCTGGTCGCTTTCCCGAAAGTAATGCTCAAACGCAAACGCGGCAGGGCGCGTTGGGTGAGTCCCGATCGTGGAATTGGGAGGATCGAATCATGAGCCAGCCGCTGATCTTTACGGAGCAGCGTTTGCTGCCGCGCATCATTGACGTGCTGTTAACGCTTTTTGCCTGGGTTGGCTTTTTATATTTGATCTATAAAGGGCTGATCACCGCTCTGGCGCACTCACCTTATATAGGCGTGCGACCCTTTTTCACCACGCTGGATACGGTCACGTTTTACATCCTTGTCGCGCTGGTCAACGGACTGGTGCTGATTGGTTGGGCGAAGTACAACCAGTTTCGTTTTCGGGTGGAACGTCGCAGTCGCAGACCCGGACTGGAAGATCATGAGCTGGCGGAAAGTTTACGTATTACCCGGGAACTGGTGACAGAGCTGAACAAAGCGCGGGTGCTGACGGTTCACCATCATGAAAGTGGTGAAATCAGTCATATCGATGTGGACAGGGATATCGCCGATAACCGTCTACCGCCGCCGACGCCTGCGATGCTGGAGTATTTGCCGCCAGAGCCGCAGCCGTCGTGGCAGAAAAGGCCTGAGTGATATTTCTACTTTCAGCTGCTTCCTTCAGCCTCGCACAGGTCTATGATTAGACCCAGACAATAAAAAAATGCGAGGCAATGTCGTGGATAAGGAACTACTGGATGCCGGTTACCGGGCCTATACCGGTGAGAAGATTGACGTCTACTTCAGTACGGCGATATGTCAACATTCGGGCAACTGCGTGCGGGGAAGCGCAGCGCTTTTTAACCTGAAACGTAAACCGTGGATCATTCCGGATGAAGTGGATGTCGCGACAGTCATTAAAGTGATTGATACCTGTCCGAGCGGTGCGCTGAAATATCGCCAGAAATGAGTGAGGGGACCATGGAAATTCTTGCAGGCCACAACAAATTTTATGTTAACGATGCCGAAGGCAATCAGGTTGCCGAGATTGTCTTCGTGCCGACGGGTGAGCATCTGAGCATCATTGAACATACCGATGTCGACCCCAGCCTGAAAGGCCAGGGGGTCGGTAAACTGCTGGTGGCGAAGGTGGTGGAGAAAATGCGCGCCGAAAACCGCAAAGTTATTCCGCTGTGCCCGTTTGCCAAACATGAGTTTGATAAAACCCGCGAGTACGACGATATTCGCGCCTGATAATCTTACGTGCGCCGGAAGGCATGACCGCCGTCCGGCGCATCACTCCCGATGCAGCAAATCCTGATAAATTCCCGTCAATACCCCTTGTGGGCCAAACTCTTTTTTAATCCATTGGGTTACACGACCGGTGGCCGAATGCTGGGTCGCCAGCAGCATCCGTGAATCCTGACGCGGGTTGTGGATCTGCCGCGTGACCAGCAACGACTTTTCCATCGCCTCGCGCACCATATAGTCCGGCAGAAAACCGATGCCCTCACCCAGGATCTGGCACTGGCATTTGGTATTAAAATCAGGAACCAGAATCGACTCCTGTCCGTGTAACAGCCAGCCGACCTTCTTGTTGATGGTGTGGGCGGTGTCTTCCACCATGATGTTCGGGTACAGGCGCAGCTGGCTCTCAGAAATCGGTTCAGGCATAAAAGCCAGCGGATGATCCGGGGCAATCGCAAACGACCAACGGATCGCGCCGATCTCGGTGTAATCAATCCCCCCGCCGTCCAGTAACGTATCCGGTGCGCCGATAGCGATGTTGGCGAGGTTGTTAATGATCGAATCCCAGACGCCGTTATACACCTCGGTGGTGACGGTTATCTGGCAGGTTGGAAACTGTTTCTTGAGTACCTGCAGCAGTCGTGCCGTATGTTGAGGGGTATACAACAGTTGATTAATACAGATGCGTACCCGGGCTTCAATGCCCTGAGCAATAGTATCAATACTGCGCTTGATGGCGTGGAAATCGTTGAGCAGGTCGGTCGCCTTGCGAAACAGATAGCGTCCGGACTCGGTCAGCTCAATGCTGCGGGTACTGCGGGTAAACAGCACCACGTCGAGCCCCAACTCCATGCGCTTAATGGTGTAACTAATTGCTGATGTGGTTAAGCCAAGTTCCTCAGCCGCCTTGCTGAAGCTGCTGTAGCGGGCTGCCATCGTAAATGCCAGCAGGTTTTCCTCGGTAAAAATTGAATTCATCTTCCTCCCCTCCGGCGACAAACGCGCATCCGCGACGCGATGATTGTTGAATGTATTTGTAATCCTTATGCAGAGCAATCAGTTTTGAACAGAATTTAACACTAGTTTTACAATTGATTTGAAGGCAATCACACTTCTGTATATTAATTGCAGGCCGCTATCCGTGTAGCATCACGCCTGATTTTCCTGACAACTGATTAATGGCTAAAAGCGGCTCTGTCATAAGGAAAAGATTGCACTACAGCACGTTTTGTTCTCATTGTTAAATTTGATTCAATAATCGACACGCTTACGATGAATGAAATTTAAGCGGATATTATTCTCTGCACTCTGTTGCTATTCTCAACTTATCGGATATTTAAAAAGTCTAAAAAACTGCAGGAGAGCGATTATGTCAGAGAAAGAACTCATTACTGAATTTCTGCTGGCGGCAGAGCAGGGTGATGCCGATGGATTAAAATCCTGCCTGGCAAAAAATGTGGATATTAATGCCACTAACCGCCAGGGGCGCACTGCCATAATTATTGCCAGCCTGAATAAACATTATGACTGTGTTTCTTTATTGATTGCCGCCGGTGCCGATATTAATAAACAGGATCAAACCTGTTTTAATCCATTCCTGATTAGCTGTCTGACTAACGATTTAACGCTGCTGCGTACCGTATTACCGGCCAATCCCGATCTCAATTGCCTGAGCCGTTTTGGCGGCGTCGGTATTACGCCTGCCAGCGAAAAAGGTCATGTAGAGATCGTGCGCGAACTGCTGCTGCGTACCGATATCAATGTTAATCATACCAACTTTGTCGGCTGGACGCCGTTACTGGAAGCCATCGTGCTTAATGACGGCGGCGCGAAACAGCAGGAAATCGTCAAGCTGCTGCTCGACCATGGCGCAAACCCGCACATGACGGATAAATACGGTAAAACCCCGCTGGAGCTGGCGCGGGAGAAAGGATACCACGAAATTGCCGAGCTGCTGATTGCGGCCGGAGCCTGACAGAGGAGCGCCACTATCGCTACGCCATCACGGCGATGCGTACGGGCGCTAACCGCAGACGGCGCGTTTCTCGCTTTCCGGGGAACGGGACGGGTTGAACAGGTTTTTTCCCGCGCGGTAAACCTGTTGATACCCGAACAGCAGCGGTTGCTGACGTTACTGAGTGAAGGTTGTGATAACGCGCCTAACAGCTGTCGGCTGGCGCTGACGCATTGTGAAGAGCTGTTTCACCCCGGTGAGAGAGTCAGTTTTACCGAATCGGGGATAGCCGTTGGCAACGATAAATGGATAGAAACTTCCGGTTGTCTGCCATGGCGCATACCACGGTGGAGGCTTGATGCAATAAGCCTTGCTGCAATCCGCTGGCTGCGCTGGGAAGAGGTTATCCGCCAACAGCTAAGAAGCGCTGACACATTATTTCTGTACCAGGGTGATAACCCGTTTTATCTGGAAATCACCCGCCAATTACTGAGTCGCCGACAAACATTACTGGCGGCGTTGCAGACAGGAGAAAATATCTCTACAGCGGTCAGCCATTTAATTGGTCTGGGGATTGGTCTGACGCCTTCATCTGATGATTATTTAGTGGGTTTAAGCACTATTTTATTTATTCCGGGACATCCGCTGGGGAAATATCGTGATGATTTTTTAGCAGCCTTACAACGTGCCGGAAATAATACCACGCTACTCAGCAAAATAACGCTAGAGGAAGCCTTTCATCAACGTTATCGAGAAAGCGTCGGACGGCTGCTGAACCATATTATTACAGAGCAACAACCCGTTTCTACGCAATATATTACTGACATTAAAAATATCGGCTCAAGTTCTGGCTGCGACATGCTGTATGGCATGGCGGATGCCTGCGCCCTGAGCCACAGGTCCGGAGGGAATTATGTCGATCAGGATAGTTGTTAAAAAGAACACGTATTTTGATTCTGTCTCACTGATGTCTATCTCCACACGCGCAAATAAGCTCGATGGCGTTGAGCAGGCGTTCGTGGCTATGGCGACAGAAATGAATAAGGGCGTACTGAAGAATCTCGGTCTGCTCACGCCTGAACTTGAAGAGGCGAAAAGTGGCGACCTGATGATTGTCATTAAAGGCGCCAGCGAGGCGGCGAACGATCAGACGCTGGTGGCGATTGAAGATTTGTTTACGCATAAAGAGCAGGGAGGGCAGCATGAAGCGCGCTATGCCACGCTTGCCAGTGCGAAGAAGCATGTTCCTGACAGCAACCTGGCGGTGATCTCGGTCAATGGTCTGTTTGCCGCGCGTGAAGCGCGTCAGGCGCTGCAAAATAACCTCAACGTGATGCTGTTCTCTGACAACGTCTCTCTTGAAGACGAACTGGCGCTCAAGCAGCTGGCGCATGAAAAAGGGCTGCTGATGATGGGGCCCGATTGCGGAACCGCCATTATTAACGGCGCGGCGCTGTGTTTTGGCAATGCGGTGCGTCGCGGCAACATCGGAATTGTTGGTGCCTCCGGTACCGGTAGCCAGGAGCTGAGCGTACGCATTCACGAGTTTGGCGGCGGGATTTCCCAACTGATTGGCACCGGTGGACGCGATCTGAGCGAAAAGATTGGCGGCCTGATGATGCTTGACGCGATTGGTATGCTGGAGGCCGATCCGCAAACCGAGATCATCGCGCTTATCTCCAAACCTCCTGCGCCAACAGTGGCGCGCAAAGTGCTGGAACGTGCGCGTGCCTGCCATAAGCCCGTCGTGGTGTGTTTCCTCGTACGTGAAGCCGCGCCTGCGGATGAAAACGGTCTGCTGTTTGCACGCGGCACTAAAGAGGCGGCGCTGAAAGCGGTACTGCTGACTGGCGTGAAAAAAGAGAGTCTGGATCTGCATCCGCTCAACTGGCCGCTGATTGAAGAGGTCCGCGCCCGCCTGACCCCGCAGCAAAAGTACATTCGCGGCTTGTTCTGTGGCGGCACGCTGTGCGATGAGGCGATGTTTGCTGCCATGGAAAAACATGCGGAAGTTTACAGCAACATTCATCCGGATCCGGCTTTTCGCCTGACAGATCTCAACCGCAGCGTGGGACATACCTTCCTTGATTTCGGAGATGACGATTTTACCAACGGTAAACCGCACCCGATGATCGATCCAACCAACCGCATTAGTCGTCTGTTGCAGGAAGCACGCGATCCTGAAGTCGGCGTGATCGTTATGGACTTCGTTCTTGGATATGGATCACATGAAGATCCGGTTGGCGTGATGATCGAGGCGATCGTCGAAGCCAAAGCGATCGCCGCCGCAGAGGGGCGTCCGCTTGAGATCCTCGGCTACGTGCTGGGAACCGATCTCGATACGCCGTCGCTGGAAAAACAGTGCCAGATGCTGACCGATGCAGGCGTGATCTGGGCGAGCAGTAGCACCAATACCGGATTGCTGGCGCGTGAATTTATCTGTAAAGGGGAGGAAGCCTGATGAGCCAGACACTGTTTAACCAGCCGCTGAACGTGATTAACGTCGGCATCGCGATGTTCAGCGATGACCTCAAAAAGCAGAATGTTCCCGTGACCCAGCTCGACTGGACGCCGCCGGGCCAGGGCAACATGCAGGTCGTGGCCGCACTGGACGAAATTGCCGATTCGCCGCTGGCTGACAAAATCGCTGCCGCTAACCAGCAGGCGCTGGAACGCATTATCCAGTCGCATCCGGTGCTGATTGGCTATGACCAGGCGATCAACGTCGTGCCGGGCATGACCCGCAACACCATCCTGCACGCCGGACCGCCCATCTGCTGGGAAAAAATGTGCGGCGCAATGAAGGGCGCGGTCACCGGGGCTTTGGTGTTTGAAGGGCTGGCGAAAGATCTGGATGAAGCCGCCGACCTGGCCGCCTCGGGTGAAATCATCTTCTCACCGTGCCACGAGCATGACTGTGTCGGTTCGATGGCGGGTGTAACGTCGGCGTCGATGTTTATGCACATCGTCGAGAACAAAACCTACGGCAACCGCGCATATACCAATATGAGCGAGCAGATGGCGAAGATCCTGCGCATGGGCGCGAACGATCAGAGCGTTATCGATCGCCTGAACTGGATGCGCGATGTGATGGGACCGATGCTGCGCGACGCCATGAAGCTGGCGGGCGAAATCGATCTGCGCCTGATGCTGGCGCAGGCGCTGCACATGGGCGATGAGTGCCATAACCGCAACAACGCCGGGACGGCGCTACTGATACAGGCACTGACGCCGTGGATTATTCAGACCGGCTATCCGGTTGAGCAGCAGCGTGAGGTATTCGAATTCGTCCTCAGCAGCGATTACTTCTCCGGACCGACCTGGATGGCGATGTGTAAAGCCGCAATGGACGCCGCACACGGGATCGAATACAGCACCGTAGTCACGACGATGGCGCGTAACGGCGTTGAATTCGGTCTGCGCATCAGCGGCTTACCGGGTCAGTGGTTTACCGGTCCGGCGCAGCAGGTGATTGGCCCAATGTTTGCGGGCTATAAGCCCGAAGATTCCGGACGTGATATCGGTGATAGCGCAATTACCGAAACCTACGGCATCGGCGGTTTTGCCATGGCCACGGCACCGGCCATCGTGGCGCTGGTGGGCGGTACGGTTGAAGAGGCGGTCGATTTCTCTCGCCAGATGCGCGAAATCACTCTCGGCGAGAACCCCAACGTTACCATTCCGTTACTTGGTTTTATGGGCGTACCGACAGCTATCGACATTACGCGCGTGGGTAGCACCGGCATTCTGCCGGTGATTAACACCGCAATTGCGCACAAAGATGCGGGGATCGGCATGATCGGCGCCGGAATAGTCCATCCGCCGTTCGCCTGTTTTGAAAAGGCGATCCTCAACTGGCGCGACCGCTACTGCCAATAACAACAATCGGGGCTAACGCTGTTAGCCCCACAGTAGCGAAGCAAAAAACGTTGCTTACCTGCAGGGCTGGGCGATCCCCGGGATCGCAAACGATGCTTAACCTGTTAAGGATATTCCATGAACAGCATAAAACTAGAATGGAAACGTGGTGACTGGGCTGCTTACTTTGGGCTGATGACCAACAACCTGACTAACCTGCTGACAATGATGGGGCTGCTCATTTTTGTCGTCGGGATCCCTACCGAAATTGTCTATGGTCGCATTGCGCCTGCCTTTGGTCTGGCGGTGCTGGTGGCCAGCGTCTGCTACGCCTGGTTTGGCCTGCAGATGGCAAAGCACACCGGGCGTAAAGACGTGACGGCGCTGCCGTCCGGGCCGAGCGCACCGTCAATTTTTACCGTGACCTTCCTGGTGCTAATGCCGGTATATCAGCAAACCAAAGATGCCAACTTTGCTATCCAGATAGCCCTGGTGTGGTGCTTTGTCGAAGCGTTGATCCTGGTCGGCGGCTCCTTCCTGGGCGAGACCATCCGCAAGATGATCCCGCGTACGGTATTACTTTCTTGTCTGTCCGGTCTGGGACTGTTGCTGCTGGCGATGAACCCGATGCTGCAGGCATTTGAAGCGCCGACCGTCTCTTTCATCGTCTTGTTGTTAATCTTCATTAACTGGTTCGGTAAGAAGCCGATTTTTGCCCGCATCCCCACCGGTTTGCTGCTGCTGATTGCCGGTACAGCGTTGGCGTGGATCTCCGGTTTGCAAAGCCCGGAAGCCATTAAATCTTCGATGTCTTCCTTTGGCTTCAATCCGCCGGAAATCCATGTCGACAGCTTCCTGCAGGGTTTGCCGCACGCGCTGCCGTACCTGGCTTCTGCGGTTCCTCTGGGTCTGGCGAACTACATTTTTGACCTTGAGAATATTGAAAGTGCGCATGCGGCGGGGGATGAGTACAACACCCGTAAAGTCATGATGGCGAACGGTTTTGCCTCCATGCTCGGCTGCATGCTGGGCAACCCATTCCCGGTGACCGTATATGTTGGGCATGCGGGCTGGAAAGCGATGGGGGCCAGCATCGGTTATACCCTCGCTTCAGGCATCACCATGTTCCTGGTACCGCTGTTTGGGCTGGGGGCGTTTATGCTCGCGATTATTCCGATGACTGCGATAGTGCCGATTCTGGTGTTTATCGGCGTGGTGACCGCCAACCAGGTGGTGCGAGAGACGCCCAAAGTCGAGGTTCCCGTTATCTTTATCTGCTTGTTCCCGTGGATCGCTAACTGGGCGTTGACCATCGTCAACAGCGTGATGGGCGCCGCCGGAACATCCGCGGGGAAACTGGGCAGCGACCTGCTGCACAGCAAAGGTGTCTATTACGATGGGCTGGTGCATCTGGGAAGCGGTGCGCCGCTGGCCAGTATGCTGTGGGGCTGCGTCGCTATCTTCGCCATTATGAATAAGCCGCTGCGTGGGGCGATTGCCGCAGCTTTTGGCGCGCTGTTATCGCTGTTTGGTGTGATTCACTCTCCGGCGGTTGGCTTTGCAGAAGGCAGTTCGATGATGTTTGTTGTGGCCTACCTGATGATGAGCGGCATGTTTGTCCTCAAGCATGTTCTTGATAGCCGTGAAGCGGTGACTGCGCCTGAGCAGGAACCGACGAAAACGACCTGAATCGCCTGTAAGCGGAAGATAACACTATGAAAGAACTTGTGGTCGTTGCCATTGGCGGCAACAGCATTATCAAAGATAACGCCAGCCAGTCGATTGAGCACCAGGCTGAAGCGGTGAAAGCGGTGGCGGACACGGTGCTGGAGATGTTGGCATCGGACTACAACATTGTGCTGACGCACGGAAACGGGCCGCAGGTGGGGCTGGATCTACGGCGTGCGGAAATCGCGCATGAGCGTGAAGGGTTGCCGCTCACCCCGCTGGCAAACTGCGTCGCCGATACGCAGGGCGGGATCGGCTATCTGATCCAACAGGCGCTGAACAACCGTCTGGCGCGGCGCGGTGAGCAGAAGGCGGTTACGGTGGTCACGCAGGTGGAGGTCGACAAAAACGATCCGGGCTTCGCTAACCCGACCAAGCCTATCGGCGCGTTCTTTAGCGAAGCGCAGCGCGATGAACTGCAGCGGGTCAATCCGGGCTGGCGCTTTGTTGAAGATTCGGGACGCGGCTACCGCCGGGTCGTCGCCTCTCCGGAACCGAAACGTATTGTCGAGGCGGAGGCGATCAAAACGCTGACCCAGCAAGGCTTTGTGGTGATTGGCGCGGGTGGCGGTGGGATCCCGGTGGTGCGTAGCGATCAGGGGGATTATCAGAGCGTGGATGCGGTGATTGATAAAGATCTCTCCACGGCTCTGTTGGCGCAGGAGATCCGCGCTGACATTCTGGTGATCACCACCGGCGTCGAGCAGGTCTGTATTCATTTTGGCAAACCCAACCAGCAGGCGCTGGATACGGTGGATGTCGCAACGATGACCCGTTACATGCAGGAGGGACATTTCCCGCCGGGGAGCATGTTACCCAAAATCGTTGCCAGTCTGGCGTTCCTGGCGCGTGGCGGTAAGCGAGTGATCATCACCACGCCGGAATGCCTGCCGGCCGCACTGCGCGGCGAAACGGGCACCCATATTGTCCATTCCTGAGAGGAAATGTGAATGAAGGAAAGTAACAGCCGCCGTGAATTTTTAAGTCAGAGCGGAAAAATGGTGACCGCTGCCGCGCTGTTTGGCGCAGTGGCTCCGGTCGCGTATGCTGCTAATCCTGTCGGGAACACCTGCGGGGCGAAGAGCACAATGACGATTAACGATAAGCACTATTACCTGGATAACGTCCTGCTGGAAGCGGGGTTTGATTACGAAAACTCGGTGGTGGTGCATACCCGTACCGCGCTGCAAACCGTTGAAATTCAGGACGGGAAAATTGTTGCCCTGCGTGAGAATAAGCAGCATCCGGATGCGACGCTGCCGCACTACGATGCGGGTGGAAAGCTGATGCTGCCCGCCATGCGCGACATGCACATCCATCTGGATAAAACCTTTTACGGCGGTCCCTGGCGTTCGCTGAATCGCCCGGCTGGCACCACCATTCAGGATATGATCCGCCTGGAGCAAAAGCTGCTGCCTGAACTCCAGCCTTACACGCAGGAGCGCGCGGAAAAGCTCATCGATCTGCTGCAATCAAAGGGCACCTCGATCGCCCGCAGCCATTGCAATATCGAACCGGTTTCCGGGCTGAAAAACCTGGAAAATCTGCAGGCGGTGCTGGCGCGTCGCCAGCCGGGTTTTGCCTGTGAAATCGTGGCGTTTCCGCAGCATGGCCTGCTGTTATCGAAGTCTGAACCGTTGATGCGTGAAGCAATGCAGGCGGGGGCGCATTACGTCGGCGGTCTGGACCCAACCAGCGTGGACGGGGCGATGGAAAAATCCCTCGACACCATGTTCCAGATTGCGCTGGATTACGATAAAGGCGTGGATATCCATCTGCATGAAACCAGCCCGGCGGGCGTTGCGGCAGTGAATTACATGGTGGAAACGGTGGAGAAAACGCCGCAGTTGAAGGAAAAACTGACCATCAGTCACGCATTTGCGCTGGCAACCCTGAACGAACAACAGGTGGATGCGCTGGCGAGCCGCATGGCGGCGCAGCAGATTACCATTGCCTCGACGGTGCCGATCGGTACCTTGCATATGCCGCTCAAGCAGCTGCGTGACAAAGGCGTGGAAGTGATTACCGGGACCGACAGTGTGATTGACCACTGGTCGCCGTACGGGCTTGGAGACATGCTGGAGAAGGCGAATCTGTACGCGCAGCTGTATATTCGTCCCAATGAACTCAACCTGTCGCGGGCGCTGTTCCTCGCCACCGGCGATGTGCTGCCGCTTAACGATAAAGGTGAGCGCGTCTGGCCGAAGGCGCAGGATGAAGCCAGCTTTGTACTGGTGGATGCCTCCTGCTCAGCGGAAGCGGTCGCGCGAATCTCCCCACGCACCGCGACCTTCCATAAAGGCCAACTGGTGTGGGGGAACGTCGCAAGCTAGCCAGGTTTGATGCGCAGCGGCAATCGCTGCTGCGCTCTCTGCTCGTTAACCGACGATCCCCATATAGCCGTGAATCCCCATATATAAGCCGACCATCGCGATGAGCGCGCTGGAAAAATAGGGCGCTTTGCGTGCCAGTGTGTTAAATCCGCTCCAGCGTTTGGCCGCCTGCTGCACGCTGATTGCCGCTCCCACGCCCACCGTTACCAGCGTTAGCGCCAGCCCGAGGCTGAAGCACAGCACCATAGTGGCACCCAGCGTGAAGGCTTTGAGCTGGATGCAAATCAGCAGTACCGTAATGGCAGCAGGGCAGGGGATCAACCCGCCGGTCAGACCAAACAATAATATTTGGCCGTTGGTGACCTCTTTGCCTGCAAAGCGGCGCTGAATATCGGTAGCATGTGCCCGCTCGTGGGCGTCCTGATACTCTTTCGAACCCTCGCTCAGCCCTGCTAACGCAGCATGGTTATGATCGTGGTCGTGGTCATGTTCGTGATGATGGTGGTGAGCTTCACCGTGGTTATGATGGTGGTGATGGTCATCATGATCGTGGTCATGATGCGTCTGGGTCAGCCAGTTCTGTTCTCCCTGCCAGGTTCGCCAGAACATCCAGAATGCGGTCCCGAGAATAATAATCGCCGAGACAAACTGCAGCCACGGCTCAACGGCCTGGGCAGTTAACGCTTTGCTGATATACATCCCACCGAGCGCAATCAGCCATACCACTGCGGTATGCGACAGCGTTGCCGCCAGCCCCAGCATCACCGCCTGTTTGATGGTCCCCTTAATGGCAATAATAAAGGCCGCCATCATCGTCTTGGAATGCCCCGGTTCCAGACCGTGTAACACTCCTAATAGAATCGCGCTGGGAATGAAAAACCAGGCGTTGCCTTGCTGAAGAAGCGTAGAAAACTCACCCATGAGAATGATTCTTAGTTGTTTAATTTTGCCAGATTCTACTCCCCCCCAGTATTAAATACTACCCCCCAGTAGAATGACGATGGTATTGTCGCTACAGCCAGACGTTGAAAAGGTATTGCTATGTCACACACGATCCGCGACAAACAAAAGCTGAAAGCCCGAGCCAGTAAGATTCAGGGGCAGGTAGCGGCGTTGAAAACCATGCTGGATGAACCGCATGAATGCGCGGCGGTATTGCAGCAAATAGCGGCGATCCGCGGTGCGGTAAACGGGTTAATGCGCGAGGTGATTAAAGGTCATCTGACCGAGCACATTGTGCATCAGGGCGATGAAATTAAGCGCGAAGAAGATTTGGATGTGGTTTTGAAGGTACTCGATTCGTACATCAAATAAGTCAGTTTAACGGCTCATCCACATACTGATGAATGAGCCGTTAAAAACACGTTCTAGCCAAAAAACATCACAGATACGCACAGCAGACCGACAATCAGGGTGATCAGATTTCCCACTGAACGGTACGGCTTTAGCGCCGGGATCAGATAGGTAGATAATGTCGGCATGATAAACAGAATCATGGCAATCAGCGGCCCGCTAATCGCGTAAATCATTGAAATTGCATTAGGGTTAATGCAGCAAATGATAAACGTAATGGTCGAAACCAGCATAATGGACAGGGCGCGGTTAAAGGCCCGGCTTTTCTTCACTCCCACCTGATGCAACGATGTTTTTACCACCTCGGTTGCCCCTTCAATCACGCCAAAGTAGGTGCCGAGGAACGATTTTGACATCGCCACGACGGCGACAATGATCCCAGAAATTGACAGCCATGCTGGTGCGTTTGGCATCATCGATAGCGCTGACAGAATGGTCACCCCTTCATTCTTCGCGTCCTCGATATAGTTTGTCGGAATCGAAAGCAAACAGCTGAAGACGAAAAACAGCACGCTCAGGCAGATGATGACGTAGGCTACCTTCATGATTTTTTTGCATTTACCCATGGCCTGCTCGCCATATTTCTCACGTCGGTCGATGGCGAACGTCGAGATAATTGGCGTATGGCTAAAAGCAAAAACCATCACGGGAATAGATATCCAAACCTGATGAAGCGTGTGCTGATCGAAAGACATCTGGCCGGTGAGTAGCGTTGGCTGCCAGCTTCCGGTCAGGTAGAGCGAAAGGAACAAAAAGTACGCGATGAGCGGGAACACCAGAAAGCCCATTACCCGAATGGTTGCTTGACGGCCCATCAGAAAAATCAGGTTCAGCACCAGCACCACGCCAAGACTGACCAGCATGCGAACACGCAGATCGATGGCGATATGTTTTGCCAGTTGTTCGGTGAGTGAATTGGTTATCGCCACGGCGTAGATCAGCACCACCACAAAGAAGGCAATAAAATAGAGGGTCGTGATCAGGCTGCCTATCTTTTTGCCGTAGTAGTGCGTAACTGCACCAGTGATCCCTTCACCTGCCGAGGTTTTTGAGGACAGGATAAACTGGCACAGCGCCTTGTGCGGCCAGTAGGTTAAAGGCCAGGCGACGAGTGCGGTGATAAACAGTACCACCGCGCCTGCAGAACCCAGCTGTATGGGGAGGAAGAGGGTTCCTGCGCCGACGGCAGTCCCATATAGTGCGAAGCTCCAGAGAGTCTCTTCTTTTGACCAAAATTTCGACATTATTTGAACGTATCAACTATAAAATAAACAAAAAGAAGCGCAATTTACCACAAATGGCAGGGGCTGGGGGAGGTGTCAACAAGCGGGCGAGTGAATGGATCAAAAGCCGGAACCGAGAAGATTCCGGCTATTGTTTGAATTATCAGGCAGTAACGCGCTGCTGGCGACGCTTCATAACGCGCTCGCGTAAAGTGTCATAAGCCCAGTTATAGAACATGGTGTATGGCAGGAAGAACAGGAAGAAACCTATTTCCAACGTGAATGCCTGGAGCAGGCTGACGTTCAGCACATACGCCACGATGCTCACCCCGATGACAATAAAACCGCTCTCGAAGCCTAAGGCGTGGAATGCCCGCACTTTAGCCGTACGTTTTACCAGGTGCGACGGCCACAGTCGGTCAAACAGGGCGTTATAAATGATATTCCAGATCATCGCCGTCGTGGCGAGAAGAATGGTCAGTCCGCCCATTTCCAGCACCGAGCGCTGCATCAACCATGCGGTGGTTGGTGCGAGGATCGCGGTGGCAATGCCCTCAAAGCAGACGGCATGAAAAATTCGCTCCAGTAACGAGCGGCGTTGGACTGTATCGTGTTGCATAATCTAAAACCTTCTTTGATGCCCGGATAACGGAATGGTGGCAATTTTATCGTTTTATGTGATATCTAAAAGATAGTATCCATCGATAAAGTAGATAGTTCATGCGTTACTCTCCTGAAGCGTTAACGGCATTTGTGGAGACCGTTTCCTGCGGCTCATTTTCTGCTGCGGCCCGGCGGCTGCGTAAAAGTCAGTCCACCATCAGCACGGCCATTGCGCATCTGGAAGCCGATCTTGGTTTTGCGCTGTTTGACCGCTCATCACGTCAGCCGACGCTAACCGAAGAAGGTAAGCGGGTGCTGGGCTATGTGCAGGCAATTTTGACGGCCAGCGAACGTCTTGATGAGGCAGCGATTTCGCTGTCGGGTGAAACGGAAGCGCGTCTGACCTTCGTTTTGTCTGACACGCTGCACCCGGATGTGCTGGAAGAATTGATGGTGCAGTTTGACCACAAGTTTCCCCATACCGAGTTTGAATGTCTGATTGGCGAAGATGAAGACGTGATCGATCTGCTGCAAAAAGGACGTGCTCAGGTTGGGTTGATCGAAGCGCGGGAGGATTACCCGACCGACATGGGCGTCACGCGTCTGCCGATGCAAACCTGGATGGGATTATACGTTGCGGCATCACATCCACTGGCGACTCAAGAAAAACTGCAGTGGGAACAGCTACATACCTGGCGAGAGCTGCGGCTGAATACCTATCTGGAGAGCGGCACCAACGTGGCGCGCGGCCCCGTCTGGTCGGCGCCTAACTATTTGTTGCTGCTGAGTATGGCGGTGCAGGGATTCGGCTGGTGCGCGCTCCCTTGTGCGCTGGTGGAGGAGTTTGCGGCAGAAAAACCGCTGGTCCAATTGATGCTGCCCGGCTGGCCAAAGGCTATCTCTATCGATCTGCTGTGGAATAAGAAATCACCGCCTGGCGTGGCGGGAAGTTGGCTGCGCGACCATTTACAGCAGAGTGGCGTTCAGATGACCAATAAATGATACGAATTTCCTTTGTGATAAAAATCACCGTTTTTAAACAACCTTGATAACTCTTTTTAACAATCATCTACTATTGCGGTGTTATTTTGCGCTGAGGTGGTGATGAAAGAGGTTGTGATAGTCGGGGCGTTACGGACACCAATCGGCTGCTTCCAGGGGACGCTGGCGCGCCACTCTGCCGTTGAATTAGGTAGCATGGTAGTCAGGGCGTTACTGGAGCGCACGGGCGTGGACGTTCACGCTGTGGATGAAGTGATCCTCGGACAGGTGCTTACCGCAGGTGCCGGGCAAAATCCGGCGCGTCAGTCCGCCATCAATGGTGGGCTACCCAATACCGTCTCCGCCATCACCATTAACGATGTCTGCGGCTCGGGTCTGAAAGCGCTGCATCTGGCGACCCAGGCTATCCAGTGCGGCGAAGCCGACATTGTCATTGCGGGCGGACAAGAGAATATGAGCCGTGCGCCGCATGTCCTTACTGATAGCCGTACCGGCGCACAGTTGGGCAACAGTCAACTGGTCGACAGCCTGGTGCATGATGGCCTGTGGGACGCTTTCAACGATTACCATATGGGCGTGACTGCGGAAAATCTGGCGCGGGAATATGGCATCAGCCGTGAACTGCAGGATGCCTACGCACTGCATTCGCAGCACAAGGCGCGGATGGCAATTGACGCCGGGCGCTTTAAAGATGAAATCGTGCCGGTGGTAACGCAGCGTAATGGGCAATCGTTCGTGGTGGATACCGACGAACAGCCGCGCACCGATGCCAGCGCAGAAGGGCTGGCGCGTCTGGATCCGACCTTCGACAGGCTCGGTTCAGTAACCGCGGGTAACGCGTCATCCATCAATGATGGCGCCGCTGCGGTGATGATGATGAGCGAGGCTAAGGCCCAGGAGCTGAATTTGCCGGTGCTGGCCCGCATTCGTGCCTTTGCCAGCGTCGGGGTCGATCCCGCGCTCATGGGAATTGCGCCGGTGTACGCGACGCGCCGTTGCCTTGAGCGTGTGGGCTGGCAACTGGCTGATGTTGATCTTATCGAGGCCAACGAAGCCTTTGCCGCACAGGCATTGTCCGTTGGGAAAATGCTGGAGTGGGATGAACGGCGGGTGAATGTGAACGGCGGAGCCATTGCGCTTGGTCATCCGATTGGCGCATCTGGCTGCCGTATTCTGGTTTCACTGGTGCATGAAATGGTGAAGCGTCGGGCGCACAAGGGCCTGGCAACGTTATGTATCGGCGGTGGTCAGGGCGTGGCGCTCGCTATCGAGCGAGATTAACCCCCCGAAGTTTTCTCTGCTTAAACGCCTTTCCCGCTGTATATCCCCTGCATCTATAAAAAAGCCCTCCAACAGGAGGGCAAGGCCAGTTACAGAAACATACACTCTAAACTCTGCTAACGTATCAAAACGGCGTTTCATTTCATGTGATTAACAGCGCACTTTGTTAGAAAAGGTGTGTGAACGGCATGTGAGACTGGCTGTATTTTCAATGTGTTATTCCTACCCCTCATGAACTACTCGTGTTTGTTTTTATCTATCTAATTGTTTTAAATGATTTTATTGAAACCATTCCCGCGATTTATATGCGCTAGCGTGATCGCAATTACACTTTTGATAATAAGATGCAGAAAAAGTGAAACGTTGTTTTATTTGTAATTGAAAACCCATTCCGGGAGGGATATCATGAGCGCATAAGATAAAACGGAACAGCGTTTTGCTATTCGTTTAAGCATTCACGGTCAATTTATCACTGGAGGTAAATGTGGACGTAAGACAAAGCATCCATAGTGCGCATGCGAAAACCCTGGATACTCAGGAGCTGCGTAATGAGTTTTTGGTCGAAGAAGTGTTTGTCCCAGATGAATACACCATGGTCTACAGCCACATTGACCGCATCATTGTTGGCGGCATTATGCCAGTGGCCAAAACCGTCTCTGTGGGTGGCGAAGTCGGCAAACAGCTGGGCGTAACCTACTTCCTCGAGCGTCGTGAGCTGGGTGTGATTAACATCGGTGGCCCGGGCACGATTACCGTTGACGGCCAGTGCTATGAAATTGGTCATCGTGACGCGCTGTACGTCGGGAAAGGGGCCAAAGAAGTGGTATTCGCCAGCATCGATACGGCGAAACCAGCGAAGTTTTACTACAACTGCGCGCCGGCCCACACGACTTATCCAACCAAAAAAGTTACGCCAGCAGATGTTGCACCAGTGACGCTGGGCGATGACCTCACCAGTAACCGTCGTACCATCAACAAATATTTTGTGCCGGATGTGCTGGAAACCTGCCAGTTGAGCATGGGTCTGACCGAACTGGCGCCGGGTAACCTGTGGAACACCATGCCGTGTCATACCCATGAACGTCGTATGGAAGTCTATTTCTATTTCAATATGGAAGAAGATACCTGCGTCTTCCACATGATGGGGCAGCCTCAGGAAACGCGTCATATTGTGATGCACAACGAGCAGGCGGTGATTTCGCCGAGCTGGTCAATTCACTCCGGCGTTGGCACAAAAGCTTATACGTTCATTTGGGGCATGGTCGGCGAAAACCAGGTCTTTGATGATATGGACCATGTAGCGGTCAAAGAGCTGCGCTAGTTGCGGGCGATAGCCGTGCCTGCTGCGGCGGGCATTATAAAAAATTAAGGATTTACAATGATTTTGAATGCATTCTCTCTTGAAGGTAAGGTCGCCGTTGTGACCGGTTGTGACACTGGCCTGGGTCAGGGTATGGCGTTGGGTTTGGCTGAAGCGGGCTGCGATATCGTGGGGATCAACATCGTTGAACCGACGGAAACTATCGAACGCGTGACCGCGCTGGGGCGCCGTTTTTTAAGTCTGACCGCCGACCTGCGTCAAATTGACGGCATTCCGGCGTTGCTGGAGCGCGCAGTGGCAGAATTCGGTCATATCGATATTCTGGTCAACAACGCAGGTCTTATCCGTCGTGACGATGCGATCGACTTCAGCGAAAAAGACTGGGACGACGTGATGAACCTGAACATTAAGAGCGTGTTCTTTATGTCTCAGGCCGCGGCGAAGCACTTTATCGCTCAGGGTAACGGCGGCAAAATTATCAACATCGCCTCTATGCTTTCTTTCCAGGGCGGGATCCGCGTGCCGTCTTACACCGCGTCTAAAAGCGGCGTAATGGGCATCACCCGCCTGATGGCGAACGAGTGGGCTAAACATAACATCAACGTCAACGCAATTGCGCCGGGTTACATGGCGACGAACAATACTCAACAGCTGCGCGCTGATGAGCAGCGTAGCGCAGAAATTCTCGATCGTATCCCGGCGGGTCGTTGGGGTCTGCCGAGTGACCTGATGGGGCCGATTGTGTTCCTGGCATCCAGCGCATCTGACTATATCAACGGCTATACCGTTGCGGTAGACGGCGGCTGGCTGGCGCGTTAATCTGCTTTCCAGAACTGACAAACCCTGCCCTTTGGCAGGGTTTGTCGGTTAAACATAAGGTGAATGTAGCAATACACCGGAGGCGACATATTCATTCCCTCTGGAACAACATTATGCCGCCAGGCAGATTACGAACAGATAAAATTACGCAGGCAGAAAATCTTCGCGCATGGGCGTAAAGGTATCCAGTAGCGTTCCCGGTTTTAAACAGACGCAGCCATGCATAATGTTGGGCTGTTTATATAGGGTATCGCCTGCCCTAACGACATGCATTTCTTCGCCGATGGTAAATTCAAACTCCCCAGACAAAACGTAAGTCAGCTGCTCATGCGGATGATTGTGCATCGGACCAATCGCGCCTTGCTCGAAGTTCACCTCAACCGCCATCATTTTACCGTCGTGAGCAAGAATGCGTCGGGTAACGCCATTGCCCAGATCTTCAAGGGTGGTCTCTTTATGAAAAATAAACATTCGGCCTTCCTGTAATTAAAACAATGTTTCATTAAACCTATATCAGAAAATTAAAAAAAGAAATGCACGCCAACAGATGTGGAAAGTTGATCACATCTTTGGTTCACTGGAGAGATAACAACAAATCAGGGGAAATGATGAAAACGATCGGTCTGTTAGGCGGTATGAGCTGGGAATCCACCATTCCTTATTATCGACTCATTAATGAAGGGGTGAAACAGCGTCTGGGTGGCCTGCACTCGGCACAGATTCTGTTGCACAGCGTAGATTTTCACGAGATTGAAGCCTGTCAGTCTGGCGGTGACTGGCAGCGGGCTGGGGAGATCCTCGCGCAGGCCGCCGCAGGGCTTCAGCAAGCCGGAGCGGAAGGGATTGTGCTGTGTACCAACACCATGCACAAAGTTGCTGAGGCGATTGAAACCGCCTGTGACGTGCCGTTCCTGCATATTGCCGATGCGACGGGTCGGGCCATACAAAACCAGCAGATGAGCAACGTGGCGCTACTGGGTACGCGCTACACCATGGAGCAGGATTTTTACCGCGGGCGCCTACAGACTGAATTTGGTATTAGTACGCTTATTCCTGAGGCTGATGACCGTCAGAAAATAAACCAGATTATTTTCGACGAGCTGTGCCTCGGTGAGTTCAGCAACGCTTCCCGCGACTACTACCTGAGCGTAATTGATCAGTTGGCTAAACAGGGCGCTCAAGGGGTTATCTTTGGCTGTACCGAGATTGGTCTGCTGGTTCCAGCCGAGCTAAGTCCATTACCGGTTTTCGACACCGCGGCAATCCATGCGCAAGATGCGGTGGCGTTTATGCTTTCGTCTGTGGATACAAAATAGCCTCCAGCGGATCGATAAGCCTCGGGAGTTGGGCTTGCAGATGCGCTGTAAAAGCATCGACCAGCGCCGAGGCAGGGCGATGAAGTGGGTGGATCAGGCTGACCGTAAAGGGTACCGAAATACTGAAGCGGCGGATAACCACTCCGCTGCTGGCATAATCCAGCGCGGTCAGTGGGTTTACCACCGAGATCCCCACGCCCGCCCGCACCATTGCACAAATTGAAGCGGCGCTGTGGGTTTCAATCACCATGCGGCGCTTCACCTGATGTTCGTTAAACAGGGTGTCCAGTAGCTGACGGTAACTGTCGGTCCGCGACAGGCTGATATAGTTCTCTCCCTGAAAATCCTGCGGCGTTAATACCGCTTTCTCGGTCAGCGGATGCCCCTGCGGCAGTACACACACTTCATCCAGCGCCAGCAATTCGGTGTGTTTCGTTCCGGCTGGCGTATGCAGCGTTTCCGTTAACCCCAGATCGTGACGCTGCGCCGACAGCCACTCTTCCAACAGTGGTGACTCCTGCGGCACGATCTGAATGTTGACCTGCGGATAGCGCGCAAGAAATGGCTGCAGCAGCGGCGGTAAAAAGGACTGCGAAAATACCGGCAGGCAAACAATCGACAATTCACCTTGACGAAATTCGCGCAGGCTTTCGGCGGCGCTCACAATTCTGTCCAGGCCGTACCACGAACGTTGTACCTCTTCAAACAAACGTAAGCCTTGCACGGTTGGATGCAGTCGGCCACGCGTGCGTTCAAACAGCGTTAATCCCAGGACTTTTTCGAATCGGGCCAGTTCCCGGCTGACGGTGGGCTGCGAGGTATGTAGCATGCGCGCGGCTTCCGTCAGATTGCCTGCGGTCATGATGGCGTGAAAAATTTCAATGTGACGCAGGTTAACCGCGGGCATAAGCAATCCTCAAATGAGCTAATCCATATCATTTTTGCATAGACTCAAGATAAAACGATATTTTTTATTCTTTTTGAGCTGTGGCGTAATCATAAAAAAGCCAATACCGGAGCACGCCATGCCACGCCCACTCAACAACACAGACACTGACCTGACCGCCGACAACCTGTTGCGCCTGCCTGCCGAATTCGGCTGCCCGGTGTGGGTCTATGATGCGCAGATTATTCGCGCGCAGATTGCCAAACTGAGTCAGTTTGACGTGGTGCGTTTTGCCCAGAAGGCATGTTCGAATATTCATATTTTGCGCCTGATGCGCGAGCAGGGCGTGAAGGTCGATTCCGTCTCGCTTGGCGAAATTGAACGCGCGCTGGCGGCAGGTTTTGTACCGGGCAAAGATGAGATTGTCTTTACCGCCGATATGATTGATGAAGCGACGCTCGCCCGGGTGCATGAATTGAGCATTCCGGTAAATGCCGGGTCGGTCGATATGCTGGAACAACTGGGCCAGCTCTCGCCGGGCCATCGCGTGTGGCTCCGCGTAAACCCTGGATTTGGGCATGGACACAGTCAGAAAACCAATACCGGGGGCGAGAACAGCAAGCACGGTATCTGGTACAGCGATCTTCCGGCGGCGCTGGAGGTAATTCAGCGCTATAAGCTGAAATTGGTGGGTATTCATATGCATATCGGCTCTGGCGTGGACTACGCGCATCTGGAGCAGGTGTGCGGCGCGATGGTGCGTCAGGTGGTGGAATTTGGTCAGGATCTGGAGGCGATCTCCGCAGGCGGCGGTTTATCAATCCCGTATCGCGAAGGTGAAGAGGCGATCGACACCGATCACTATTTTGGATTGTGGAACGCCGCGCGCGATAGTATTGCGCGTCATCTGGGTCATGCCGTCAAACTGGAGATCGAACCAGGGCGTTTCCTGGTCGCGGAAGCTGGTGTGTTAGTGGCGCAGGTGCGCAGCGTAAAAGAGATGGGCAGCCGTCACTTTGTGCTGATCGATGCTGGCTTCAACGATCTGATGCGCCCGGCCATGTACGGTAGCTATCACCATATCTCCGCGCTGGCGGGGGATGGTCGTTCTCTGCAACAAACTCCTCAACGGGAAACCGTGGTGGCCGGACCGCTGTGCGAATCAGGCGACGTGTTTACCCAGCAGGAAGGCGGAAATGTGGAAACCCGTCTGTTGCCTGCGGTGGTGCCGGGTGATTATCTGGTTTTGCATGATACCGGGGCGTACGGAGCGTCAATGTCGTCAAACTACAATAGCCGCCCGCTGCTGCCGGAGGTCTTGTTTGATAACGGCGTGGCGCGACTGATTCGTCGTCGCCAGACCATTGATGAGCTGTTAGCGCTGGAATTAATCTGAGTAAAGCCGGCCGGATAAGGTGCTTTCGTCACTATCCGGCTCTTTTTCATATTACTTAAAGTACGGTCCGGGCGTTACTGAGTCACGTAATACCAGTTTGCCGGTAAACGGAGGGATCGGCTCCACGCTCTCACCGTTGGCCAGACGTATAGCCTGGTCGATTGCCGTGGTTATCATGGTATCAATCGGCAGATAAACGGTAGATAACCCCGGTTCCAGCCATTTGGCGCTGGGCGCATCATCAAAACCAAACAGCGAGACGTCCGTCGGGATCCTCAGTCCGGCCTGATGTAACGCTTTTGATGCACCTAATGCCATGTCATCGTTACAGGCGAACAGGGCGCTGAATTTCACCCCTTCCTCCAGCAGTTCTCGACAGGCTTCATAGCCTCGCGTCATCGTGGAGTCGCCGTATTTAACCTTATCAGGATCCCAGGGAATACCGTTTTTTTCCAGAGCCTTACGATACCCCATCAGGCGGGATTTACCGGTAGGCGTATGGCCTGGCACGGTGATACAAGCAATATCGCTGTGCCCCTGCGAGATCAGATAATTGACCGCCTGATACGCCGCGTCTTCCTGCTCAAAGAAAATCGCGCGATCGCGGGCCTGACTGACATCACGGTTGATGACCAGCAAGGGCATCGCAATGCTGTTCATCAGCGACATAATCGCCGTTTCACTCATATAGCGGGTATAGAGAATAATGGCGTCGCACTGCCTGTCGGCCAGCATTTGCACGGCTTCCTGCTCACGCTCCGGCGTGTCGTGACCATCGGTGACGATCAACTGCTTGCCGTGAGACTCCGTCTGGCGCGAGGCCTGTTGCAGCAGGCGGCCAAAGTAGAATCCATCAAATGTGGAAACCACCAGGCCAATGCTGTTGCTGGTGCGATTCGCTAAAGAGCGCGCTAAAAAGTTGGGCCGATAATCGAGTGCCTGCATGGCCTTGAACACTTTCTGGCGCGTGCTCTCTTTTACCTGACCCGTTCCATTTAGTACGCGCGAAACGGTCGCTTTTGAGACGCCTGCGTGTCGTGAAACGTCCAACATCGTAGTCATGACGCAATCCTGGTTAATCGTTTGACGATGAGTTCCCCGGCTCTGTCAGCGCCGAAACGGAATGGCGACGCACCAGAGTTGGGTTAAAGACGTGGGTAATTTCAGGTGCGGGTCGCTTCTCCGCCAACGCGAGCGCCAGTTCAGCGGCTTGGGTTGCCATCGTCACGATGGGATAGCGTACCGTGGTCAGACGTGGGCGCACATAGCGGGAAATCAGCACATCATCAAAGCCAATCAGCGAGATTTCTCCCGGCACATCAATGCCGTTATCATTCAATACGCCCATGGCGCCAGCCGCCATTGAGTCGTTGTAGCAGGCTACCGCAGTGAAGTTTTTGCCACGACCAAGTAACTCGGTCATGGCCTGTTCACCGCCGCTTTCATCCGGTTCGCCGAACGTCACCAGTCGATCGCTTACCGGTATATTGCTCTCCGCCAGCGCGTCGTAATAGCCTTGCAGACGATCTTCCGCATCAGAAATACTGTGATTGGAACACAGGTAGCCAATGCGCGTATGGCCCTGCTGAATAAGGTGTCGGGTAGCGAGCCACGCGCCGAAACGGTCGTCGAGGGCAACGCAGCGTTGTTCGAATCCCGGCAGAATTCGGTTAATCAATACCATGCCGGGGATTTGCTTCATTAATGAAGCCAAATCCGCATCCGGGATGATTTTGGCATGGACAACAAGGGCCGCGCAGCGGTGGCGAATGAGCTGTTCAATCGCCTGACGTTCCTTCTGTTCATTATGGTAGCCGTTGCCAATCAGCAAAAAATTCCCGGTGTTATAGGCCACCTGCTCGACAGCTTTAACCATTGCCCCAAAGAATGGATCGGACACATCACCAACGACCAGTCCGATGGTTTCAGTGGATTGTTGCGCCAGTGCACGCGCATTCGCATTGGGGTGGTAGCTGAGTGATTCCATTGCACTCGTTACGGCCAGACGCGATGCTTCGCTGGCTTTGGGGGAATCATTGATCACTCGAGAAACGGTGGCGACTGATACACCAGCTAGTCGGGCTACATCCTTTATGGTCGCCATGATAGTACCTGTTGTGGGTAAACGCTTACATTCCGTCAGTGTTACGGAAAATGGCTGGCTGTTCAAGCAGATTGCCCGTCAGGACCTCGCAAATGTGAGCGCGCGCGAGCGAAGTAAGACAGAAAATAGAAAATGCTAATTTTTGCTTACACTTTGCGATGTGCTGTTGCGATTGTTCGCTGGTGGGAGAACTGAGCGGATTGCTAAAGTTGGGATCCCAGAGGTATTGATAGGTGAAATCAACTTTCGGGTTGATCACTAGAATTACACCAGCCTGCGCAGATGCGCAGGTTTTTTTTTGCCTTCAGCCTATCTGTAACAGTAACCGATAATTTACACAACTCGTTGCATTTGGGTTCATTCCTTTGCGTTTTCGTACTGGCGTATCTGGCTGCTGACGACCACAATCAAGATCCCAGAGGTATTGATTGGTGAGATTATTCGGTACGCACTTCGTACCTGTCTCTTGCACCGACCTGCGCGGATGCGCAGGTTTTTTTTCGGACTGTATTTACCTGTTTACCTGTCGCGCCCATTCCCCAACTCGTATACTCTCCCACCATTAATGTTTCTATAATTAATGGCACAGGGAGTTGAGATGCTATTTGGCTTTTTTCGTAATCTGTTTCGCGTGCTTTTCCGCGTTCGCGTCACGGGCAATGTCAGCGCGCTACAGGGAGAACGCGTTCTAATCACTCCCAACCATGTCTCATTTATAGACGGCATCCTGCTGGCGCTATTTTTACCGATTCGTCCCGTCTTCGCCGTTTACACCTCGATCAGCCAGCAATGGTATATGCGCTGGCTAACCCCGCTGATTGACTTTGTGCCGTTAGACCCAACCAAACCGATGTCGATTAAGCATCTGGTCCGTCTGGTCGAGCAGGGCCGTCCGGTGGTGATTTTTCCCGAAGGACGCATTTCGACCACCGGTTCGTTGATGAAAATATATGACGGTGCCGGGTTTGTCGCCGCGAAGTCGGGAGCGACGGTCGTTCCTGTCCGCATTGAGGGGGCAGAGCTTTCCCACTTCAGCCGCCTGAAAGGTCTGGTTAAACAGCGATTCTTCCCGCGTATCCAACTGCACATTTTACCGCCGACCCAAATGCCAATGCCGGAAGCCCCGCGAGCGCGCGATCGCCGCAAAATCGCCGGTGAAATGCTGCATCAAATTATGATGGAAGCTCGCATGGCGGTACGCCCGCGTGAAACGCTATACGAGTCGCTGCTGGCGGCAAAATACCGTTTTGGCTCGGGCAAAAACTGCATTGAAGATGTTAACTTTACGCCGGACAGCTACCGCAAACTGCTGACTAAGACGCTCTTTGTGGCCCGTATTCTGGAAAAATACAGCGCCGAAGGTGAAAAAATCGGCCTGATGCTGCCAAATGCGGGGATCAGCGCGGCGGTCATTTTTGGAGCCATTGCGCGTCGACGCATTCCGGCCATGATGAACTACACGGCGGGCGTGAAAGGGTTAACCAGCGCCATTACTGCGTCTGAAATCAAAACGATCTTCACTTCCCGACAGTTTCTCGATAAAGGCAAACTCTGGCATCTACCGGAACAGCTCACCCAGGTACGCTGGGTTTATCTGGAAGATTTAAAAGCCGATGTGACGTTGAGCGATAAGCTGTGGATTTTCTCACATCTGCTGGCACCGCATCTGGCGCAGGTGAAACAGCAGCCGGAAGAGGCTGCGGTGATCCTCTTTACGTCTGGTTCGGAAGGCCATCCGAAAGGCGTGGTCCACAGCCACAAGAGTATTCTGGCGAACGTTGAGCAGATTAAAACGATTGCCGATTTCACCGCCGATGACCGCTTTATGTCGGCACTGCCGCTGTTCCACTCCTTTGGCCTGACGGTGGGATTATTCACGCCGCTACTGACCGGTGCGGAAGTGTTTCTTTATCCCAGCCCGCTTCATTACCGTATTGTGCCGGAGCTGGTATACGACCGGAACTGCACCGTGTTGTTTGGTACTTCAACGTTCCTCGGTAACTATGCGCGTTTCGCGCATCCGTACGATTTCCACCGCCTGCGCTATGTGGTGGCTGGCGCGGAAAAACTGCAAGACAGCACAAAGCAGCTATGGCAGGAGAAATTTGGTCTGCGCGTCCTTGAAGGCTATGGCGTGACGGAATGTGCGCCGGTTGTGTCGATCAATGTACCGATGGCGGCAAAATCAGGAACGGTAGGGCGCATTTTGCCTGGCATGGATGCCCGACTGCTGGCTGTTCCGGGTATTGAGGACGGTGGGCGTTTACAACTGAAAGGCCCGAATATTATGAGCGGCTATTTGCGCGTCGAAAAACCTGGCGTGCTGGAAGTGCCGACGGCAGAAAATGCGCAGGGTGAGATTGAGCGCGGCTGGTATGACACCGGAGACATCGTCCGCTTTGATGAAAACGGCTTTGTACAGATCCAGGGGCGCGCCAAGCGTTTTGCTAAAATTGCCGGAGAGATGGTCTCGCTGGAAATGGTTGAGCAACTGGCATTGGCGGTATCTGCAGACAAAATGCACGCCACGGCGATCAAGAGCGATGCCAGCAAAGGTGAGGCGCTGGTGCTGTTCACTACCGACAGCGAACTCACGCGTGAAAAACTACAGCAGTATGCGCGAGCGCATGGCGTGCCTGAACTTGCCGTACCGCGTGATATTCGCCAGCTGAAGCAACTCCCATTACTCGGCAGCGGTAAGCCGGATTTTGTTACGCTGAAAAGCTGGGTCGATGAGCCGGAAAAACAACATGATTGAGTCAGCGCACACTAACACTTCAATCTGGTCCAAAGGGATGATGTCCGTCATCGCCGCGCAGTTTCTGTCGGCGTTTGGCGATAACGCACTGCTGTTCGCTACGCTGGCGCTGCTGAAGGAACAATTTTATCCGGACTGGAGCCAGCCAATCCTGCAAATGGTGTTTGTGGGCGCTTACATCCTGTTTGCACCATTTGTTGGACAGGTGGCGGATAGCTTTGCCAAAGGCAGAGTGATGATGTTCGCGAACGCCCTGAAACTGCTGGGCGCGGCGAGTATTTGCTTCGGCATTAATCCGTTTCTCGGGTATACGCTGGTGGGGATTGGCGCGGCCGCGTACTCACCGGCCAAGTATGGCATTCTCGGTGAATTGACCACCGGTGACAAACTGGTGAAAGCCAACGGCCTGATGGAAGCCTCCACTATCGCCGCGATTTTGCTCGGTTCTGTCGCTGGTGGCGTTCTGGCCGACTGGCATGTGATTGCCGCGCTTTCTGCCTGTGCGCTGGCCTATGCTGGCGCCGTGGTGGCTAACCTGTACATCCCGAAACTGGCCGCGGCTCGTCCTGGCCAATCCTGGCATCTGGGGAAAATGACGCGCAGTTTCTTCTGCGCCGCTTCTTCGCTGTGGCGCAACGGTGAAACACGTTTTTCGTTGGTCGGAACCAGCCTTTTTTGGGGCGCGGGCGTCACGCTGCGTTTTCTGCTGGTGCTGTGGGTTCCGGTGGCGCTCGGCATCACCGATAACGCTACGCCGACCTACCTCAATGCCATGGTAGCGATTGGGATTGTCGTAGGCGCGGGGGCGGCAGCGAAGCTGGTGACGCTGGAAACCGTGTCGCGCTGTATGCCTGCGGGGATCCTGATTGGCGTCGTGGTGCTGATTTTCTCACTTCAGCATGCGCTGCTTCCGGCTTACGCGTTGCTGATGCTTATCGGCGTGTCAGGTGGCTTCTTTGTGGTACCGCTGAATGCGTTGCTGCAGGAGCGGGGCAAGAAAAGCGTCGGTGCGGGTAATGCGATCGCGGTGCAAAACCTGGGCGAAAACAGCGCGATGCTGCTGATGCTTGGGATTTACTCACTGGCAGTGCTGGTGGGGATCCCGGCGGTAGCGATTGGTATTGGATTCGGCGCGCTGTTTGCGCTGGCGATTTCGGCGCTGTGGATTTGGCAGCGCCGCCAGCCTGGTACGAGATGAATGAACAATGAATGTGCCGGATGGCAGCGTCGCCTTATCTGGCCTACAGAGAGCATCAATTTGTAGGTCTGATAAGCGTAGCGCCATCAGGCACTAACCGTCACGGTGCAGGATAGGTATACACCTGATGCACCGCTTCAATCTCTGCCAGTACTTCTTCGCTCAACTCCAGATGCAGGCTTTCAACGTTGGTTTTTAGCTGCTCCATCGTCGTGGCTCCCAGCAGGGTGCTGGCGACAAACGGCTGACGACGCACGAATGCCAACGCCATTTGCGCAGGATCCAGATTATGGCGTTTCGCGATATCCACATAGGCCGCAACGGCTTTTTGCGTTTGCTCGCCGCTGTAACGCGTGAAACGGCTAAACAGCGTATTGCGTGCACCGGCAGGCTTCGCGCCGTTCAGGTATTTACCGGTTAATGTACCGAAGCCAAGGCAAGAGTAGGCCAGCAGTTCAACGCCTTCATACTGGCTCACTTCCGCCAGTCCAACCTCAAAGCTGCGATTCAGCAGGCTGTAGGGGTTCTGGATGGTGGCGATGCGCGGCAGATCGTGTTTGTCCGCCAGGTGCAGGTAGCGCATCACGCCAAACGCGGTTTCATTGGACACGCCGATGTAGCGAATTTTCCCCGCGCGCTGAAACTCTGCCAGCGCGTCCAGCGTATCCAGCAGCGAAACGACCGGCGCAGAGTCCGTCCAGCTGTAGCCTAACTTACCAAAGCAGTTGGTCGGGCGCTGCGGCCAGTGAACCTGATACAGATCCAGGTAATCGGTTTGCAGTCTTTTCAGGCTGTCGTGCAGCGCTTCACGGATATTTTTACGGTCCAGCGCCTGATTCGGTCGAATACCGCTGTCGTTGTTACGTGAAGGTCCACTGACCTTAGAAGCAACGATTAGCTTTTCACGGCTGCCGTGTTTGGCGAGCCAGTTACCTACGTAGGTTTCGGTGAGACCCTGGGTTTCAGGACGCGGCGGTACCGGATACATCTCGGCAACGTCGATCAAATTTATGCCTTGTTCTACGGCATAATCGAGC
This sequence comes from Citrobacter sp. Cb041, assembly GCF_030336655.1. Lineage (NCBI taxonomy): Bacteria > Pseudomonadati > Pseudomonadota > Gammaproteobacteria > Enterobacterales > Enterobacteriaceae > Citrobacter > Citrobacter sp. Cb041. Next base: position 170,698 of record NZ_JAOWDD010000040.1, on the reverse strand, counting down.
TGTGCATGTGCGTCGGCTTCGCTGTTTTGTTCACCAAACGTCATTGTGCCCAGCCCCAGTGTACTGACTTCAAGCGAGCTGTGGGGTATACGGTGATATTGCATAGCCGTTTCCTTTTTATAATCACGACATAAGGATTATAAAAATGGCTGAGGGAAGAGAAAAAGGGAAGTAAAATTGTTAAGGCCAGCGCGCTGCTGACCTCAACCATCAGCGTTCAATGATTTGAGACACATCATCGCGATTAATCTGCATCGCATTGCCTTGCTGGTCGTGATAGCTCACCAGACCGGTATCATCGTCAATTTCTGGTTTTCCATCGGTCAGGATCATTCGACCATCTTTTGTCGCCATAACATAATCACTGCTGCATCCGGAAACGGCAAAAGCCAGTCCTACGGCGGAAATCAAAACTGCCCATTTTTTCATCTGCTTATCCTCACATGGCCTGCATCTGACAATAGTTTAGTAATAACGCGAAGTTGTGCATGGCGAAAGCAGTAAAATCTTAAACTGTGAGAAGAGGTAGGTGTGGCGCGCATTCGCTCCCCGTGCGGGGAGCGATGGATTTCATCAGAGCGGATTTTTTTTATTACGCCACAGGTTCAGGGTCTCTACCGCAATAGAGAAGAACATGGCGAAATAGATATATCCTTTCGGAACGTGGACGTCGAAACTTTCCAGAATTAGCGTGAAACCGACCAGAATCAGGAACGAGAGTGCCAGCATTTTTACCGAAGGATGGCGATCGACAAAATCGCCAATCGGGCGTGCAGCAAACATCATCACACCCACGGCAATCACCACTGCAGCCATCATGATAAACAGATGATCGGACAAGCCTACCGCAGTAATCACGGAATCCAGGCTGAAGATAATGTCTAACAACATGATCTGCACAATCGCGCCCAGAAAAGAGGAAACGCGGGTTTTCAGCCCCTCTTCCTCACCTTCAATGGATTCGTGGATCTCCTTACTGGCTTTCCAGATCAGGAACAATCCCCCGAGTAGAAGGATCAGGTCGCGCGCTGATATTGCCTCGCCAAACACTTCGAATAGCGGGTTTGTCAGACGCGTTACCCAGGCGATAGAGGCCAGCAGTGCCAGACGCATGATCATCGCCGCCGCAAGCCCAATACGTCGGGCATGATTGCGTTGCGCTGTCGGGAGTTTGGCTACAACCAGAGAGAGGAAAATAATATTGTCGATCCCAAGAACGATCTCCAGCAGCGTCAGCGTACCGAGCGCAAGCCAGGCGTTAGGATCGGTTATCCATGCAAATAACATCGAACAAAGTCCTGCCAAAAAAAAGAAGCGGTAATTATAGGCCCGTAACGCGGCGGGTGAAAGACCGGACGGTGCCTATTGCGCCTGGAACAAGAAATGTCGCTCAAGCAATGCGCGCGTGAAGTTCTTTTTCAAGTAAAAACCGCGTGGTAGGGTCAGGATGGGTTCGCCATGGGCGCCAATGGCCTCGGTAAGCGCTCGGGCGTTGGCGGCTTTAGGACGCAGCTGTAGCACTTCCCCATGGCGGGCAGTGATGCGTTCGACGTGGCCTAACACTATCATGTCCATCAACTCTTCCCAGTCCAGACGCAATTGCCGGTCTTCTTCTTCATTCGGGCTCCACAGCAGGGGAGAACCGACGCGGCGCTCTGCCAGCGGGATGCTGCGTTCGCCTTCTACCGGGATCCACAGAACGCGTTTAAGTTTGTGCCGCACATGGCTGGTTTCCCAGGTAACGCCGGTATTGCCGGTTAACGGTGCCACGCACACAAAGGTGGTTTCCAGCGGTCTGCCAAGGCTATCCACTGGGATTGTTTTCAGCTCCACGCCCAGCGCCGCAAAATCCTGTTCCGGTTTGCTGCCCGCACTGGCGCCGAGCCAGATTTCCAGTAGTACGCCAATCCAGCCTTTATCGCGCTTGAGATCCTTGGGTGCGACGAGTCCTGCCATTGCCGCCAACTCTCCTAGCGCGTAGCCCGAAAGCAGCCGTGCCTGGCTCAACAACTGGGCTTCAGATTCAGGGGGAGAAAGCAGCGGATGGAGTTCTGACATCGGGTTAACCCTTAGGTGAAAAAATGAGCAAAGATTTTATACCGTGTGGACAGAGTTTATCTTTTTCCACATGCTTTATTCAATTCTATGATTTATATTGGTTTTTAGATTCACATACGCAGAGTTGCGCAACAGCGAAGCGGGTTTTCCAATTCTGGTCACTGACAATGAACAGGATCTTACACCATGTTATCCACAGAAAGATGGGATAACTGTGAAAAACCCCCACTACTGTTTCAATTTACAGCCTTGACGTGCGACGAAAATCGAATTTTCACACAAATTGTGCCTAACTTATTGGCATAATCTGTGGATAAAACCAACGATGGTCGATCTTTCATCAGCCTAAAGATCGTGTGCGTGATATACGTCACATTTCTATGGGTTTATTTGCGCTTAACGGTTTTAACTTTATGAATATAGAAGACTATTTTTGATATGTGACGAATGTCTTATTCGGACTGTTCTGGGTTTTCCCATAGTAATTCCGTACTTCTTCACAACTATATCCACAGAAAAGGTGAATAAAATCGCCTTGCTTGCCCTTCTTCTGTTTATAACTCCGCCCTTAGCTGTGAGTTATTCAATTGTTATTAGAGTATCGCGCCCTTAACAGAGTGGTTTACCGCCTCTCTGGAGTGTGAAACAATCGTTTGTATATAAGGTTTATATTGAGGTAGTCCGGTGATTGATGACGATGGCTACCGCCCGAATGTAGGGATAGTAATTTGTAACCGCCAGGGGCAGGTCATGTGGGCCCGGCGATTTGGTCAGCACTCCTGGCAATTCCCGCAAGGTGGGATAAATGCAGGAGAGACAGCAGAGCAGGCGATGTACCGGGAACTCTTTGAAGAAGTGGGTCTCAGTCGTAAAGATGTACGGATCCTTGCTTCTACTCGTAACTGGTTGCGTTACAAGTTACCGAAACGTTTGGTGCGTTGGGACACGAAGCCGGTTTGTATCGGCCAGAAACAAAAATGGTTTCTTCTGCAATTGGTCAGCAGCGATGCTGAAATCAATATGCAAACCAGCAGTACACCTGAGTTCGACGGCTGGCGCTGGGTGAGTTACTGGTATCCGGTTCGACAGGTGGTGTCATTTAAACGCGATGTCTATCGCAGGGTGATGAAAGAATTCGCAAGTGTTGTCATGGCGCTTCAGGAGAGCACTCCTAAGCCGCAAAGCGCACCTGCGTACAGACGTAAAAGAGGTTAAGCTACGCAAATTATGCTCACCCGCCTGCGCGAAATAGTCGAAAAGGTGGCCAGTGCTCCGCGTCTGAATGAAGCGCTGAATATTCTGGTTACCGACATCTGTCTTGCGATGGATACAGAGGTCTGTTCGGTTTATTTGGCCGATCACGATCGACGTTGTTATTACCTCATGGCGACCCGGGGACTGAAGAAACCGCGTGGTCGTACTGTCGCACTCGCGTTTGATGAAGGTATCGTTGGCCTGGTTGGCAGGCTGGCGGAACCTATCAACCTCGCCGATGCGCAAAAACATCCCAGCTTTAAATACATCCCTTCGGTAAAAGAAGAGCGCTTTCGTGCGTTCTTAGGCGTACCGATTATTCAGCGCCGTCAGCTGTTAGGTGTGCTGGTGGTCCAGCAGCGCGAATTGCGCCAGTACGATGAAAGTGAAGAGTCTTTCCTCGTCACGCTCGCCACGCAAATGGCGGCTATTCTTTCGCAGTCGCAGCTAAACGCGCTGTTCGGCCAATACCGGCAAACGCGCATCCGCGCATTGCCCGCCGCGCCTGGCGTGGCAATAGCCGAAGGCTGGCAGGATGCGACGCTGCCGCTGATGGAGCAGGTCTATCAGGCTTCAACGTTGGATCCGGCGCTTGAGCGCGAGCGGCTCACCGGTGCGCTGGAAGAGGCGGCGAATGAATTCCGCCGCTACAGCAAACGCTTTACCGCCGGGGCGCAGAAAGAAACGGCGGCGATTTTTGATCTCTATTCACACTTGCTTTCCGATACTCGTCTGCGCCGTGAGCTGTTTGCGGAAGTGGATAACGGTTCGGTGGCCGAGTGGGCCGTTAAAACGGTCATTGAAAAGTTTGCCGAACAGTTTGCCGCGCTGAGTGATAACTACCTCAAAGAGCGGGCCGGAGATTTACGCGCGCTGGGCCAGCGTCTGCTGTTCCATCTTGACGACTCGATCCAGGGGCCGAATACCTGGCCGGAACGTTTTGTGCTGGTGGCGGATGAGCTTTCCGCCACCACGCTGGCGGAACTTCCTCAGGACCGCTTAGTCGGTGTGGTTGTCCGGGACGGCGCGGCCAACTCTCATGCGGCTATTATGGTTCGTGCGCTGGGTATCCCTACCGTCATGGGGGCCGATATCCAGCCATCGGTGTTACACCGCCGTACGCTGGTAGTGGACGGTTATCGCGGTGAACTGCTGGTCGATCCAGAACCGGTATTGATCCAGGAATACCAGCGTCTTATCAGTGAAGAAATTGAGCTGAGCCGCCTGGCAGAAGATGACGTCAACCAGCCAGCACAGTTGAAAAGCGGCGAGCGCGTGAAGGTGATGCTCAATGCGGGCCTCAGCCCGGAGCATGAAGAGAAGCTGGGGAGCCGGATCGACGGCATTGGCCTGTATCGCACCGAAATCCCGTTCATGCTGCAAAGCGGTTTTCCTTCGGAAGAAGAACAGGTTGCGCAGTATCAGGGCATGCTGCAAATGTTTAACGACAAGCCGGTGACTCTGCGTACGCTGGATGTCGGCGCCGATAAACAACTGCCCTACATGCCGATCAGTGAAGAGAACCCGTGCCTTGGCTGGCGTGGCATTCGCATAACGCTCGATCAGCCGGAGATCTTTTTGATCCAGGTTCGGGCCATGCTGCGTGCCAACGCGGCAACCGGCAACCTGAGTATTTTGCTGCCGATGGTCACCAGCATTGATGAAGTGGACGAAGCGCGACGTTTGATTGAACGCGCCGGACGCGAAGTGGAAGAGATGATCGGCTACGCGATCCCAAAACCGCGCATTGGCATCATGCTGGAAGTTCCGTCGATGGTGTTTATGCTGCCGCATCTGATAAACCGGATAGACTTTATCTCGGTCGGAACCAACGATCTCACCCAGTACATTCTGGCTGTCGATCGTAACAATACGCGGGTGGCCAGCATTTATGACAGCCTGCATCCGGGTATGTTACGTGTGCTGGCGATGATTGCGCAGGAAGCCGAAAGAAGCGGTATCGATTTGCGATTGTGCGGTGAAATGGCGGGCGACCCGATGTGCGTGGCCATTCTGATCGGCCTGGGTTTTCGCCATTTGTCGATGAACGGTCGTTCCGTGGCTCGCGTTAAATATCTGCTGCGCCATATCGATTTTGATGAGGCGCAAACGCTGGCGCAACGCAGCCTGGAAGCGCAGATGGCGACAGAAGTACGCCATCAGGTGGCGGCTTTTATGGAACGCCGTGGCATGGGGGGACTGATTCGCGGGGGATTGTGAATCGAGGGCTGGTAACAGTAGGTATACATATCTTTTAACTGTAATCGGCATCCGCTGCGATCCCCATGTGCTATCATTCGCACCTTTGGAGCGCCTGCATTATGCAGGCGCGCTTATCAATTGCTGTCTGACTTCAGCGAAATAACAAGAACTTGTGGTGACAGATGACCAGTAGCTATCTGCATTTTCCGGATTTCGATCCGGTCATTTTCTCAATCGGACCCGTCGCGCTTCACTGGTACGGCTTAATGTATTTGGTGGGGTTTATTTTTGCGATGTGGCTGGCGACGCGCCGTGCTAATCGTCCGGGCAGTGGCTGGACCAAAAATGAAGTAGAAAATCTACTGTATGCGGGCTTCCTCGGGGTTTTCCTCGGAGGACGTATTGGTTACGTACTGTTCTATAACTTCCCGTTATTCCTCGATAATCCGCTGTATCTGTTCCGCGTTTGGGACGGCGGGATGTCCTTCCACGGTGGGCTGATTGGTGTGATCCTGGTGATGATTATCTTCGCCAAACGCACCAAGCGTTCGTTCTTCCAGGTTTCTGATTTCATTGCCCCGCTGATTCCGTTTGGTCTGGGCGCAGGGCGTTTGGGCAACTTTATCAACGGTGAGCTGTGGGGACGCGTTGATCCGAACTTCAAGTACGCCATGCTGTTCCCGGGCTCCCGTACCGAAGACATTTTACTGCTGCAAACTAACCCGCAATGGCAGTCAATTTTTGATACCTACGGCTCGCTGCCGCGCCACGCCTCACAGCTTTATGAGATGGCGCTGGAAGGCGTTGTGCTGTTTATCATTCTTAATCTGTACATTCGTAAACCGCGCCCGATGGGCTCGGTATCCGGTCTGTTCCTGATTGGTTATGGCGCGTTTCGTATTATCGTTGAATTCTTCCGCCAGCCGGATGCGCAGTTTACCGGCACCTGGGTACAGTACATCAGCATGGGACAGATCCTCTCAATCCCGATGATTGTCGCAGGCATTATTATGATGGTTTGGGCGTACCGCCGCAGCCCACAGCAACACGTTTCCTGAGGAACCATGAAACAGTATTTAGAACTGATGCAAAAAGTGCTGGATGAAGGCACACAGAAAAACGACCGTACCGGAACCGGAACGCTTTCCATTTTTGGTCATCAGATGCGTTTTAATCTGCAGGAAGGGTTCCCGCTGGTTACGACTAAACGCTGCCATTTACGCTCGATCATTCATGAACTGCTGTGGTTTTTGCAGGGCGACACCAACGTTGCCTACCTGCATGAAAACAACGTCTCAATCTGGGACGAATGGGCGGATGAAAACGGTAATCTGGGCCCGGTTTATGGCAAACAGTGGCGTGCGTGGCCTACGCCAGACGGTCGCCATATTGACCAGATCACCACGGTGTTAAACCAGCTCAAAAATGACCCGGACTCTCGCCGAATTATCGTTTCTGCATGGAACGTCGGTGAGCTGGATAAAATGGCGCTGGCGCCGTGCCACGCGTTCTTCCAGTTTTACGTGGCGGATGGCAAGCTCTCTTGCCAGCTGTATCAGCGTTCGTGCGATGTGTTCCTCGGTTTGCCGTTTAACATTGCCAGCTACGCCTTGCTGGTACACATGATGGCGCAGCAGTGCGATCTGGAAGTGGGTGATTTTGTCTGGACCGGTGGCGACACGCACCTGTACAGCAATCATATGGATCAAACGCATCTGCAGCTTAGCCGCGAACCGCGCGCGCTGCCGAAGCTGGTCATCAAACGTAAGCCTGAATCTATCTTTGACTATCGCTTCGAAGATTTCGAAATTGAAGGCTACGATCCGCATCCTGGTATTAAAGCGCCAGTGGCTATCTAATCGGCTTCATGCTGTCACAACCGACGCCCGTGTGCGTCGGTTTTTTTTGTCTCAAATCGCGTTCTTCGGCGTGGGGTCCTGAAATATTGCAACGACCTGCAACGCGACAAATATTCCTCGTAGCTCGCCGTAGAAACCGAATTTCCCGCTCGTTATTCATTTTCCTCACGCCATACTGGCGACATGAAAAAACAACACGGCTACACGCTTCTCGAAACCCTGATTGCGATGCTGATCGTCGCGGCGCTTGGCGCCTCGGGGCTGTATGGTTGGCAGCGCTGGCAACAGCAACAGCGGCTATGGCAAACCGCCATTCAGGTGCGAGATTACCTGCTGCAACTGCGTGAAGATGCTAACTGGCGTAACCGCGATCACGTCATCAGCGTGATTCGGGATGGCACATCCTGGTGTTTTGTCAGCTCTGCTGCTGTGCAAACCACGTGTCTACCCGTTTCGCCCTTGGTTTTTACACCGCCCTGGGACGATGTCGAAATGGCAGAGATAACGCCTTCACTGGCCTTTTTTGGTCTGCGCAATACGGCATGGGCTGGACATATTCGCCTGAAAAATACGACAGGGGAATGGCGCGTGGTGGTGTCTGGCTGGGGGCGAATCAGGCTTTGCGAGAAAGATGAGGCCAGGTTATGTCAGTAAATGAACGGGGCTTTTCACTCCTGGAGGTGCTGATTGCTATGGCGATTAGCAGCGTTTTATTGCTTAGCTCAGCGCGATTTTTACCCGCGCTGCAGCGAGAGATCCTGTGCAACACGCGCCAGTTAGCGCTGGAAGATGAAATATGGCAGCGGGTATACACCGTGGCGAAGCATCTTCAGCGGGCAGGGTATTGCCGCGGAAACTGTGTCGGAGAGGGGCTGGAGATATCGGCTAAGGGCGACTGTGTCATTGCGCGCTGGGATGCCAATAGCAACGGCATTTGGGAGAGCAGTCCCGCGAAAGAGGCCGATACGATTGGCTTTCGTTTACAGGACAAGGTACTGGAGACCCTGCGGGGAGCGACGGACTGCAATGAAAAAGGGTGGGAGAAAATGACCGATCCAGCCACGATACAGATTGAGACATTTCAGGTCGAACGTCTGAATATCAGCGGATATTCCCCGCTCCTTACGTTGCGTTTGCGCGGAGTGAACAATGTCGAACCACAAAAGGTTATTGAAGCAGTCTACAGCGTGACAGGATTCAACTTGTGAACCGTGAGCGGGGCGTTTCATCTTTAGCGATGGTCCTGTTACTGCTGGTGCTCGGTAGCCTTCTGCTGCAAGGCGTTAGCAGGCAGGAGTCCCGTTTTGCTTCGCGAGTGGTCACGCAAAGTCAGGCTCTGCAGCGCCAGGCTGTGGTGCAATCCGCGATGGAATGGGGGCGTATGCAGCCCTGGCGCTTACAACTCGCCGCACAGTGTCGGCGTTATACCACGCAGGATGCCGCTGTTTGTCTGCGACTGCTTACTAATAATTTCGTGCTGCTTATAGTCCATTATGAAGGGGTATCGTTATGGCGGCAGGGGGCGATTATTGATGACAATATCGAATATTCGGCGCATGGCTGGAGCGATTTTTGTCCGCTAAAGGAGCAGGCACTATGTCAGATCCCCTGAACAGACAGCGTGGCTTTAGCCTGCCGGAAGTGATGCTGGCAATGGTGCTGATGATCATGATTGTGACCGCGCTGTCAGGATACCAGCGGGCGCTGATGAACAGCTTTATCATCAGAAACCAGTATCAGCAACTCTGGCGTCACGCCTGGCAGCAAACCCAGCGGTATCAGTTTTCATCGCCTTTGAACTGGCAGGTTAACCGAATGCAGACAACGAGCGCGGGATGTGTCAGCATCAACGTTAAAATTTCTTCACCCTTGGGCAGGCAGGGTCAGATGACGCGTCTGCATTGCCCGAATCGTCAGTAGTCAGGAGTCGCTATGTTAAGGGTCTACCACTCCAATCGTCTGGATGTGCTGGAAGCGTTAATGGAATTTATCGTTGAGCGCGAGCGGCTGGACGACCCCTTTGAACCTGAGATGATCCTGGTTCAAAGTACCGGTATGGCGCAGTGGCTACAAATGACCCTTGCACAGAAGTTTAGTATTGCCGCCAACATCGATTTTCCGCTGCCCGCGAGTTTTATCTGGGATATGTTTGTGCGCGTGCTGCCGGATATCCCGAAAGAGAGCGCGTTCAGCAAACAGAGCATGAGCTGGAAGTTGATGACGCTGTTGCCGCAATTGCTGGATGGCGATGACTTCGCATTGCTGCGCCACTATCTGACGGACGACACCGATAAACGTAAGCTGTTTCAGCTTTCCTCGCGCGCGGCTGACCTCTTCGACCAGTATTTAGTCTATCGCCCTGAGTGGTTGACCCAGTGGGAAGCTGGGCGACAGGTTGAGGGACTCGGCGAGTCTCAGGCCTGGCAGGCGCCGTTGTGGAAAGCGCTGGTGGAACACACCGAGGAATTGGGCCAGCCGCGCTGGCATCGCGCCAATTTATACCAACGATTTATTCAGACTCTGGAAAGTGCGTCCGAGTGCCCGCAGGGACTGCCTTCTCGCGTCTTTATTTGCGGCATTTCAGCGCTGCCGCCGGTTTATTTGCAGGCATTGCAGGCGCTGGGCAAGCACATTGATATTCATCTGCTGTTTACCAACCCTTGTCGCTACTACTGGGGAGATATAAAAGATCCCGCCTGGCTGGCGAAGCTGATGGCGCGTCAGCGTCGGCACAGCTTTGAAGAACGCCACCTGCCGCTGTTTCGCGATAGTCAGAAAGCCGAAGGATTGTTTAACAGCGATGGTGAACAGGATGTGGGCAACCCGATGCTGGCCTCGTGGGGCAAACTGGGGCGCGATTACATTTATTTGCTTTCAGAACTGGAAAATAGTCAGGAACTGGATGCGTTTGTCGATATTACGCCTAACAATCTTTTGCATAATATTCAATCGGATATTCTGGAACTTGAAAGCCATGCCGTGGCGGGTGTTACGCTGGAAGAGTATTCGCGTAGCGATAATAAACGACGGCTTGAGCTGAACGACACCAGCGTGACTTTCCATGTTTGTCATAGCCCACAGCGCGAGGTAGAAATTCTTCATGACCGCCTGCTGGCAATGCTGGAAGCGGATCCCACGCTGACGCCGCGCGATATTATTGTGATGGTGGCGGATATCGACAGCTACAGCCCATTTATTCAGTCGGTCTTTGGCAGTGCGCCAGCTGAGCGTTACTTACCTTATGCGATTTCCGACCGTCGGGCGCGCCAGTCTCATCCCGTCTTACAGGCCTTTATTAGCCTGCTGTCGCTGCCGGATAGCCGTTTTGTCTCAGAGGATGTGCTGGCATTACTGGATGTACCCGTGCTGGCGGCGCGTTTCAATATCGATGAAGAAGGGCTGCGCTATCTTCGGTTATGGGTCAATGAATCCGGGATTCGCTGGGGAATTGACGACGATAACGTGCGTGAACTGGAACTTCCGCCTACAGGTCAGCATACCTGGCAATTTGGTTTAACGCGCATGCTGCTCGGCTACGCGATGGAAAGCGCGCAGGGCGAGTGGCAATCGGTATTGCCATACGATGAGTCCAACGGTTTGATTGCCGAGTTGGTAGGGCATCTGGCCTCGTTGCTGATGCAGCTCAATCTCTGGCGTAGAGGGTTAGCGCAGGAGCGCCCGCTGGAAGAGTGGCTGCCCGTTTGTCGGGACATGCTTAATGATTTCTTCCTGCCGGATGCAGATACCGAAGCGGCGATGACGCTGATTGAACAGCAGTGGCAGGCCATTATCACTGAAGGTCTGGGGGCTGAGTATGGTGATGCCATACCGCTTTCTCTATTGCGTGATGAGCTGGCCCAGCGTCTTGACCAGGAGCGCATTAGCCAGCGCTTCCTGGCGGGGCCAGTTAACATTTGTACGCTGATGCCGATGCGCTCTATTCCTTTCAAGGTGGTGTGCCTGCTGGGTATGAACGATGGCGTTTATCCGCGTCAGCTTGCGCCGTTGGGCTTTGATTTGATGAGTCAAAAACCGATGAGGGGCGATCGCAGCCGTCGCGATGATGACCGCTACCTGTTTCTTGAAGCATTGATTTCAGCACAGCAAACGCTCTACATCAGCTACATTGGCCGCTCCATTCAGGACAACAGCGAGCGCTTCCCGTCGGTACTGGTGCAGGAACTGATGGACTACATCGGGCAAAGCCACTATCTGCCGGGCGATGAATCGTTGACCTGCGATCAAAGCGAGGCCCGGGTAAAAGCACACATTACTCGTTTACATACCCGTATGCCCTTTGATGCACAAAACTATCTGCCGGGCGAACAGCAAAGCTATGCCCGGGAATGGCTGCCTGCGGCGAGCCTGTCAGGAAAAGCGCACACGGATTTTGTCCAGACGCTTCCCTTTGAGATGCCTGAAACGCTGACGCTGGAAACGCTGCAGCGATTTTGGGCTCATCCGGTAAGGGCTTTTTTCCAGATGCGGCTGAGGGTCAACTTCCGCTCTGAAGAAAGTGAGATCCCGGAAACGGAACCGTTCACTCTTGAAGGATTAACCCGCTATCAGCTTAATCAGCAATTGCTTAACACGCTGGTTGAAGAGAAGGATGCTGAACAACTGTTTCGCCGTTTTCGTGCGGCGGGCACGCTTCCCTATGGGCCATTTGGCGAAATTCTGTGGGATACGCAGCGTCAGGAGATGCAGTCGCTGGCTGGACGCATTATCGCCTGTCGTCAGCCCTGTCAGAGTATGGAAATCGATCTTAACTGTAACGGCGTGCAAATCACCGGTTGGCTGCCACAGGTGCAAGAGGACGGTTTGTTGCGCTGGCGCCCATCTTTAATAAGCATTGCGCAGGGGGTGCAACTTTGGCTGGAACATCTTGTCTATTGTGCCAGTGGCGGTACGGGAGAGAGCCGGTTGTTCCTGCGTAAAGACGGGGAATGGCGTTTTCCGCCACTGGATGCAGAGCAGGCGCTGCTGTACCTGTCGCAGCTCATTGACGGGTATCGGGAAGGCATGTCGTCACCATTGCTGGTATTGCCCGAAAGCGGCGGCGCCTGGATAAAAACCTGTTATGACGCCGTAAATGATGCCATGTTAGATGACGATGCAACGTTGCAAAAAGCGCGCAGTAAGTTTCTGCAGGCCTATGAAGGCAACATGATGGTACGGGGTGAAGGTGATGATATCTGGTATCAGCGTCTTTGGCGTCAACTGGATGCGGCTACGCTGGAGACCATTGTTTTACAGTCTCAGCGCTACCTGTTACCGATTTTTCGCTTTAATCAGTCATGATGATTGTATAAAAATTGCGCAGTTCGATGGCTTCCACTATGATGCGCATTCTGTCACGGACTGATTCTTACAAAGAGAGGATGCTGGCTCGTTCAGCACATAGTCTTGCCCTGTTCAGACCACGTATTTATGCGTGCTTTGCTGTGAACAGGTGAATACGTTAATGATGAGGTTTGTGAATGCCCCGCAGCACCTGGTTCAGCGCATTACTGTTGTTCGTCGCCCTTTGGGTTCCCGTAAGTCAGGCAGATACCGGTTGGCAGCCTTTAGCTGAAACCATCCGTAAAAGCGATAAAGACACCCGCCAGTATCAGGCCGTGCGCCTTGATAACGGCATGGTCGTGTTGCTGGTATCCGATCCTCAGGCCGTGAAATCCCTTTCTGCACTGGTGGTTCCCGTGGGCTCGCTGGAAGATCCGGACGAGCATCAGGGGCTGGCGCATTATCTCGAACACATGTGTCTGATGGGCTCGAAAAAATACCCACAGCCGGACAGTCTGGCTGAATTCCTGAAAATGCACGGCGGCAGCCACAATGCCAGCACCGCGCCTTACCGTACGGCCTTCTATCTTGAAGTCGAAAACGACGCGTTGGTGGGGGCGGTGGATCGCCTGGCGGACGCTATTGCCGATCCGTTGCTGGATAAAAAATATGCCGATCGTGAGCGTAACGCGGTTAACTCCGAGCTGACGCTGGCGCGTACCCGAGACGGGATGCGTATGGCGCAGGTGAGTGCTGAGACCATCAACCCGGCGCACCCTGGCTCGCGTTTCTCCGGCGGAAATCTCGAGACATTAAGCGATAAACCGGGAAACCCGGTGGTGCAGGCATTACAAAAATTTCATGAAAAGTACTACTCCGCGAACCTGATGAAGGCGGTGATTTATAGCAATAAACCGCTGCCAGAGCTGGCGCGGATAGCTGCTGACACCTTTGGACGCGTACCGAACAGAAATATCGCAAAGCCTGAAATTACCGTACCGGTAGTCACCGACGCGCAAAAGGGCGTCATCATCCACTATGTTCCGGCAATGCCGCGTAAAGTACTGCGCGTCGAGTTTCGTATCGATAACAACAGCGCGCAGTTCCGCAGTAAAACCGATGAGCTGGTGACCTATCTGATTGGTAATCGTAGCCCTGGAACGTTGTCTGACTGGCTGCAAAAGCAGGGACTGGTTGAAGGTATTCGTGCGGATTCCGATCCGGTGGTCAATGGGAACAGCGGCGTGTTAGCCATTTCCGCGACGTTAACCGACAAAGGGCTGGCGAACCGCGATGAAGTTGTTGCGGCAATTTTCAGTTATCTCAATCTGTTACGCGATAAAGGCGTCGATAAACGCTATTTTGACGAACTGGCGCACGTACTGGATCTCGATTTCCGTTATCCCTCCATCACCCGTGATATGGACTACGTGGAATGGCTGGCTGATACCATGATCCGCGTTCCTGTCGAACATACGCTGGATGCGGTGAATATTGCCGACCAGTACGATGTGAAAGCCGTTGAGCAACGCCTGGCAATGATGACGCCACAGAATGCGCGTATCTGGTATATCAGTGCGAAAGAACCGCATAATAAAACCGCTTATTTTGTCGATGCGCCTTACCAGGTGGATAAAATCAGCGACAAAACCTTTGCCGACTGGCAGCAAAAAGCGCAGGGCATTGCGCTGTCGTTACCGGAGTTGAACCCCTACATTCCGGATGATTTCACGCTGATTAAAACGGATAATAAATACGCTCACCCGGAACTGATCGTTGATGAGCCGGATCTACGCGTGGTGTATGCGCCGAGCCAGTATTTTGCCAGTGAGCCGAAGGCTGACGTCAGCGTGATCCTGCGTAACCCGAAGGCCATGGACAGCGCTCGCAACCAGGTATTATTCGCACTTAACGATTACCTGGCGGGGATTGCGCTCGATCAGTTAAGCAACCAGGCGTCGGTAGGTGGAATTGGTTTCTCTACCAACGCTAACAATGGGTTGATGCTTAACGCCAACGGCTATACCCAACGTCTGCCGCAGCTTTTTCAGGCGCTGCTGAGCGGCTATTTCAGCTACACCTCAACGGATGAACAGCTGGAACAGGCGAAATCCTGGTATGCCCAGATGATGGATTCTGCAGAGAAGGGTAAAGCCTACGATCAGGCAATTATGCCAGTGCAAATGCTTTCTCAGGTGCCGTACTTCTCACGCGATGAGCGCCGTAAGCTACTGCCTTCCATCACCCTGAAAGAGGTGATGGCGTACCGCGACGCCTTAAAAACCGGTGCGCGGCCTGAATTCCTGGTAATTGGTAATATGAGCGCCGCTCAGGCGACGACCATGGCGCGGGATATCCAACAACAGCTTGGCGCTAACGGGTCACAGTGGTGTCGCAATAAAGATGTGGTTGTGGACAAGAAGCAGTCCGTCATCTTTGAAAAAGCAGGCAGTAGCACGGACTCCGCGCTGGCGGCGGTATTTGTGCCAACCGGATACGATGAATACGCTAGTTCAGCCTACAGCGCCATGTTAGGGCAGATTGTTCAGCCGTGGTTCTACAATCAACTGCGTACTGAAGAGCAGTTAGGCTACGCTGTATTTGCTTTCCCAATGAGTATTGGCCGTCAGTGGGGAATGGGGTTCCTGCTGCAAAGCAATGATAAGCAGCCGTCTTACCTTTGGGAGCGTTATAAAGCGTTCTTCCCGACGGCGGAAGCGAAGCTGCGGGCGATGAAACCTGAAGAGTTTGCGCAAATTCAGCAGGCGATTATTGCGCAAATGCTGCAGGCGCCGCAAACGCTGGGGGAAGAAGCCTCACAGTTAAGCAAAGATTTTGATCGCGGCAATATGCGCTTCGATTCACGTGATAAAATAGTGGCTCAGATTAAACTGCTGACGCCGCAAAAACTTGCCGACTTCTTCCATCAGGCGGTGGTTGAGCCGCAAGGCATGGCGATACTGTCACAGGTTTCCGGCAGTCAGAACGGGAAAGCAGAATATGTGCACCCGGAAGGCTGGAAAGTGTGGCAGACCGTCAGCGCGTTGCAGCAAACCTTACCCCTGATGAGTGATAAGAATGAATGATGCCGCTGAGTCCCTTGATCCACTGCGCTTGCCCCTGACGGGCGAGCGCCTGATTGAAGCCTCTGCGGGCACCGGTAAAACCTTTACCATCGCCGCCCTGTATTTACGTTTACTGCTTGGACTGGGCGGCTCTGCCGCCTTTCCTCGTCCTCTGACCGTTGAAGAACTGCTCGTGGTCACCTTCACCGAGGCAGCCACCGAAGAGTTGCGCGGTCGAATTCGTAGCAACATTCATGAACTGCGAATTGCCTGCCTGCGTGAAAAGACCGACAACCCGCTATATGCCCGTTTGTTAGATGAAATCGCCGATAAAAAACAGGCCGCTCACTGGCTGCTATTGGCTGAAAGACAGATGGATGAAGCGGCGGTGTTTACCATCCACGGCTTTTGTCAGCGTATGCTCAGTCTCAACGCCTTTGAATCAGGCATGCTGTTCGAACAGCAACTGATAGAAGATGAATCGCTGCTGCGCTATCAGGCCTGTGCGGACTTCTGGCGTCGGCACTGCTATCCGCTACCCCGCGACATTGCGCAGGTGATTTTTGAAACGTGGAAAGGACCGCAGGCTCTGCTGAGAGACATCGATCGCTATCTGCAGGGGGAAGCGCCGGTCATCAAGGCTCCGCCGTCTGATGACGAAACGCTGGCTTCCCGGCACGAACAAATTCTCACGCGCATTAACCAGATCAAGCAGCAATGGCGTGATTCCGTTGATGAGCTGGATGGCCTGCTGGAAGCCTCCGGGATCGACCGGCGTAAATTTAACCGTGGTAACCAGGGTAAGTGGATCGAAAAGATCAGCGCATGGGCGCAAGAACAAACCCAAAGTTATCAGCTTCCTGACGCGCTGGAGAAATTCTCACAGCGTTTTCTGGAAGAGCGCACTAAAGCGGGCGGAATAACCCCTCAGCACCCGCTGTTTGTCGCTATTGATGAACTGCTTAGCGAACCGTTAACTCTCCGCGATCTGGTGATCACCCGGGCGCTGGCGGAGATCCGTTCGGCGGTTGCCGAGGAGAAACGACGCCGCGGTGAGCTAGGCTTTGACGATATGCTCAGCCGTCTGGATGCGGCGTTGCGCAGTGAAAGCGGCGATGCCCTGGCGACGGCTATCCGTACCCGTTTTCCGGTCGCGATGATCGATGAATTTCAGGATACCGATCCGCAGCAGTACCGTATTTTTCGCCGGATCTGGCAGCATCAGCCGGATACCGCACTGCTGCTGATTGGCGACCCAAAACAGGCGATTTACGCGTTCCGCGGCGCGGATATCTTCACCTATATGAAGGCGCGCAGCGAGGTCAGCGCACACTATACGCTCGATACCAACTGGCGTTCGGCCCCCGGCATGGTCAATAGCGTAAATACGCTTTTCAGCCAGATGGATGACGCCTTTATGTTCCGCGAAATCCCCTTTAGCCCGGTAAAATTTGCAGAAAAAAACCAGTCGTTTCGGTTTGTTTTACATGGTGAGACACAGCCAGCCATGAGCATGTGGCTGATGGAAGGGGAAAGCTGCGGCGTAGGCGATTATCAGAACTACATGGCCCAGGTGTGCGCCACGCAAATTCGCGACTGGCTTAAGGCCGGGCAGTCTGGCGCTGCGCAACTGGTCAGTGGTAAAACATCCAGTCCGGTACGCGCGTCGGATATCAGCGTACTGGTTCGTAGCCGCCAGGAGGCGGCACTGGTCCGTGATGCGCTGACGCAGCTGGCAATTCCCTCCGTCTACCTTTCCAACCGTGACAGCGTATTTGAAACGCTGGAAGCGCGGGAGTTGCTGTGGGTGCTGCAGGCGGTGATGACGCCGGAACGTGAGAACACACTGCGTAGCGCGCTGGCGACCTCAATGATGGGGCTGAATGCGCAGGATCTTGAAGCCTTAAATAACGACGAAAATGCCTGGGATGCGGTGGTCGAAGAGTTTGATGGCTATCGTCAGATCTGGCATAAACGCGGCGTGATGCCGATGCTGCGCGCGCTGATGACAACCCGCCAGATTGCGGAAAACCTGCTGGCGACGGCGGGGGGCGAACGCCGCCTGACCGATATTTTACACATCAGCGAACTGTTGCAGGAAGCAGGCTCGCAGCTGGAAAGCGAGCATGCGCTGGTGCGCTGGCTGTCTCAGCATATTCTTGAACCCGACAGCAACGCATCCAGCCAGCAGCTCAGGCTGGAAAGCGACAAGCATCTGGTCAAAATCGTCACTATCCATAAATCGAAAGGGCTGGAGTATCCGCTGGTCTGGTTGCCGTTTATCACGAATTTCCGCGTCCAGGATCAGGCTTTCTACCACGATCGCAGCTCTTTTGAAGCCGTGCTGGATCTCAGCGATGCCGAGGAGAGCGTTGAGCTGGCTGAAGCGGAGCGTCTGGCGGAAGACCTGCGTTTGCTCTATGTCGCGCTAACCCGTTCGGTATGGCACTGCAGCCTTGGCGTGGCGCCGTTGGTGCGACGTCGGGGCGATAAAAAAGGGGATACCGATGTGCATCACAGCGCCCTTGGTCGCCTGTTGCAAAAAGGTGAGCTGATGGATGCCGCGGGTCTGCGTAGTGCGATTGAAGCGCTGTGTAGCGACGATATTGCCTGCCAGACGCCTGCGCAGCCTGACGGTGAACCCTGGCAGGTTGCACAGACTGTTAGCTGCGAACTGAGTGCGAAAATACTACAGCGTACGCCCGGCGATAGCTGGCGCGTGACCAGTTATTCCGGTCTGCAACAGCGAGGGCATGGAATCGCGCAGGATCTGATCCCGCGACTGGATATTGATGCCGCAGGCGTTGGTGAGGTTATTGAAGAGTCAGGGCTTACACCGCATCAGTTCCCGCGCGGCGCTTCGCCAGGTACATTCTTGCATAGCCTGTTTGAAGATCTCGACTTTACTCAACCGGTAGATCCGAGTTGGGTCGAGGAAAAACTGGCGTTGGGCGGTTATGACGCGCACTGGACGCCGGTTTTGACCGAATGGCTGGACGCCATTTTGCAGGCGCCTCTCAACGAGACGGGCGTGAGTTTGAGCCATCTTTCCGCGCGTGAAAAACAGGTGGAGATGGAGTTTTACCTGCCGATTTCGCAGCCGCTGATGGCCAGCCAACTTGATGCGTTAATTCGCCAATACGATCCGCTCTCCGCGGGGTGCCCTGCGTTGGAATTTATGCAGGTACGCGGCATGCTGAAAGGATTTATTGACCTGGTTTTCCGCCACCAGGGGCGTTATTACCTTCTCGATTACAAATCGAACTGGCTGGGGGAAGACAGCTCAGCGTATACGCAGCAGGCGATGGCCTCTGCCATGCAGGCGCATCGCTACGACCTGCAGTATCAACTTTATACCCTGGCGCTGCATCGCTACTTGCGCCATCGCATTGCTGATTACGATTATGAACGCCATTTTGGCGGCGTTATTTATCTCTTCTTGCGTGGCATTGATAGTGAAAATCCGCAACAGGGAATTTACGCGACCCGACCTGACGGGGAGTTAATCGCCTTGATGGACGAGATGTTTGTCGGTGCGCCACTGGAGGAGATGTCATGACAATCCAGAAACGATTACTGGAGGCTGTGGAGCAAAAACAGCTCCGGCCTCTGGATGCCCAGTTTGCGCTGGCGGTTGCCGGAAATGACAACCCTGCCGTTGCGCTGGCGGCGGCGTTGCTCAGTCGTGAAGCAGGAGAAGGGCACGTCTGCTTACCACTTTCACGGTTATCCCTGAGCGAGGATGCCCATCCCCTTTTAAGCGCCTGGCTCGCTGAAGTGGGGGAGCCAGAAGACTGGACGGAATGTCTGCTGGCCTCTGGGGCGGTAAGCCGTGGTGAGCAACCCACGCCGCTGGTGCTGCACAGCGATCGCTTGTATCTGAACCGGATGTGGCATAACGAACGGGCGGTGGCTCGCTTTTTCAGTGAAGTTAACCACGCCATTGAGGTGGATGAACAACGGCTGACCCACACGCTGGCGGCGTTGTTTCCACCAGCGGAAGGTGTTAACTGGCAAAAAGTGGCCGCTGCGGTGGCGTTGACCCGTCGTATATCGGTGATCTCCGGCGGGCCGGGGACCGGAAAAACGACAACAGTTGCGAGGCTTTTGGCTGCGTTGATTCAGATGGCGGAGGGAGAACGCTGCCGTATTCGTCTGGCGGCTCCTACTGGAAAGGCGGCAGCGCGCCTGACTGCCTCGCTGGGCGCAGCGCTACGAGAACTGCCGTTAACCGAAGAGCAAAAGAAACGCATTCCCGATGACGCCAGTACGTTGCATCGATTATTAGGCGCTCAACCAGGCAGTCAGCGCCTGCGCCATCATGCGGGAAACCCGCTGCATCTGGATGTGCTGGTGGTGGATGAAGCCTCGATGATTGATTTGCCGATGATGTCGCGCCTTATCGATGCGCTGCCGCCGCACGGGCGGGTGATTTTTCTTGGCGATCGTGACCAGCTCGCTTCCGTCGAAGCGGGGGCGGTGCTGGGGGATATCTGTGCTTTCGTCGGTGACGGGTTTACCCCGGAACGCGCCCGCCAGCTCAGTCGTCTGACCGGAAGCGCTATTCCGGCAGGTCCGGGAACTCAGGCCGCCGCTTTGCGCGACAGTTTGTGTCTGCTGCAAAAGAGTTACCGTTTCGGTAGCGATTCCGGAATCGGTCAGTTGGCTGCTGCGATTAATCGTGGTGACAAAGCCGCGCTCAAAACGGTCTTCCAGCAGGGGTTTAGCGACATTGAAAAACGCACGCTACATAGCAGCGAAGATTACGCCGCGATGTTGGATGAGGCGCTGGCGGGTTATGGGCACTATCTGGATTTACTGCGAGAGGGCGCTGAGCCGGATGCCGTCATTCAGGCCTTCAATGAGTATCAGCTGTTGTGTGCCCTGCGTGAAGGTCCGTTTGGCGTGGGTGGTTTGAATGAACGCCTTGAGCAGGTGATGGCGCAAAAACGTAAAATTCATCGTTCAACGCATAGCCGCTGGTATGAGGGAAGACCGGTGATGATCGCGCGCAATGACAGTTCGCTGGGATTATTTAACGGTGATATCGGCATTGCCCTCGATCGTGGACAGGGCCTGAGGGTGTGGTTTGCGCTGCCGGACGGTTCTATCAAATCAGTCCAGCCCAGTCGCTTACCTGAACATGAAACCACCTGGGCGATGACCGTGCACAAATCGCAGGGATCTGAGTTTGACCATGCGGCGTTGATTTTACCTAGCCAGCATTCACCTGTGGTTACCCGCGAGCTGGTCTATACCGCCGTCACCCGCGCGCGCCGGCGTCTGTCACTGTATGCCGATGAGCGGATATTAAGTAACGCCATTGCCACCCGCACCGAACGTCGCAGCGGATTGTCGGCGTTGTTTAATCAATAAAATTCGTCGCCGGATAAGGCATTTATACCGCATCCGGCAACGACCACTACCCCAAATCCGCCATCAGTACCTTTGACCGCCGCTGATAGTTGTACATCTCTTTCTTGCTTTCCGGCAGCAGGTCGATATCCACCGGCGTGAAACCACGTTCCTGGAACCAGTGGATGCTGCGCGTGGTCAGCACGAACAGTTTGCTCAGTCCCATTTGCCGGGCCTGCGCGGCGATCCTCTCCAGCAATACTTCCCCGCGCGATGAGCTACGGTAGTCCGGATGCACCGCCACGCACGCCATTTCGCCAATTCTCTCCTCCGGGAACGGGTACAGAGCGGCGCAGGCGATGGTCAGGTTATCGCGCTGAATAATCGTGAATTTGTCGATCTCCATTTCCAGTTGTTCGCGGGAGCGACGTACCAGAATGCCTTGCTGCTCCAGCGGACGGATCAGCTCCAGAATCCCGCCGATATCGTTAATGGTAGCGCGGCGGATCTGCTCGGCGCTTTCCATTACGATCTGCGTACCGATCCCGTCACGGGAGAACAGTTCCTGCAGCAATGCGCCATCTTCCTGATAGCTGATCAGATGGCAGCGCCGTACCCCACTGCGACAGGCTTTCACTGCCCCACGCAGAAAGCGCACTGTGCCGGAGCTGTAATCGCCTTGCTCTTCCTGCAACTCAACGCGCGCCTGGGCTTCGTTAGGAAACAGCTCGGAAATAATATCGCCATCATCGTTGGTGACGCCCTGAGAGGAGCAAAAGCCGATCATTTTCTCTGCCTTCAGTTTGATAGCCAACTGCGTGGCGACCTCTTCTGAAGTCAGGTTAAAGCTCTCACCGGTGACGGAAACGGCGACCGGGCCCATCAGCACAATCGCGCCACTGTCTAACTGGCGGTGAATGGCATCTTCATCAATACGACGAATACGTCCGCTATGGCAGTAATCCACGCCGTCATCAACGCCCAGCGGCTGGGAGATAATAAAATTACCGCTGACCACATTGATGTGCGCCCCCTGCAATGGCGTATTATTCAGGCTCATTGACAGGCGGGCGGTAATATCAAGCTGAAGTAACCCTGCCGCCTGTTTGACCAGCTCCAGGGTTTTAGCGTCGGTAACGCGCGTATTCTTGTGGTACACCGGTTCATGATGATGTGCCGCAAGATTGGCATCAATCTGCGGTCGTGCGCCATAGACCACGACAAGGCGGATGCCGAGGCTATGAAGAAGGCCAATGTCATTGACGATACTGGAAAAGTTTTCATGCTCGATGGCTTCGCCGCCCAGCATAATGACAAACGTCTTTCCCCGATGGGTATTGATATAGGGAACAGAATGGCGGAATCCCTGTACCAGTTCGGTTCTACGCTCCTTCACCACGGCACACCCTCATTGCATGATTATTCGTAATTTGTGTATTTTTATTCTGTTTTGACGCTGTGCGCAAGCGTAATTTTTACCCATGCCGAAGATTTTTCTCAGTAATGCCGTGAATATAAAAAGAATGTTTACCCTTTTATAGATGACAGATTATGCGTCATTCGCTAAAGTTTCCGGTCAATTCAGACGTTTTACGTATTACCTCAATAAAGATTTCTTTTTGCTCGGGAGAAGCATGTCGGGATCCAATTCAGCAATCAGTCGCCGCCGTTTACTGAAAGGTGCGGGTGCTATGTGGCTTTTGAGCGTCAGCCAGGTTGGTCTGGCTGCCATGAGTCAGGTCGTTGCCGTACGTGTCTGGCCAGCGTCCAGCTACACCCGCGTCACGGTAGAATCTAACCGTCTGCTGAAATACAAACAGTTTGCCCTGAGTAATCCTGAGCGTGTGGTTGTGGATATTGAAGGCGTTAATTTGAACTCGGTGCTCAAGGGCATGGGGGCGCAGATCCGTCCTGACGATCCGTATATTAAATCGGCGCGCGTCGGGCAGTTTGACCCACAGACCGTGCGGATGGTGTTCGAGCTGAAACAGAATGTGAAGCCGCAACTTTTTGCGCTGGCTCCGGTGGCAGGCTTTAAAGAACGTCTGGTGATGGATCTCTATCCCGCGAATGCCCAGGATGTTCAGGATCCGCTGCTGGCGTTGCTGGAAGAATACAACAAGGGCGATCTGGACAAACAGGTGCCGCCTGCGCAAAGTGGCCCGCAGCCGGGTAAAGCGGGGCGCGATCGTCCCATTGTCATTATGCTCGACCCAGGGCATGGCGGAGAGGACTCCGGTGCGGTGGGGAAATACAAGACGCGTGAAAAAGATGTGGTGCTGCAGATTGCCCGACGCCTGCGAGCCCTCATAGAGAAAGAGGGCAACATGAAGGTCTTTATGACGCGAAATGAAGATATCTTCATTCCGCTTAAAGTCCGCGTGGCGAAAGCGCAGAAGCAGCGTGCAGACCTGTTTGTCTCTATCCATGCTGATGCATTCACCAGTCGACAGCCCAGAGGTTCGTCGGTATTTGCGCTCTCGACTAAAGGGGCGACCAGCACCGCCGCGAAATATCTGGCGCAAACTCAGAACGCCTCGGATTTGATTGGCGGCGTCAGCAAGAGCGGCGATCGCTACGTCGACCATACCATGTTTGATATGGTGCAATCGCTGACCATCGCCGACAGCCTGAAGTTTGGTAAAGCGGTATTGAATAAGCTCGGTAAAGTTAACAATCTGCATAAGAACCAGGTTGAACAAGCCGGGTTTGCGGTACTTAAAGCGCCGGATATTCCGTCTATTCTGGTGGAAACCGCATTTATCAGTAACGTTGAGGAAGAGCGCAAGCTCAAAACTGCGACCTTCCAGCAGGAAGTTGCAGAGTCGATTTTGGCGGGGATCAAAGCCTACTTTGCCGATGGTGCGACGCTGGCGAGAAGGGGATAACAAAAAAGCGCTGAAAAGCGCTTTTTTTATGGACCGCAGATACAAAAAAACACCCTTTAGGGTGTTTATAATGTTGGTTGCGGGGGCCGGATTTGAACCGACGACCTTCGGGTTATGAGCCCGACGAGCTACCAGGCTGCTCCACCCCGCGTCACCGTACTGCTTTATAGTTTATCAAATTTGATTGGTTGCGGGGGCCGGATTTGAACCGACGACCTTCGGGTTATGAGCCCGACGAGCTACCAGGCTGCTCCACCCCGCGTCACCGTACTGCTTTTATTTCATCAAATTTTAATTGGTTGCGGGGGCCAGATTTGAACTGACGACCTTCGGGTTATGAGCCCGACGAGCTACCAAGCTGCTCCACCCCGCGTCCGTGGATGCGCACTATACTCTGCTCGCATTTTCATGCAACCCTTTTTTCACCTTGATCACGTTTTTAAGGTGAAAATGAACAAAAACAACGCATTCTGGATTGTTTTTTGCTCAAAATTTGCGTTCGGGTATGTATACGCATTTCATTAGGTTCGGGGGTTTGTTATCTTCGTCTCGCATTCAGGCAACATAAGACGAGAACAATGAAAGGACGTTGGGCAAAATATCTTCTTGCGGGAGCAGTCGTCGCGATGCTCGCCGCGTGTTCCTCAAAACCCACCGATCGTGGGCAGCAGTATAAAGACGGGAAATTTACCCAGCCTTTCTCACTGGTGAACCAGCCTGATGCGGTTGGCGCACCAATCAATGCCGGTGATTTCGCCGAGCAGGTTAATCAAATTCGCAGCGCTTCGCCACGTTTGTACGGCAACCAGAGCAACGTTTACAACGCTATCCAGCAGTGGTTACGTGCAGGCGGTGATACGCGCAGTATGCGCCAGTTTGGTATTGATGCCTGGCAAATGGAAGGGGCGGACAACTACGGTAACGTCCAGTTTACCGGTTACTACACGCCGGTTATTCAGGCGCGCCATACGCGCCAGGGCGAGTTTCAGTATCCTATCTATCGCATGCCGCCAAAACGTGGGCGCTTACCAAGCCGTGCCGAGATTTACGCGGGTGCGCTGAGCGACAACTACATTCTGGCATACAGCAACTCCCTGATGGATAACTTCATTATGGATGTGCAGGGCAGTGGTTACATCGATTTTGGCGATGGCAGTCCGCTTAACTTCTTTAGCTATTCCGGGAAAAACGGCCACGCCTATCGCAGCATCGGTAAGGTGCTTATCGATCGTGGCGAAGTGAAAAAAGAAGATATGTCGATGCAGGCTATTCGCCATTGGGGTGAAACGCACAGCGAAGCCGAAGTGCGTGAGCTGTTGGAGCAGAACCCATCGTTTGTCTTCTTTAAACCGCAATCTTTTGCACCGGTCAAAGGGGCCAGCGCGGTACCGTTGATTGGCCGCGCATCTGTGGCTTCTGACCGCAGTATCATTCCGGCGGGCACAACATTGCTGGCGGAAGTCCCGTTACTGGACAATAACGGCAAGTTTACCGGCCAGTACGAACTGCGCCTGATGGTGGCGTTAGATGTGGGTGGCGCTATTAAAGGGCAACACTTCGATATCTATCAGGGCATTGGTGCTGACGCCGGACACCGTGCGGGGTGGTATAATCACTACGGTCGCGTCTGGGTACTGAAAACAGCGCCGGGTACGGGTAACGTGTTCAGCGGTTAATAGCCGGATGGCGCTCGATATTAATGAATTTGAGGTGTTATGTCTGTGGTTATCAGTGATGCCTGGCGCCAGCGTTTTGGCGGTACGGCGCGTCTGTATGGCGAAAATGCGCTGCAGTTGTTTGCCCAATCGCACGTTTGTGTGGTCGGGATTGGCGGGGTAGGGTCGTGGGCGGCGGAAGCGCTGGCGCGTACCGGTATTGGTGCCATCACGCTCATCGATATGGATGATGTGTGCGTCACCAATACTAACCGCCAGATCCATGCTCTGCGCGATAACGTCGGCCAGGCAAAAGCTGAAGTGATGGCTGAACGTATCCGTCAGATTAACCCGGAGTGCCGGGTGAACGTGGTCGATGATTTTGTCACGCCGGATAATGTTGCTGAGTATATGAGTGCGGGTTATTCGTATGTCATTGATGCGATTGACAGCGTGCGCCCAAAAGCGGCACTGATCGCCTGGTGTCGGCGTAACAAAATTCCGCTGGTGACCACCGGTGGTGCGGGAGGGCAGATCGACCCGACGCAGATACAGGTCGTTGATTTGGCAAAAACTATCCAGGATCCGCTGGCAGCCAAGCTACGCGAGCGACTGAAAAGCGATTTTGGCGTGGTGAAAAACAGCAAAGGCAAGTTGGGCGTGGACTGTGTGTTCTCGACCGAAGCGCTGGTTTACCCGCAGGCAGATGGCTCGGTATGTGCGATGAAAGCGACGGCGGAAGGGCCGAAGCGAATGGATTGCGCATCCGGTTTTGGCGCGGCCACTATGGTGACCGCCACCTTTGGCTTTGTTGCCGTCTCACACGCGCTGAAGAAGATGATGGCGAAAGCGGCGCGCCAGAGTTGAGTGTGATGTGCCGGATAAGACGCGTTCGCGTCGCCATCCGGCAACCATCAAACCTGTCGGGCAGCCTCAAGAATCGCCTCGTTCAGAGCATGCAGCCCCTGGGTACGCGAGGCGCTGAGCTGCGCGCGTAAACCTAGCTCGTCAAATAATGCCATAGGCGAATGCGCCAGTAACTCGGCTGCAGTTTTACCTTCGACCGCCGTGAGTAATACCGCCAGCAGCCCGCGTACAATGCGACCTTCGCTGTCGCCGAAGAAATGCAAAGTACCATTCTCATGAAGGGTATGCCCCAGCCAAACGCGGTTTTCGCAGCCCGCGATCTCTTTGGCCTGCGCCTTTAGCGAATCCGGAAGCGCTGGCAACTGCTTACCCAGCAGAATCAGCTGGCGATATTTATCTTCCCACTGGGTGAGCGAGGTAAAGGTATTGCGTAACGTCTCTTCCGTTACGGTTGTGCCAAACGGGTGTCCGGCGAACAGAGGGCTTGTCATTAATCCACCAATATTTCCAGCGCGCGGTCAACGGCTGCGACCAACGCATCTACATCACTTTGCGTATTATAAGGTGCAAATGAGGCGCGTAGCGTCCCGGATACGCCCAGTTCTGCCAGCAGCGGTTGCGCACAGTGTTGTCCTGCACGCAGCGCAATGCCATATTCGGCCAGCAGCGTCACCATGTCGCTGTGATGAACGCCTGCGAAATCAAAGGCTAACAGACTGGAGTCCTGGCAGCGGAAGGAGCGAAAGCCGGGGCGTTTCGCCAGCGCATCTTCTGCCAGCGTCGCCAGACCCCGGCTCCAGTTTTCGGCCTGCACCACGTCAACGTCCGCCAGCCATTCGAGCGCCGCGCTTAGCCCGATAACGCCAGCAACGTTAGGCGTACCGGCCTCCAGCTTCCATGGAGCAGCCTGGGGGGTGAAACCGTCAAAACTAACTTCGCTAATCATTTTACCGCCACCGAGCCAGGGAGACATGGCATCCAGCAGTTCCGGTTTACCGTACAGCACGCCAATGCCGGTGGGGCCATACAGCTTGTGGCCCGAGAACGCATAGAAATCAATGTCTAATTGCTGTACGTCGGCGGGGAAATGGACAATCCCCTGTGCACCATCCACCATCACCACCATGCCAGCCGCATGGGCGAGCGTAATGGCGCGGGCCAAATCCGGGCAACCGCCGGTAACGTTCGACATCTGCCCAAGCGCCAGAATGCGACTGCGTGGAGTGATGAGTTGCGCGAGGCTTTCAACGTCTGGCAATAAATGGGCGTTAAGCGGCAGCCTGACGACCTTCGCCCCCGTTTGCTCCGCCACCATCAGCCAGGGCACGAGGTTGGCATGATGTTCTGCTGCGCTAACGATAATCTCATCACCCGGTTGTAAGCGCGGTCGCGCATAGCTTTGGGCAACCATGTTGATCGCTTCCGTCGTACCGCGGGTCCAGACGATTGTTTTGTCATCCGGCGCATTAATCAGGCTTGCGACTTTTTCCCGTGCGGCTTCATAGCGTGCGGTCAGGCGCTGTGCTTCGGCAAACTGGCTGCGGTGGACGTTCCCGGCGCTCAGGCTATAAAACTGATGGGTGGCCTCAATCACTGCCTGCGGCTTCAGTGCGGTAGCAGCGCTGTCGAGATAGACGCCAGCATCGTTGAGTGCGGGAAATTGCGCGCGAAACTGCGCGGGGTTAAAAGCGTTCATGGTATTCCTCAGTTCAGTAAACCGATCGTGGCGCAAAAAGGGCGCTGATACAAGGGGGGGGCTAACCATCGGAATACTCTGGATATCCTGGCAAAGTCCACGCAGTGTCTTATGCTATATACCGTTAGGCGAGCAATTTAGCCTGTTACGGAGTGTGTTTTTAATAGCATAAATCGCTTTAAGGAGAAAAAGATGAAAAAGACTGCCGCAATTATCTCTGCTTGTATGCTGACTTTTGCCCTGAGCGCCTGTTCTGGTTCGAATTACGTGATGCACACCAATGATGGTCGATCAATCGTATCTGATGGTAAGCCACAGACCGACAATGAAACGGGGATGATTTCGTATAAAGACGCTAACGGCAACAAACAGCAGATTAACCGTACCGATGTGAAAGAGATGGTAGAACTGGATAACTAACCGGTCGTCCATCGACAAAGAGTCGGACAAAAAAAAGCACCGCAATTTGGCGGTGCTACATTAATCACTATGGACAGACAGGGTAAATGTACAGGAAGTGAAAAAGGGTAGCTTTGCTACCATGGTCTGAATCGCAGACCAATTGCAAACACAACAACACAACATCACAACCGTAAGCCAAAAGCCCACCAGAACACGCATTCCGATAAAACTTTTCGTTCCGGCTTCAGGAAGTGCCGCCACTATAGGTATTTGCTGGTAGAACCTCAACGGACAATTTATAATGGCTCAGATAAAAAAAACTAATAGGTTACAACCTGTTGGTTAATTGTTAAATTCATTTAACATCAAAGCCTAAAAGTCATGTCAAAACGATTACCACCCCTAAATGCGTTGCGTGTTTTTGATGCTGCAGCGCGTCATTTGAGCTTTACTCGCGCAGCAGAAGAGCTTTTTGTGACGCAGGCCGCAGTAAGTCATCAAATCAAGTCACTTGAGGATTTCCTGGGGCTGAAGCTGTTTCGTCGACGCAATCGATCTTTGCTGTTAACGGAAGAAGGCCAAAGCTACTTTCTCGACATCAAAGAGATTTTTTCGCAATTAACCGACGCGACGCGTAAACTTCAGGCACGCAGTGCAAAAGGTGCGCTCACCGTGAGTTTATTGCCCAGTTTTGCAATCCAATGGATGGTTCCCAGACTCTCTAGCTTTAACTCAGCTTATCCGGGAATCGATGTCAGGATCCAGGCGGTGGACCGTCAGGAAGACAAACTGGCTGACGATGTTGATGTGGCGATTTTCTACGGACGTGGCAACTGGCCGGGTCTGCGCGTTGAAAAATTGTACGCAGAATATTTATTGCCGGTCTGCTCGCCGCTATTACTCACCGGTGATAAACCGCTAAAGACGCCCGAAGATCTGGCGAAACACACATTATTGCACGATGCGTCGCGCCGTGACT
Organism: Citrobacter sp. Cb041; assembly: GCF_030336655.1. Taxonomy (NCBI): domain Bacteria; kingdom Pseudomonadati; phylum Pseudomonadota; class Gammaproteobacteria; order Enterobacterales; family Enterobacteriaceae; genus Citrobacter; species Citrobacter sp. Cb041. Next base: position 141,135 of record NZ_JAOWDD010000040.1, on the reverse strand, counting down.
GGCAAGCCTATACGCGCCAGCTTGGCCTGAATCATATCAACGTACAGCAGGGACCCATCTTCAGCCATAGCGCCATGGTGCTCCAGGCTGCTATCCATGGACAGGGAATTGCGTTGGCTAATAACGTCATGGCGCAATCCGAAATAGAAGCCGGACGTCTGGTCTGTCCGTTTAATGATGTTCTGGTCAGCAAAAACGCATTTTATCTGGTTTGTCATGACAGTCAGGCAGAACTGGGTAAAATAGCCGCCTTCCGTCAGTGGATTCTGGCGAAAGCGGCCACGGAACAAGAAAAATTCCGCTTTCGTTATGAACAATAATTTACGTAGGGTATTCACATGACCAGCCGTTTTATGCTGATTTTTGCCGCCGTAAGTGGCTTTATCTTTGTGGCGTTGGGCGCCTTTGGGGCACATGTTCTGAGTAAAACCCTCGGTGTCGTTGAGATGGGGTGGATCCAGACTGGCCTCGAGTATCAGGCGTTCCATACGCTGGCTATATTTGGCCTGGCCGTCGCCATGCAGCGGCGCATTAGCATTTGGTTTTACTGGAGTAGCGTGTTTTTGGCATTAGGAACCGTGCTGTTTAGCGGCAGCCTGTATTGCCTCGCACTCTCGCATTTACGCCTGTGGGCGTTTGTTACCCCCGTCGGCGGTTTCAGCTTCCTTGTGGGCTGGGCGCTGATGTTAGTGGGCGCTATTCGATTGAAACGTAAGGGCGTTAGCCATGAATAAGGTTGTATTGTTGTGTCGCCCAGGTTTTGAAAAAGAGTGCGCCGCAGAAATTACAGATAAAGCAGGACGCCGGGAAATCTTCGGTTTTGCCCGCGTGAAAGACAATGCGGGTTACGTCATCTTCGAATGCTATCAGCAGGACGATGCCGAAAAGTTAGTGAAAGAGTTGCCGTTTAGCTCGCTGATCTTTGCCCGTCAAATGTTTGTGGTGGGTGAACTGCTGCAATATTTACCGCCGGAAGACCGCATTACGCCGATTGTCGGCATGTTGCAGGGCGTGGTGGAGAAAGGCGGCGATCTGCGCGTTGAAGTTGCTGATACCAATGAAAGCAAAGAGTTGGTTAAATTTTGCCGTAAATTTACCGTACCACTGCGCGCGGCGCTGCGGGAAGCGGGCGTGCTGGCAAAATATGAAACGCCAAAACGTCCGGTGGTTCATGTGTTCTTTATCGCACCTGGCTGCTGCTATACCGGCTATTCCTGGCCTGACAATAACTCCCCGTTCTACATGGGCATTCCGCGTCTGAAGTTCCCGGCCGATGCGCCGAGCCGTTCAACACTGAAGCTGGAAGAAGCGCTGCACGTGTTCATTCCTGCCGATGAGTGGGATGAACGTCTGGCTAACGGAATGTATGCGGTGGATTTAGGGGCATGCCCGGGCGGTTGGACCTATCAACTGGTTAAACGCAACATGTGGGTTTACTCCGTGGATAATGGTCCGATGGCGCAAAGCCTGATGGATACCGGACAAGTTACCTGGCTGCGCGAAGACGGATTTAAGTACCGGCCAAATCGCAATAACATTTCGTGGATGGTTTGCGACATGGTGGAAAAGCCCGCGAAGGTTGCCGCCCTGATGGCGCAGTGGCTGGTCAGCGGCTGGTGTCGTGAGACTATCTTCAACCTCAAGCTGCCGATGAAAAAACGCTACGAAGAGGTGTCGCAAAACCTGGCTTATATTCAGGCACAGCTTGACGAGCATGGCGTAAATGCCCAGATTCAGGCGCGTCAGCTGTATCATGACCGTGAAGAAGTCACCGTGCACGTCCGTCGCCTGTGGGCTGCTGTTGGTGGTCGTCGCGACGAGCGATAAGGTAAAATTGCAGGCCGGATGAAGGCGTAAATGCCTCATCCGGCCTGCATTGTTTCAATCAGCGGCGTATCTGAAATAATATGCGTCACATCATCCAGATGCCCAATCCGGGCCTCCCCCGAACGATTAAATTTACTTTTATCGATCAGCAATAATGACTGCGCTGCGCGTTTAAGCAGAATGGACTTGAAGTCGGCATTGGTCGCGTTAGAGTCCCAGAGTGCGCCGTCGCTGTCGATCCCTACGCAGGAAAAAATAAACAGATCGATCTCGAGTGGTTTGAGCTGCGAGATGAGCGAGGGGTTAACATAGCAACCGTATTTACGCTCAAGGCGACCGCCGGAGCTGATGAGCTGAAGGTGTTCGCGTTTAGCCAATTCCTGGCAAATGGGTTGGCTGTTGGTAAAGACGTGAATGTTGATGTCCGGTAACTGTCGCGCCAGGTACCAGCACGTTGAGCTGGCGTCCAGGGCTATCACCATACCTTCTTCGATCCATGCCAGCGCTTCGCGGGCAATATTCGCTTTGTGGGCATAGTGGCTTTTGAGTCGCATATGAAACGGGTCGCCGCTGTCCTGATTTTCCCGATGAATCACTTTGGCCCGCCCGTGATTGCGCAGCACTTTTCCCTGGGCTTGTAGCTCGCTGAGATCGCGGCGGATGGTCTCTTTGCTGACCTTAAGTTGCAAAGCAAGGGTTTCGGTTGTCAGATTTTTGTGGTTGGTAAGCAGATCTACGATCGCCTGCTGGCGCGCCGCTTTCATGTTCTGATCCTCATCTTATGATGAATGCCCGTAGCTGACGGGCATTCAGACCAGAGATTACGGGGTTACTCCTTTTTTTAATAGAATATTCCCGTACTTTGCCCGCTCTCCTGTGATAACGATCGCAAACGCCTGTTGCGCGCGTTCATAGAAGGCATAGCGGTCAATACGCGTGATGTCCGGGCAGGGGGTTTGCAGTGAAAGCGCCTGACGATAGCGGGCCTCGACGTCAGGATCGAGGGCATCGCCTTCAACAGCCGCCATCATCACCAGCGGTGGGGCATAGCTGTCCAGTTCAAAGAGCGGAATAATCGCCTGTAGAAGGTCGCTGACCAATAGACCGTCGGCGCGGATAACCTGCGGTCCCATGCTGTGGGCCGGGAAGTGGGCATCGGAAAATATAATCTCATCGCCGTGCCCCATTTCAGCCAGTACCTTCAGCAGGTCGGGCGAAATTAAGGGAGATATTGTTTTGAGCATGTTACTCAACTCCTGTTAGTTCGGATTCGGTTTGCGGATAGAAGTAACGGTACTGGTAGCGTACCTGCCCGCGTGCCTGTTCCGGTGAGGCAAATTCCCCAATGCCCGACCACGCAAACATTGCGGCACCTGCCACGGTGGTTTCGGCGTCATCCAGCACTTTGACAGGTATCCCGAGAACATTCGCTTTGATCTGATTCCACAACGCGTTGCGGCTTCCCCCACCAACCAATAGCAGTTCAGTGGCCTGGAAATGACCGATTTTTTCCAGCGTATGGAGGTTTCGCTGCAGCTGTTCTGTCAGTCCTTCCAGCGCGGCGCGATAAAAGTGCCCACGGGTGGTATTGAGCGTAACCCCTTGCCAGCCCGCATTCTGACAGGTCAGCAGGTCGCAGTGCATCTTCACGCCTTCGGCGCCTGCCGGGATGGCCCTGGCTTCGTCAATCAGCGTCTGCCAGGGGGTGTCGGCAGTCCACAGCAGCTTACGCACCCACTCGAGTACACCGGAAGCCAGCCACTGCATGCCGGGGTTATTCAGTCCAGCCTGGCTATCCAGCTCACAAGTGGAACCCGCATATTGGCTGAGCTGGGAGGTATCCACCTGCGCACTGCGCACCATCAGAATTTCCCATGTGCCGGAAGAGAGCACCGGTTCATCTGGTTGGGCTCCAGCGCCAAATAGCGCAAACTGCGTGTCGTGTCCGGCAGAGATGACCGGAATTCCCGCCGTAAGCCCGAGCAGGCTGGCAGCCTCTGGTTGCAAAGCCCCAATCTGTTCGCCTGCTTCAACCAGGCGCGGGAACAGACGGCGCGGTATGCCCGTAGCCTGCAAAATGTCATGACTAAAATCGCGCTGCCGGATGTCCAGCAGCTGACTGGTGCCCGCCATGGTGATATCTGTAGTGAACTCGCCGGTTAAACGGTGGTTGATAAGCGACGAGATAAACAACCAGGCGTGCGCCTGCTCCAGAAATTGCGGATGGTTTTCTTTCAGCCACACCAATTTATACAGCGTGTTGAAACTAAATGCGCCGACGCCGGAAATTTCCTGCAATTGCTGCGGTGATATGTAGCGGTGAATATTCTCCATCACCGCTGCGGTGCGTGGGCATTTCCAGCTAATCACCGGATACAGCTGCTTGCCGTTCTTATCAACCAGCGCGCCGTCTACGCCAAAAGTGGTGACGGCGATCCCGCGGACATGGCAGGCGGCCAGTTGCGTGCAGAGGCGCTGACAGCAATCGGCGAAGCGTTGCAGAATGGCCTCCAGCGACCATTGATGCCAGGTACTGTTTTCTGTTGCGATGTCACTGGCGTTCGGGGTTGCTGCGCGGGCGACAATCTTTCCCTGTCGGTCAACGGCGATAGCCCGCACGTTGGTCGCGCCACAGTCGAGAACCAGGATAACGTCTTGTTTCATATTCGCTCCCCAAACGTAGCCGGATGGCGCAGCGCTTACCCGGCTTACAAAATTCACCGCGCAGGCCCGGTAAGCTTGCGCCACCGGGCCAGAGTCGCATTAACGCTTATACAGCGGGCCGTAGTTCTGGCAGGCGCGATAATCCTGGCCTTCCATATCCATACCATGGGCTGCCCAGGCTGAAGGGCGGTAAATTTTTTCGTCTTCCACGTTGTGCATACAAACCGGGATACGCAGCATGGCGGCGAGCGTAATAAAGTCCGCGCCCACGTGACCTATCGTCAGTACGCCGTGGTTTGCGCCCCAGTTAGCCATGACGGAATAGACATCGCTGAACGGGCCTTTACCGGTTAAGCGCGGGGCAAACCAGGTGGTTGGCCAGGTGGAGTTGGTGCGCGCATCAAGCTGGTCGTGCATCTCTTTCGGCAATTCCACGCTCCAGCCTTCCGCGATTTGCAGCACCGGGCCCAGGCCTTTGATGATGTTGATGCGGGTCATGGTGAACGGCACGCCGCCCTCGGTCAGGAAGCGAGAAGAATAGCCGCCGCCGCGGAAGTATTCGTGAATAGCCGGACACCATTCGGTAGCCGCCAGGCAATCATCCGCCTCTTTCTGTGAGATTTCCCAGTGCGGCTTCATGGTCGGTTTCCCTTCGCCGTCGCGCTGTTTGCAGGAGCCATCCAGCGCTGCCGAGCCGGAGTTAATCAGGTGAATAATACCGTGCTCAGCAAGGCCGGTTAGTGGTTTACCCGTGACGCGTTCAACCGCCTCTGGCGACCAGTAGGTGCGCACATCGGCAAAGACCTGCGCTGTGCCGGTGAGTTGATGACCAAACAGCATCGCCACGCCGTTCAGGCTGTCGTTTTCGGTGGCGACAACGAACGGTTCGCGAATGCCGTTCCAGTCAAAGGAGCTGTTGAGCAGTGCTTCGGCGGTATCGCCATTCGGGTATTGATCGGTCCAGTGACGCTGGCCCTGGAAGCCTGCGGCAATCGCGTTGTACCCCAGCGACTCTTCAACCCGACCTTTGTCTGCCAGTTTCTGGTTACCCTGCATCATGTCGCGAATGCACATGGCCATCAGCAGGCTCTCTTTCAGCACCGCACGGCTCTGCTCTGCGTTACGCTTATATTGTTGTGCGTTCTGATCTTCACCGTAGCGGAAGTTTTTATCCGCCCACGCCAGCGCCATTTCCAGCTCGGCTTCGTCATAGATTTTTTGGTCGATGCGACGACGCAGTTCGGTCATATCAACGGGTTGAACCTTCATTCCCAGCCAGGATTCAAAGAAGTTATGATCGACAATCGAGCCGGCAATGCCCATTGAAACGCCGCCTACGGACAGGTAGCTTTTGCCTTTCATACCGGCAACTGCCAGGCCCGCGCGGGCAAAGCGCAGCAATTTTTCTTCGACATCGGCAGGGATCGTGGTGTCGCCGGCATCCTGTACGTCATGGCCGTAAATAGAGAAGGCGGGAAGTCCTTTTTGATTATGCGCAGCCAATGCTGCGGCCAGATAAACTGCGCCGGGACGTTCTGTTCCGTTAAAGCCCCAGATAGCTTTCGGGCGCATCGGATCCATGTCGATGGTTTCGCTACCGTAGCACCAGCATGGGGTAACAGTAATCGTCACGCCTACGTTCAGGCTGCTGAATTTTTCTTCACAGGCGGCAGATTCAGCCATCCCGGCAATGCAAGTGTCGGCAATCACACATTCAATTTGTGCGCCACTGGCGTGACGAAGTTTCTCTGTGATCAGCGCAGCAGTGGCTTTGGCCATATTCATGGTTTGCTCTTCGAGCGATTCACGAACACCCATACGGCGCCCATCAATCACCGGACGAATTCCAATTTTCGGTAAGCTATTTTTGTTCATTCGAGGTTCCTCATCTCACTTTATGCCGTGCTGCAAAAGCGGATGTTGAACACCACCGTCGCAGTTGGCTGAATAACCCATTTTTGCTAACTCGAGTTAGCTTAGGTATTAGAGAGTTTTTTGCACAACTTTTTTGTTGTGGAACTGTGAGAGGCTTCACGAGAAGTGGTTAAAATTCGATCTGCGTCAAATAAACCAGGACGGGTATTTTCAATAAATCCTTTTTAAATTAATCGGTTGTAATAAATTGTCTGTTCAGCGTCACAGTTTTAAACCAAATGATTTGGCTATTTTGAGTAGCTAAAATAGCTTTAAAAGGCACTTCGCTAACTCGAGTTAGCATAATTGATAAAACGCATATGAACTTATAGGTAGTATTCGCATTAACGGTGACGATGGCTCCCTGGCAACGTTTTGCGCCTGATTCACTGATTGCAGTTTCTGTATATTGAGGAAAGCAGCAATGTCTGAAACATTTTTACAGATGAGTCATATTACGAAACGTTTTCCCGGCGTATTAGCGTTGAGTAATGTGGATTTTGCTTTACGCAAAGGAGAGGTTCATGCGCTGCTGGGTGAGAATGGCGCAGGAAAGTCTACGTTGATGAAGATTTTATCCGGTGTTTATCAGCCTGATGAAGGGGATATTATTTTTGAGGGACAACCTGTTACTTTTGCGAATCCGTTGAGTGCACAAAACGCAGGTATCACCATCATTCACCAGGAGTTTAACCTTTTCCCTGAACTCACGGTGGAAGAAAATATATTTATTGGCAGGGAGTTTTGCAAAAATAATCGCTGGCGTCTGGATGATAAACAACAGCGACAGGCAGCTATCGATATTTTGCAAAAATTAAACCTGAATATCTCTCCAGAAACGCTGGTGGCCGATCTGACCGTCGCGCAACAACAAATGGTTGAGATTGCTAAAGCGATATCGGTGAATGCCAAGATTCTTATTATGGATGAACCGACGGCAGCGCTGACCGAAACGGAAATTGACAGCTTATTTCAGGTAACTCGTTTGCTGAAAGAACAGGGAACGGGCATTGTTTATATCTCGCACAGATTAGAGGAACTGGCGCTGATCGCCGATCGCGCGACGGTGATGCGGGATGGTCAGTTTATTGCCACTGTGGATTATGATGCGGTTAAAATTAGCGATCTGATTGCCATGATGGTTGGGCGCGATCTTGGCAATATCTATCCCCGCCGCGAACCTTTGGCTCAACGCAAACCGGTGTTGGAAGTAAGCGGTCTGACGCGCAATGGCGTATTGAACAATATTGATTTCACTCTGTATCAGGGCGAAATTTTGGGCTTCGCCGGTCTGATGGGGGCAGGACGTACTGAGCTGGCGCGGGCAATTTTTGGTGCGGATCCCATTGATGGCGGAACCCTCAAGCTGAACGGTAACGTGACGGTAATTAAAGATATTCCTGATGCTATCAAACAGGGTATCAGCTATTTAACCGAGGACAGGAAAAAAGAGGGGCTGGCATTAGGACTGTCCGTTGAGCGCAATATTATGTTGGGCAATTATCCTGAGTATTCCGATCGTTATGGCAACGTGGACAGCAAACGTTGTCAGAAAACCAGCGAAGAACAGGTGAAAGCCCTACGCATTAAAACACCACATTTAGAACAGGCTGCTCTGAATTTAAGTGGTGGTAATCAGCAGAAAATTATTATTGCCAGATGGGTGTGTAAAGACACCGATATTCTCATCTTTGATGAACCCACTCGCGGTATTGATGTGGGTGCCAAACTTGAGATTTATGAATTAATGAATCGACTGGTGGCCAAAGGGAAGTCAATTATCATGATCTCCTCTGAATTACCGGAAGTGCTGGGTATGTGCGATCGCATTTTAGTGATGCGTAATGGACGTATTACCGGGGAGTTAGCTTCTGATGACGCCACACAAGAAAAAATCATGCAATATGCGACGTTAGAGGACTAATTTATGACTATCTCTGTAACCTCTTCAGACAGCAATAATAAGAAAATAAAAATTAACAAAGAACTTTTAATGCGCCTTGCGCCGCTTTTGAGTCTGATTATTTTAGTAATATTTTTTAGCTTTGGTTCGCCATTTTTCTTTAACACTGAAAACATCATGACAATCGCTCTGCAAACTTCAGTGATTGGCATTATGGCGATTGGCGTTACCTTCGTCATTATCACGTCAGGAATCGACCTTTCTCTTGGCTCGGTGGTGGCCTTTTCGGGTGTTGCGGTGGGCATCAGCGCCACGCTGGGATTGCCTCTGCCCGTATGTATTCTGGCCGGGGTGCTGGCCGGTGGATTATGCGGCTATATCAATGGTCTGCTGGTCACCAAAATGACTATCCCACCTTTTATCGCCACGCTGGGCCTGATGATGTCCGTCAGAGGCATCAATATGGTGATGACAGATGGTCGTGCGATTTATTTCGCTGATTACCCCACCTTCAAAATGCTGGCCCAGGGACGTTTGTTCGATGTGTTGCCTTATCCCGTTTTTTACCTGGTGGTGGTGGCGCTAATCGCCGCCTACATCCTGAAGAAAACGGTGATTGGTCGCTATGTTTACGCTGTGGGTAGCAATGAGGTGGCCGCACACCTATCCGGAATTAAAGTTCAACGCGTCAAAATTTTCGTCTACGCCTTTTGCGGTCTGCTGACCGGGATCGCCGGCGTTATTCTGGCCTCACGTTTGAACTCTGGTCAGCCAACGGTTGGCGTGGGTTATGAACTGGAAGCCATCGCGGCGGTTGTTATTGGCGGTACGAGCCTGATGGGGGGAATTGGCACCATCGGCGGGACTATCATCGGCGCATTCATTATGAGCGTGTTGAAAAACGGTCTGAACCTGATGGGGGTTTCCCAGTTCTGGCAAATGGTGGCCATGGGCGTGGTGGTCATTGCTGCGGTTTATCTCGATACATTACGCAAAAAAATTCGTTGATTTACGCTCCCGGAAGTCACGGGGCATCATAACCCTGACGTTTAGGGTGACTCACTCAGAACGGAGTAAAACAATGAGAACCAGGAATTTTGTCTATGCGTTATCCCTGCTGGCCTGTATGACATCCAGCGTATTGGCTAAAGATATGAACCTTCCGGTGGTCAGTAAAGGTTTCCAGCATGAATTCTGGCAAACCGTAAAAATGGGGACGGAAGCGGCAGCAAAAGAGTCGGGTGATAAAACCAGCTATGTCGGCCCGGCGGATGAAACTCAGATTGCCGAGCAGATTCAGCTAGTTGAAAACGCGATGGCGCAAAAACCCAATGGGCTATTGCTGGCAGCGTTAGATGCCAATGCGCTGGCGCCATTAGTTGAGACCGCAAATTCACGCGGCATTAAAGTTGTGACGTTTGACTCCGGTGTGAATTCCGATATCCCAGTGAGCTTTGTCGCCACGAATAACCGTAAAGCCGGTGCTGAAGCGGCGGATGCACTGGCAGCGGAAGTGGGCAGCAAAGGTAAAGTGGGCATTATTGCGCACGTAGCGGGGACCTCCTCAGCGATTGAGCGTTCGGAAGGGTTTATTGCCCGCATGAAGGAGAAATACCCGGAAATCCAGGTGCTACCGGTCCAGTACAGCGATGGCGATCCGCAAAAAGCGATGGATAAAACCATCGATATGATCCAGGCCAACCCTGATATTGCAGGGATTTATGGCACCAATGAAGGCTCAACGCTGGGCGTAGCAAACGCCATTGATAGTCAAAACCTGAAAGGCAAAGTGAAAGTGATTGGTTTTGATAGCACCGAGGCAATCATTGCTTTCCTGAAGTCTGGGGTCATTCAGGGCTTTGTCGTGCAGGACGCTTATCAGATTGGCTACCAGGGTATCAAGACACTAAATGCAGCGGTATCGGGTCAGTCTGTACCGAAAGAAATTGATATTCCGGTTAAATTCGTTAATGCGAAGAACATTGACACCCCGGAAATTGACAAGCTGTTACACCCATTCGGTAAAAAATAACACCGTTGGGGCGAAGTGCTCGCCCCATCATTCGCCAGCGTCAGGGAGTTACTATGGGCAGTGGATATTTCCTCGGTGTGGATGTCGGTTCCGCCAGCGTCAGGGCTGGTGTCTTTGATGCCAGTGGCAAACGGCTGGCTTTTGCGACATATGCCATCTCGCAGTTTCGACCCGGTCCTGAGCGGGTTGAGCAGTCATCTGCAGAAATCTGGCAGCAGGTTTGCCATGCAGTGAAGGAGGCGGTGTCGTCATCCGGGGTTCGCATTGAGGAGATTCGCGCATTGGGATTTGATGCCACCTGTTCATTGGTGGCACTGGATGAGCAGGGGCGGGGTCTGGCAGTTTCACCAGGCGAACCATCAGACCATAACATCATCATGTGGATGGATCATCGTGCGGCGCAGGAGACGCAACGTATAAACGCCACGCAGGATCCGGCTTTGCGCTACGTTGGCGGTGAAGTCAGCGTCGAAATGGAGCTTCCTAAAGTACTGTGGTTGAAAAACCATTTTCCAGCCACCTGGCAGAGTGCGTATCGCTTCTACGATCTGGCGGACTTTCTGGTCTCTAAAGCTACCGCCTGTGATGTTGCTGGTCTGTGCACGCTGACGTGTAAATGGAACTATCTGGCACATGAACAACGCTTTAGCCACTCTTTGCTTGACGCTGTTGAGCTAACGGATTTGTTGGGCAAAATCCCGTCGCGGATCCTGCCGCCAGGCGCTGCCGTTGGAACGCTTAGCACCGATGCGGCCCAGGCGCTGGGGCTGACGACTGCAGTGGTCGTCGCCAGCGGAATGATTGATGCCCATGCGGGCGGAGTAGCGCTTGCTGGTGTTGAGCCTGAGGGGACGTTGGCGTTGATCAGCGGAACGTCAAATTGCCATATGCTGTGCAGCGAGCAGGAAATTCATACACCTGGTGTATGGGGGCCGTACTGGTCAGCCATGCTGCCAGGCTACTGGCTGACAGAAGGGGGGCAAAGTGCCGCTGGGGCGTTAGTCGACTGGACGCTTCAGGAGTCAGGAGCCAGCGCGGCGCTATTTCACAAGGCTGAGGCGCGGGGTTGCCATCCCATCGTTTTAGTTAATGAATGGGTTGCCGCACTTGAGGCGCAGGAGTCAGAGCCTGGTCGTTATTTGCATGTGCTGGCCGATCACCACGGCAATCGTTCACCGCGCGCGCGACCCGATGCCCGGGGGAGTGTTTGCGGTTTGACTCTTGAGCGAGGCGAGATGCAGGTTGCTCGTCTGTACCTGGCGACATTACAGGCGATCGCCTGCGGTACGCGGCATATTATGGAAGTGATGCGCGAAAACGGTCACACCATTTCCCGACTGACGCTGTGCGGCGGCGCAACGCATAATCCACTGTGGTTGCGAGAATATGCCGATGCCACCAGATGCGATATTCATCTGATGCAGGAAGAGGATGCGGTGACGTTAGGGGCGGCCATCACCGGCGCGGTTGCCTGCGGCGCGTGGGAAAATATTCCATCTGCATGCCAGGCGATGGTTCGATCAGGCGAGGTGATTAAGGCTAACCCGGCACGGCGCAACTTCTATGACCGCAAATATCAGGCTTATCTGATGATGTGGGATCAGCAGCAGGCGATTAACCAACTTATGCAGTAAGACAAAAGTTTAAAATACTTTTATGATTGTAGATTGACGTTTTTGGATGTGAACTGGGGCATATAAATGGCTAAAACAGTAGAACAGATAGCCAGCGATCTGAATTTATCGGTTACGACCGTACGACTGGTGCTGAACGGGAAAGCAGAGCAATATCGAATCAGTGTCAAAACCCAAACGCGTATTAATGAATATGTCGAGCGCTATGGTTACGTCATTAACCATTCAGCACGTAGCCTGAAATTGAATAAAACGGATACGTTGGGATTGATTGTGCCCAATATTTCCAACGTGTTTTTTGCCACACTCGCAGAAAAACTTGAGCAACGCTGTCGTCGTTCCGGTTATCAGCTAACGATTAGCTGTACCTATGACGATGTTGATTACGAAAATAAACTGACCAAAGCGTTAATAGCTCGCAATGTCGATGGCCTTTTTATTGTTCCCTCAACATTAGAGAATCAGCAGCACCATTTACGTCAGGTCAGAAAACCGATGGTGTTACTTGACCGTGATTTTAAGTATACCGATAACGCTCTGGTAGAAAGCCATAACATTTTGGGCGGCGAAAAATTGACGCAAAGTTTGTTTGACGCTGGAAAGTCGCCGATCTGGTTTTTGGTGGGAGATACCGGATTACCCAGCATCGGCGACCGTTTACAAGGTTATCTTAATGCATTGAACAATAATGGTATTTTGCATAGCGATTGGGTGCGCGAAGGTCCGGACAACACGCCCGAGGGGGGTTATCGACTGATGGATGAGTTGATCGGCGAACAGGGCTGCCCACAGGCATTTATCGCCTCATCATTACCCGTACTGGAGGGGGCCATTAACGCTATTCGTAATCGTTTTGGCACAATTCCACCTGAAATTAATATTGGGACATTCGATGAACACCCAATGCTGGGATTCCTCGCCAATAATGTCTGGTCAATGCAGCAGGATGAAAATGTTTGGGCGGAAAAAGCGTTCGATATGATGATGAGTGCTATTGATGACCAGCCAATTAAAGAAACTGTAAAAGTTGAGATGAAACTTATTAAGCGCGTAAGACAACCTTAATACGCCGCTATAAATAAATCGGCCTACTGAACCTGAATATATATGTTCAGTGGCTGCCTGTATCTGAAACCTGACCCGTCTTACTCTGCGGCTGCATTTTTCGCAATAAAGACGAGGGGAAACTGTACCCGGAGAATCATTATGGAAAGAATGCGTTTGTCGCGAGAAATCATTGAAACCTGCCTTGAAATGACCAGCCTTGGATTGAATCAGGGGACGGCGGGAAATGTGAGTGCGCGTTATGAAAATGGGATGCTGATCACGCCCAGCGGTATTCCTTACGAAAGACTTACTGAAAATATGATCGTGTATGTAGATAACGACGGGAAATATGATAAAGGACAATTACCCTCCAGTGAATGGCGTTTTCACCTGGCGGCATACCAGACGCGTCCCGATGCCAATGCGGTTGTCCATAACCATGCCGTACATTGCACGGCCGTTTCTATTCTTAATCGCCCTATCCCGGCAATTCACTACATGATTGCGGCGGCTGGGGGGAACTCTATTCCGTGTGCGCCTTATGCGACGTTTGGTACACGAGAGCTGTCAGAGCATGTGAGCGTCGCCCTGAAAAACCGTAAGGCAACGCTTTTACAGCACCATGGGTTGATTGCTTGTGAAGCGAATTTGGAAAAAGCACTGTGGTTGGCGCATGAAGTGGAAGTTCTGGCCCGCCTTTATCTGAGCACGCTGGCGATTGTTGACCCGGTGCCGGTGCTGGATGACGAGGAGATCGCCATTGTGCTGGAGAAATTCAAATCTTACGGATTACGCATTGAAGAGTAATTTCGCATAGCGAAAAGGAGAAATACGATGGCGAACAGAATGATTCTGAACGAAACGGCATGGTTTGGCCGGGGAGCTGTTGGTGCATTAACCGATGAAGTCATCCGTCGTGGTTATCGCAAGGCGTTGATTGTGACTGATAAAAATCTGGTGCAGTGCGGCGTTGTCGATAAGGTGACTTCCCGAATGGATGCTGCTGGTCTGGCATGGGAAATCTATTCAGGCGTTATTCCTAACCCAACCATTGCGGTAGTGCAGGAAGGGTTGGGTGTCTTTCAGCAAAGCGGCGCAGACTATCTGATCGCCATCGGCGGAGGCTCCCCTCAGGATACCTGTAAAGCGATTGGCATTATCAATAATAACCCTGAGTTTGCGGATGTACGCAGCCTTGAAGGGTTATCGCCAACGCGCAACCCGAGCGTGCCGGTTATGGCTATCCCCACCACCGCGGGAACGGCAGCGGAAGTGACCATTAACTACGTGATCACTGACGAAGAAAATCGGCGTAAGTTTGTTTGTGTCGACCCCCATGACATCCCACAGGTAGCGTTCATTGATGCTGACATGATGGATGGCATGCCAGCGGCGCTAAAAGCCGCCACCGGAGTGGATGCCCTGACCCATGCTATTGAGGGGTACATTACGCGGGCGGCGTGGGCGCTTACCGATGCGCTGCACATTAAAGCCATTGAAATGATAGCCGGGGCATTACGTGGTTCCGTTGCGGGCGATACCCAGGCCGGGGAAGCGATGGCGCTGGGCCAGTACGTGGCCGGGATGGGCTTTTCCAACGTTGGTCTGGGATTAGTGCATGGAATGGCACACCCGTTAGGTGCGTTTTATAACACGCCGCACGGCGTAGCAAATGCCATTTTGCTGCCGCACGTGATGCGCTATAACGCCGAATTCACCGGGGAAAAATTCCGCGATATCGCCCGGGTGATGGGAGTTAAGGTTGAAGGACTGACGCTGGCTGAGGCACGTAAAGCGGCAGTGGATGCCGTCTTCGCCCTTAACCGCGATGTAGGGATCCCACTGCATTTACGCGATGTTGGCGTACGTAAAGAGGATATTCCTGCGCTGGCGCAGGCGGCATTGGACGATGTTTGTACCGGGGGAAATCCGCGTGAAGCGAACCTTGGAGATATCGTTGAGCTGTACCACACCGCCTGGTAATTTTTCAGCGTGACGGCGTGAAAGCCTTATCCGGCCTACCGGGGTGTTCGACGTGTAGGCCAGATAAGCACAGCGCCATTCGGCAACAGACCTATCGCACCAACCGTAATTGCTGCAGGTTTCCGTCGATATGTAAGTCCGTTTGCAGCCGTGCGATATCGCGACACAGAAACGCCATCTCCTGGTGCATCTCTAGTTTCTTGCGCCACTTGTCCGGTACTTCATCAAGATGCGCGTAAATGCCTTCCAGATGTTGAAACTGTACGAGCAGCTGCGTGGCGCTTTTGGGACCAATACCTGCAACCCCCGGTACTTTCGAACTGCTGATCCCGGCCAGTCCCCAGTAATCAGGCAACTGCTGCGGCAGCACGCCAAACTCTTTCTCAATAAACGGTGCATCCAGCCAGCGCTTCTGGAAGTAGTCACGAATACGCAGCGTCGGGGAGAGCAACTGACAATAGCCTTTATCGGTTGAGACGATGGTAGCCTGATGTCCCGCCTGGCTCACTTTAACCGCCAGGGTTGCGGCTAAATCATCGGCTTCATTCCCGCTGGAGACCCAACAGCAGACGCCGCGCTGTTCAAAAGCGGCGCGTAAGGCGGGCATTTCCTGGTGCAATTCATCAGGCATCGGGGGGCGACCTGCTTTGTAGTCAGGCAACCGTTGGTGACGCCAGCCGCTGTTGCGCGCTTCATCATCGAATACCGCCACGGCGTGCGTAGGCTGACTGTGCACAATCAGCTGATCGAGCGCGTGCTGGCACGTCTCTACGCAGGGTGAGCCCTGTACGGCGTGAATGCGGCGGATAAGGTTCAGTGCATCGACAATGAGCAGGTGGACGGCCACGGTGTTCTCCCTAACAAATAAGTTTGTAGGGTAACATTCACGGAGAGGGGAGGCGAGTGTTGCGAAATAGCGTTATCCGTAGACCGGATGGCGGCGAGCGCCTCATCCGGCCTACAGATCCTGAAACGTGGTGGGACTTAATCGCAGGTGACAATCTTCATCGCCAGACCGCCGCGAGATGTTTCACGGTATTTGGCGTTCATGTCTTTACCGGTTTCGTACATGGTCTCGATGACTTTATCAAGGCACACGCGCGGTTCGCTGGTACGGCGCAGCGCCATACGTGCGGCGTTCACTGCTTTAACCGAAGCAATGGCGTTACGCTCAATGCACGGTACCTGCACCTGGCCGGCAACCGGATCGCAGGTCAGACCCAGGTTATGTTCCATACCGATTTCCGCCGCGATGCACACCTGCATTGGGCTACCGCCCAGCAGTTCAGCCAGACCGGCCGCAGCCATGGAGCAGGCAACGCCGACTTCACCCTGACAGCCCACTTCGGCGCCAGAGATAGAGGCGTTCATCTTGTACAGTGAACCAATGGCGCTCGCGACCAGCATGTAGCGTGCCAGCGAGTTAGCGTTCACTTCGCGGATAAACTTGTCGTAGTACGCCAGCACGGCAGGAACAATCCCGCATGCGCCATTAGTTGGCGCCGTAACCACGCGTCCACCGGCAGCGTTTTCTTCGTTCACGGCCAGCGCGAACATGTTGATCCAGTCAACAACCGCCATCGGATCAGTGGTGGTTTTGTCGCTGCTGACCAGCATACGACGCAGCGCCGCTGCGCGACGTGGAACGCGCAGTTTGCCCGGCAATACACCTTCGGTGGTGATGCCGCGCTCAATCCCGCTGCGCATGACGTCCCAGACGTTGGCGAAGTGTTGTTCCAGCTCTTCTTTGCTGTGCAGCGCCAGTTCGTTTTGCATCATCAGACCGGAAAGTGACAGGCCGGTTTCCTGGCAATGACGTTGCAAATCAGCCGCAGATTTATACGGATACGGCACGTTTACCGGAGAGTTGTTCGGTAAACCAAAATGTTCTTCATCAACGATGAATCCACCGCCAATGGAATAGTAAGTCTGGCTGTAAATGGCTTTTTCGCCCGCCAGTGCGGTAATACGCATCCCGTTTTCGTGCAGGGACAGATTGTCCGCATGGAAATTCATGCACTTGTCGACCGGGAACTCGACCTCATGTTGACCGTCCGCCAGCAGCAAACGTCCATGAGTATTCACATCCTGGATAAAGGCCGGGATGGCATCAATGTCTACGGTATCCGGCAGATTACCCGCCAGGCCCATAATAATCGCGATGTCGGTATGGTGACCTTTCCCCGTCAGAGACAAGGAGCCATAGACATCAACCACTACGCGGGTTACGTCAGTGAGAATTCCGCGTGCAATCAGGTCATCCGTGAATTGTTTGCCTGCTTTCATCGGGCCAACAGTGTGGGAGCTGGAAGGGCCAATGCCGATTTTGAAAATATCGAATACGCTAATCATGAGGCGTCCATTGTGTATCGAGGTGCGCCGCCCCGAGGAGCGGCGCAGGGGAATTAACTGAACAGAGAGTAGAAAATAGCGGAGATAGCGATCAGGCCCATAATCACAACGAAGACGTTGCTGATATGGCCGCTGTATTTACGCATTGCCGGTACTTTCTGAATTGCATACATCGGCATCAGGAACAGAATCATCGCGATGATAGGGCCACCCAGGGTTTCAATCATACCGAGGATACTTGGGTTCAGCGTCGCCACAATCCAGGTGGTTACCAGCATGAACAGCGCAGTGATTTTGTTCAGTTTGTTGATTTCGATGGTTTTGCCTTTGCCGCGCAGAGACTTAATCACCATACCGTTGAAACCTTCACGTGCGCCCAGGTAGTGGCCGAGGAAGGATTTGGTGATAGCGATAATCGCGATGATCGGTGCCATCCAGGCAATGATCGGCGCGTTAAAGTGGTTTGCCAGGTAAGACAGGATAGAGATGTTCTGCTCTTTCGCTGCGGCCAGATCCGCTGGGGTCAGGCTAAATACGCAGCTGAAGACGAAGAACATAACGGTCAGCACCATCATGATGTGAGCGAATGCCAGAATCTTAGAGCATTTCTTCTCAGCTTCATCACCGTATTCTTCACGCTTCGCCACGGCGAAGGAGGAGATGATTGGTGAGTGGTTGAAGGAGAATACCATTACCGGAATTGCCAGCCACAGGGTCAACAGCAGTCCGTTGCCGGTGGTTGCTGCAGAGTCAAAGGACAGGGTTTCCAGAACGGCACCGCTCCACTGAGGGATCAGGTACAGCGCCAGCAGCATCAGGGCGGCAACAAACGGGAATACCAGGATGCTCATCGCCTTCACGATCATCTGCTCACCGAAACGCACGATGGTCATCATGCCGACAATCAGGATCAGAGACAGGATTGCGCGCGGCGGCGGCGTAATTGCCAACTGGTGGGTCAGGAAGCTTTCGACGGTGTTGGTGATTGCTACGCTGTAGACCAACAGAATTGGGTAGATAGCGAAGAAGTAGAGCAGGGTAATCAGTTTTCCTGCGCCTACACCAAAGTGTTCTTCTACAACTTCAGTAATGTCTTCACCCGGATTTTTACCGGACAGCACGAAGCGAGTCAGGCCGCGGTGTGCAAAGAAGGTCATTGGGAAAGCAAGGATCGCCATGATGATCAGCGGAATCATACCGCCTACGCCTGCGTTAATCGGCAGGAACAATACACCCGCGCCAATCGCCGTGCCGTAAAGGCCCAGCATCCACATGGTATCTGTCTTGCGCCATGCGCTGCGGGTCTGGCCCGTAACGATAGTGCTGGTTTGAGTGTTTTCCATCTATTTCTCCTGGAGGAAGCTTAAAAAGTCGGGTTTGGGATCAATCCAATGAGAAAATACCCGACTGTAAATCGAAATTCGTTGAGCGATTTTTTATATAATTTTTCGCCGTAATAATTTGCGGGCGGAAAGATACATTTTAGTAATGAATGTATCAGTGATCGCGATCCCAAATGCAATAATCCACCTTTTATGTGGATAAATTTGGACCATTAATCTGTTAAAAAATAGTCAAAGCGAATTTACGGGCGCGAAGGCTAACATTAACGACATATATCATGAAAGCGAAGGCGCGAAGATACGAGCGTTACGCTGTAAAAACTGTTGTTTTTAGAGGATTTTGGCGACTAATAATAATTTCCTAAGATAAATCACGGTTGGGATTTAAAGGTAATCGTTTGCGTAGCGCGCTATTTTTAATGAAACATCATCGGTATTTATATGATCGTCTGAGCTATGTGACTGGTATCACTAAAAAAAGCCGGGAGGCTGATGCGCCAAACCCGGCTTTGATATGGACAAAACTGTCACCGCGATAGCGTCTGCTGGCGGCTGTTGGAGGTTAGGCGCAAATCTCGTAGCAAGGGATATACGCGGAGCCTGGTAACTTCATACGATGCTGTGCAACAAAGCCCTGCAGGAGATCGTCCATGCGGCGCATCATTTCGCGGTCACCGTGGATTTTGTAGGGGCCAAACTCTTCAATGGCGCGGATCCCGACTTCCTTCACGTTACCGGCTACAATCCCCGAGAACGCACGGCGCAGGTCTGCCGCCAGTACTTCCACAGGTTGGTCCGGGTACAGCTTCAGGTTAGCCATGTTTTCATGGGACGGCTCGAACGGCATCTGCAAATCAGGCGCAATACGAATCGACCAGTTAAAGCTGTAGGCATCACCGGTGTCACGGCGGTTCTCTTTCACCAGCGGCATCGCTTTTTTCATCAGACGAGCCACTTCTGCTGCATCGTCTATGATAATGCGATAGTGGCGACGCGCATCTTCCCCCAGCGTGTGCACGATAAATTCGTCCAGCACGCGGAAGTAATCGGCGCTCTCTTTTGGTCCAGTCAGGATCAGCGGTAAAACCTGATCTTTGTTGGCCGGGTTCATCAGGATCCCCAGCAGATACAGCAGTTCTTCTGCTGTCCCTACGCCGCCTGGGAAGATGATTATACCGTGGGCGATACGCACGAATGCTTCCAGACGTTTTTCAATGTCCGGCATGATGATCAGTTCATTAACCAGCGGGTTAGGCGGCTCAGCGGCAATGATTGACGGTTCGGTCATACCGATAAAGCGGCTGTCTTTGTATCGTTGCTGAGCGTGACCGACCGCAGCGCCTTTCATTGGCGCTTCCATCGCCCCCGGACCACAGCCGGTACAGATGTTCAGTTCGCGCAGGCCCAACTGGGTACCAACGCGACGGGCGTACAGGTACTCGTTTTCGTTGATTGAGTGACCCCCCCAGCAGACGACCATGTTTGGCGCTTCACCCACGTGTAGCGCCCGGGCATTGCGCAGGATCGAGAATACCAGGTTGGTAATATGCACCGAGCTTTCAAGATCCAGATGCTGAAAGCGACCGGCGTTATGGATCTGGCCATTGACGAACAGAATGTCGCGCAGCACGGCAAACAGGTTGGCCTGCAGTGCGCGAATAATGCGTCCATCAACAAACGCATCTTCAGGCGGGTTGATCAGTTCCAGCTTTACGCCCCGTTCGCGGCGCAGCACGTTAATGTCGAAACTTTCAAAGCGTGACAGCAGCTCTTTGCTGTTGTCGGTCAAACTGCCGGAGTTCAGAACGGCAAGCGAACAGTTACGAAACAGTTGATACAGGTCGCTGCTGGCCGTGCGTTTAAGCATATCGACTTCCAGCTGCGACAACATGTCCATTGAGCCAAGCGGGCTAATATGTGTAATCAAGTAAACTCCTTATGGGACGCAACACGTCATTCCCTGTTGATTACAATAGCCCTGGCTTATGACCTTTCACAACCTTGCGCGCGGAATCCGGCACGCAAAATTGAGAAAAAAGATTACTGACGTACCAGACGCCCCGTTGCTGGGGTGAAATCGGTGTTGGTACGCCATGGGTTAATGTCCAGGCCGCCACGTCGCGTGTAGCGCGCGTAAACGCTCAGTTTCTCCGGCTGGCAGAAGCGCAGAATGTCATTGAAAATGCGTTCCACGCACTGCTCGTGAAACTCATTATGGTGACGGAAGGAGACCAGATAACGCAGCAGCTTCTCGCGATCGATTTTTCGTCCGCGATACTGAATCTGTATGGAGCCCCAGTCCGGCTGGTGGGTGATCAAGCAGTTAGACTTCAGCAGATGGCTGACCAGCGTCTCTTCCACCGCTTTTTCACCGCCAACGGCATTTTCCAGATACTCTGTGCTGAACTGGTAGTTATCGATGACGATATCCTGATTGTCGATACAGGTGCCGTTAAAGTGGGCTATCGGTTGTCCTTCCAGTTCGTCAAGACGGTACAGCGCTACGCTGACATCGCCCTGAGCACAAGCGCGCAGATCGTTTTCCAGCGTCTGGCGTACCGCATCCCAGGAATCAAAACGCGTCTGGTTAAAACTGTTCAGGTAAAGCTTAAAGCTTTTCGATTCGATCAGATTTACGCTGGTATAATCCAGTTCTACATGACCGACCGCTACCTGCGGTAAACCGTTGGCATTCAGCCAAGACAGTTCATATAGCGTCCAGATATCGGCACCGTGAAAAGGCAGATTATCGGCCTGTAAATCCAGCGGGTCGCGGTTCAGGCTGCGTGGAACGCCCTGCAGCAGGCTGGCATCGTAATTGTCACGGTAATCTGTTGATTTACCAAGAGTCAGGCCGTCAAGCGCCTGATGATTTTCATAAGAGGACATGTTTCACCGTCATAAACCAGATACACTATGCGACAAGTGTATCCTGGCTTTTGTGAAGAGAGAAATCAGTGGACGAATTGACAGCGCAGGCGTTGACAGCCTTTACGACACGTTATTGCGACGCATGGTACGAAAAAAACAACAGCTGGCCCCTCAGCGAAGAGCTGTATGGCGTACCTTCTCCGTGCATCATTTCTTCCACAGACGATGCGGTATTCTGGCAACCTCAGCCTTTTGTCGGCGAAAAAAACCTCAATGCGGTTGAACGCGCCTTTGATATCGTGATACAACCAGCCGTTCACGCTTTTTACACCACCCAGTTTGCCGGGGACATGCACGCGCAGTTTGCGGATGAAAAACTAACGCTGCTGCAAACCTGGAGCGAAGACGACTTCAGGCGCGTTCAGGAAAACCTGATTGGTCACCTGGTTACGCAAAAGCGCCTCAAGCTGTCGCCTACGCTTTTTATTGCCACCCAGGACAATGAGCTTGACGTCATTTCGGTGTGCAATCTCTCCGGTGAAGTGTGCAAAGAAACGCTGGGAACCCGTAAACGAACGGTGCTGGCGGACTCACTTGCGGAATTTCTCACTCAGCTTAAGCCAGTTCTGTAATCCAGATTGCCCTGAACCTTGTGAGAGATCTCTTACAAACCCTGTAGGACATTGCCAGGTAATAAGTAAAGACTTAATGAACGGATAAAATAATTATCCCTTATTATTCATAAAGTTAATGTTTTATTGTCAACTTTCATACGAAAATAATCTTAAGGGAGTGTCTGTAAGCATCTTGTAAGACAAGGCGAAACAGGCGATTCTATATCTGTCGACAAGGAGTCGCACAACGAAGAGAACATCAGGATGATGGCTCTTCGGCAGGACACACCAGGACGGTGTTACAAGGACAGGCTTCAGGATGAAGCAAAGCGGAAAGCGCTGGATGCGTTAAGGGACACCTCCAGGATGGAGAATGAGAGCCGGTCAGGATGTTCGGCGGGTCAGGATGGCCAGGACACTTCAGGATGAAGTTTTCACATCGGGGTGATGTGAGCAGGATGCACAAGTTCAGGATGAACAAGGTCGCAAGACCACAGGAAAAGTTGTCACGGATGAGCAGGGAGCACTAAAAGTAGCTGGAACGCTGCGAAACGAACCGGGAGCACTGTTTTTACAGTGCTCCCTTTTTTTATTTCCCTTCACTAGTGCTATTCTTCGCGCCAGATTTTTCATCATTGAGGTTAATTTCATGACGACTCATGACCGTGTGCGCCAGCAGTTACACGCGCTTGAAGCGCTACTGCGTGAACATAATCACTGGCGGTTGGATGAGCCTGCAGAGCATCTGTTTACCAGCACGCAGCCTTTTTGTATGGATACCATGGAGCCGGTTGAGTGGCTGCAATGGGTATTGATTCCCCGCATGCTTACGCTGATTGATAACGCTCAGCCGCTTCCGCAGGCTTTTGCCGTCGCACCGTATTACGAAATGGCGTTGGCAGCCGATCACCCGCAACGCGAAATTCTGCTGACGGCATTGCAGGAGTTGGATGCACTGTTTACAAGTGATAACGCCTGATGCTGGAGATTCTGTATCAGGACGAATGGCTGGTCGCAGTTAACAAACCTTCGGGCTGGTTGGTTCACCGCAGTTGGCTCGACCGGGATGAGAAAGTGGTGGTGATGCAAACGGTACGCGACCAGATTGGTCAGCACGTTTTTACCGCCCACCGACTCGACAGACCGACTTCCGGAGTACTGCTGATGGGACTGTCCAGCGAAGCCGGGCGGCTGCTGTCCCAGCAATTTGAACATCATCAAATTCAGAAACGCTATCATGCGATTGTGCGTGGCTGGCTGATGGATGATGCCGTGCTGGATTACCCGCTGGTCGAAGAACTGGATAAGATCGCCGATAAATTTGCCCGTGATGATAAAGGCCCGCAGCCTGCCGTCACCCATTATCGCGGTTTGGCGACGGTTGAGATGCCGGTAGCGACCGGGCGTTATCCGACGACCCGTTACGGATTGGTGGAACTGGATCCTAAAACCGGTCGAAAACACCAGCTCAGACGCCATCTGGCGCACTTACGTCATCCAATTATCGGCGACAGTAAGCACGGTGATTTGCGGCAAAACCGCAGCGCCGCTGAGCACTTTGGCTGTCAGCGTTTGATGCTTCATGCCAGCCAGCTTACGCTGACTCATCCTTTTACCGGCGAACCGCTGGTTATTCGCGCCGGGCTGGATGATGTCTGGATGCAGGCGCTATCACAGTTTGGCTGGCGTGGACTTCTCCCTGAGAATGAAAGGGTTGAGTTCAACGGGCTGTCAGGTCAGGATGAGCAGATAGATTCTTAAGTCCCAGGAGATTACGGTTATGGCGGAAATTGGAATTTTTGTCGGCACGATGTACGGAAACGCGTTGCTGGTTGCCGAAGAGGCCGAAGCTATTTTGACGGCGCAGGGTCATAAAGCCACGGTGTTCGAAGATCCCGAGCTCAGCGACTGGCAGGCATATCAGGAAAAATATGTGCTGGTGGTGACCTCAACGACCGGACAGGGCGATCTGCCGGATAGCATCGTGCCGCTGTTTCAGGGGATCAAAGATAATCTCGGTTTCCAGCCAAATCTGCATTACGGAGTAATTGCGCTGGGTGACAGTAGCTATGTTAATTTCTGCAATGGCGGCAAGCAGTTCGATGCACTGTTGCAGGAACAAAGCGCCCAACGTGTAGGGGAAATGCTGCTGATTGACGCCAGCGAGCATCCTGAACCGGAAAGCGAATCCAATCCCTGGGTAGAAAACTGGGGAACCTTGCTTAAATAACCTTGCGCCCGGCAGCGCTTTGTTTGCACGGGCCTGTGACAAATGATGGACATGGAGAGAACAATCTGATTATCACTAAGGGGAATTTGTTTTAATTTATCTGTATTATAAATACAATCGCATAATTTTATTTGCAACCCGAATTTATAAAAATTAAATTCGGGTTTTTTATTATTTGTGAGATCAAAAGCACAAACAAATAACCCTGTTATCATGCTTTAATAAAAACAGGCCCAAAATCTGGATTTTGTGAATGAATTAATGAGGTGAATAAATGAGATGGAATGATAATAATTGGAAATTATTAAGCTAAGGAGATGCAATTTGTTTACTTTGTATAATTCACGGGATTTTAGCCAAAGCGCCAGATTAGAAGACTTTGAAAAAATAATTTCACCTAAAGAAGGTATTAGGTTAGCAAGGATATATTATGAACTTGATGATGATAAAAATCAGTGCTCAACTATATTTGGCCTGCCACAGAGAAAATGGAATGTAAACCGATATTCTTCTGGTGCGTATGAAAGGCCCCCTATTGGTAGATGTAATCGCATTTATGATGAGATACAACACAAATTAAGCGTGGGCTGGATAATAGCGATAGATTATGATGAGCATTGGTCCTGGGACAGAAATCCTTTTTATTTTGATCAGGACGGGGAGTTAGTTTATGAACCATTTATGCCTGATGTATTCGACAGTATCTTCGCAGAGAGAGTAAGGAGAGCTTATCAGGAAACCCTCGACAGGGGACTGGGAAGAAAAACCAGACCCACTCAAAAGATTGAGTATGGCGCACCAGGTTATCTTGAACCCACACTAAAACCTCTTGCCGTAGTACCAAGGCATTCATGTCCGGTTGAAGAGGATAAACCGTCTCGCGAACCTGTAGATGCAGGATTTTGTGTACTGCCCTATGAGGCCACACCGTCATCTTTCGAATCCAGCTTTTTTATTAATCCTCCGGATGGTACACGTGAGTTATATCACAAGCTCAATCCAGATATAAAAAAACAACCGGGTTCAATTCTGCTTGTCGTTGATCCTGAAAAGCAAGATCAGCAACAGATTGAAATATTGCAAAAAGCGCGTGATCGAATTGATAACGCGCTTGCACCATTAACACTGCCAGAAGCCCGTGTGTTACACAAAAATAGAGCTTCCGTGGATATTTTTTCTTCACAATTATACAGCGATGCTTTAGGACAAAGCGGGGATATCTTAGGTTACATAAAAGATACCGGCGGGGGGTATTATGAAGAAATAAATAAAACACTCAATGAAATACAGGCGCTTTATAAGAAAACATATAGTAGTAATTCTGGTCGTATTTCTGGAGAGGAGTTTTTTGGTCAACGAGAACGACTATTTAAAAAATTAGACGGTATTTTGAATAAATTCTCAAAAGAACGGCTAAATTTAAAACAATATGAAGATATAAAGCAGGCATTAGGTTTATCAACCAAATCGATTATGCATAAGTGGGATCAAACAGGAGTAAAGGATATTGAGGGATATGCAAGCTACATAGAAAAGTCAGCCAAACTGATAAAAATAATGAGAACAACAGGCTATGTAGGTGTTGGTCTTGATTTTGCGAGTTATACAACTAACGTTTATGAAGCTTGCGCAAAAGGACGTGAAAGCGAATGTAGAAAAGCAGCGATAACGGAGTACAGCAAATTCGGCTTCAAACAAACTGCAAGTTTTGCTGGCGGAGCTGCCGGGGGAATTATGGGGAGAGCCGCGTGTACATGGGTTCTGGGATTGATTACATCAGAAGCAGGAGGTATTGGCGCAAGTGTATGTTTGGTAAGTGGCATTGCTTCAAGTATTGCAGGAGGTAAATTTTTGGAAAAAATGGGTGAGAAACTAGGTGATAGGTTTGGTGGATTAGTGAATGACGATATTGATAATCCAGAACTTAAACTGTATGACCCAGATTCATTTAATGAAGCAGCAGGTATTCTAATATATGAAAAAATTTTTAACAGATAATCTAGATGTCATTAATATGAGTCTTGGTATAATGCTGGTTATTATAACGTTGATTTTAATACTTATTTCTTATGTGATAAATGATGAGAAGTATAAAAAAATAGTAATATTATACGAGGAGGAGTTTGGTCGTCTTCCTATCACTGCAAGTTTGGCGAGAACAGCAAGCTTAATTGGTACTCCCGGTATCTACTTTGCAAAGATAGATTTCATTATGTCTAGTCTTATTTTTCCCTATAACAGGGTTTTTAATAATGATATGAGTATTGAAGCATATCATTTTATTCGTTCCTTACCCAAAGAATTAACCACTGGGTTTAAAGTTGAAGCGGCGTTCTGGTTTGTTGAATTTATTGTTCTGGCTTTTTTGGTGATCCTTTATTATTTTTTCTGAAAAATCGAATGTTAATAGGGACTCCAATAAACTAGAGTCCCTTTTTTATTTTTATTTTTATTTTTATTTTTATTTCAATGTCCCATATTCCTGATCAACAATCTCACCATAAGTAGCGGCAGGTAATAACCCACTAAAAAACAATTGAGTTCACGTTAGGAGTTGGTCCGCAATCTAAGAGATCAGCTTCCTAAACTGTTAGTCGTCATAAGTAGTAGCGCCTTAAACCCAGACGGGCACCGCTGGTTAGATGTTGCCGCTACCCGGCAACAAATCTCCCACCAAACGCCAATTTCGTGAAGCATCTTCCATTCCCTTAGGCTTATGCCATAAACAACCTCATTCACCTCCCGCAATGTTGTGTTTTTGCACGGTGAGGGTAAGAGGCACTCCTTCATATACTTTTCCCGTCAGTTCCCGAAAAGGCAGCGAGTCAGAATAAAACGGCCCTGAGCTGTACCAAAACTGCCACACACTAACCTCTCATTCTGATCACCCTACAGGTGCTGTACAGAATGAACTGGCGAAAGCCAAGATTCAGGAGTGCAACAATGAGTTCATTAAGTCAGGCGGCGAGCAGCGCGGAAAAACGCACTAACGCTCGCTACTGGATAGTGGTGATGCTGTTTATCGTCACATCCTTCAACTACGGCGATCGCGCCACCTTATCCATCGCCGGCTCGGAGATGGCCAAAGATATTGGTCTGGATGCGGTGGGGATGGGGTATGTATTCTCCGCTTTTTCATGGGCCTATGTTATCGGTCAGATCCCCGGCGGCTGGTTGCTCGACCGCTTCGGTTCAAAACGTGTTTACTTCTGGTCCATTTTTATCTGGTCGATGTTTACCCTGCTGCAGGGCTTCGTCGATATCTTCAGCGGCTTCGGCATTATCGTTGCGCTGTTTACCCTGCGCTTCCTCGTGGGGTTAGCCGAAGCGCCATCCTTCCCTGGCAACAGTCGTATTGTGGCGGCGTGGTTCCCGGCGCAGGAAAGGGGCACGGCGGTCGCTATTTTTAACTCGGCGCAGTACTTTGCCACCGTAATCTTCGCGCCAATCATGGGCTGGTTGACCCACGAAGTGGGCTGGTCGCATGTGTTCTTCTTTATGGGCGGTCTCGGGATTGTTATCAGTTTTATCTGGCTGAAGGTGATTCATGAACCGAATCAGCATCCGGGCGTAAACCAAAAAGAGCTGGACTACATTGCCGAAGGCGGAGCGCTGATCAATATGGATCAGGCGGCAGCCAAAGCCAAAGTGCCGTTCAGCGTGAAGTGGGGGCAGATCAAGCAACTGCTGGGCTCACGAATGATGATCGGTATTTATATCGGCCAATACTGCATAAATGCACTGACCTACTTCTTTATCACCTGGTTCCCGGTTTATCTGGTACAGGCACGCGGTATGTCGATTTTGAAAGCCGGTTTTGTTGCCTCGGTCCCGGCCATTTGCGGATTCGCAGGCGGCGTACTCGGCGGCATTATTTCCGACTGGTTGATGCGCCGTACCGGTTCGCTGAATATCGCCCGTAAAACGCCAATCGTACTGGGTATGCTGTTGTCGATGGTGATGGTGTTCTGTAACTACGTCAACGTAGAGTGGATGATCATCGGCTTTATGGCGCTGGCCTTCTTCGGCAAAGGTATCGGTGCGTTGGGATGGGCGGTGATGGCCGATACTGCGCCAAAAGAGATCAGCGGTTTGAGCGGCGGTCTGTTCAATATGTTTGGCAACATCTCCGGTATCGTTACGCCAATTGCTATCGGCTACATCGTAGGTACCACTGGCTCGTTTAACGGTGCGTTGATTTACGTCGGGGTGCATGCGCTGATTGCTGTAGTGAGCTATCTGGTGCTGGTGGGTGATATTAAACGTATCGAACTGAAACCTGTCGCAGGGCAATGATGATGACAACACAATCGAGTCCCATTATTACCGATATGAAGGTCATTCCGGTGGCCGGTCATGACAGCATGCTGCTCAATATTGGCGGGGCGCATAACGCATACTTTACCCGCAATATCGTCGTGCTCACCGATAACGCCGGAAATACCGGCGTCGGTGAAGCGCCGGGCGGCGAAGTGATTTATCAGACGCTGGTGGACGCGATTCCACAAGTGTTGGGCCAGGAAGTCGCGCGCCTGAATAAGGTGGTTCAGCAGGTGCATAAAGGCAACCAGGCCGCTGATTTTGACACCTTTGGCAAAGGTGCCTGGACCTTTGAACTGCGGGTTAATGCGGTGGCCGCGCTGGAAGCCGCACTGCTCGACCTGCTGGGCAAGGCGCTGAACGTGCCGGTCTGCGAACTGTTAGGGCCAGGCAAGCAGCGCGATGCGGTCACCGTGCTCGGCTATCTGTTCTACGTGGGAGATCGCAGCAAAACCGATCTGCCGTATCTGGATAGCACGCCGGGCAACCATGAGTGGTATCACCTGCGTCACCAGCAGGCGATGAACAGTGAGGCGGTGGTGCGTCTGGCTCAGGCTTCGCAGGATCGCTACGGCTTTAAAGATTTCAAACTCAAAGGCGGTGTGCTGCCTGGCGAGCAGGAAATCGACACCGCTCGCGCGTTGAAACAATGCTTCCCGGATGCGCGTATTACGGTCGATCCTAACGGTGCCTGGCTGCTGGATGAAGCTATCTCCTTGTGTAAAGGGCTGAACGATGTTCTGACCTACGCCGAAGATCCGTGCGGCGCAGAACAGGGTTTTTCTGGCCGCGAAGTGATGGCCGAGTTCCGCCGTGCAACCGGCCTGCCGGTAGCAACGAATATGATAGCCACCAACTGGCGTGAGATGGGCCATGCGGTGATGCTCAACTCGGTAGATATTCCACTGGCCGATCCGCACTTCTGGACCCTTTCCGGCGCGGTACGCGTGGCACAGCTATGCGATGACTGGGGACTGACCTGGGGCTGCCACTCTAACAATCATTTTGATATTTCCCTGGCGATGTTCACCCACGTCGGTGCCGCTGCGCCGGGCAACCCAACGGCGATCGACACCCACTGGATCTGGCAGGAGGGCGATTGCCGCCTGACCAAAAATCCGCTGGAGATTACACACGGAAAAATTGCGGTACCCGACGCGCCCGGCCTGGGCGTGGAACTGGACTGGGATCAGGTACAGAAAGCGCATGAAGCCTATAAGGCGCTGCCCGGCGGCGCGCGTAATGACGCAGGCCCGATGCAGTATCTGATCCCTGGATGGACTTTTGACCGTAAACGTCCCGTTTTCGGCCGCCACTAATTTTGAATAAGGACTTAATTATGAGCGCACAATTTACTACCCCAGTCGTAACCGCGATGCAGGTGATCCCGGTTGCGGGCCATGACAGCATGCTGATGAATCTGAGCGGCGCACATGCTCC
The DNA here is from genome assembly GCF_030336655.1 of Citrobacter sp. Cb041. NCBI lineage: Bacteria > Pseudomonadati > Pseudomonadota > Gammaproteobacteria > Enterobacterales > Enterobacteriaceae > Citrobacter > Citrobacter sp. Cb041. Next base: position 110,961 of record NZ_JAOWDD010000040.1, on the reverse strand, counting down.
GTTCTTCACGCGTAATATTGTGATTATCAAAGATAACTCCGGTCATACCGGCGTGGGTGAGATTCCCGGCGGCGAAAAAATTCGTCAGACCCTGGAAGATGCCATTCCGCTGGTGGTGGGCAAAACGTTAGGTGAATACAAAAACGTACTGAATGCGGTCCGCAATACCTTTGCCGATCGTGATGCCGGTGGCCGTGGTTTGCAGACCTTCGATTTACGTACCACTATTCATGTGGTTACCGGGATCGAAGCGGCCATGTTGGATCTGCTGGGTCAGCATCTGGGCGTTAACGTCGCATCGCTGCTGGGCGACGGTCAACAGCGTAGCGAAGTTGAAATGCTGGGTTATCTGTTCTTCGTCGGTGACCGTAACGCGACGCCGCTGCCGTATCAGAGCCAGCCGGATGAGAAATGCGACTGGTATCGCCTGCGTCATGAAGAGGCGATGACCCCGGATGCAGTGGTGCGCCTGGCGGAAGCCGCATATGAGAAATATGGTTTTAACGATTTCAAACTGAAAGGCGGGGTGTTGGCCGGGGAAGAAGAAGCGGAATCTATTGTGGCGCTGGCGAAACGCTTTCCACAGGCACGTGTCACGCTCGATCCCAATGGCGCGTGGTCGCTGAATGAAGCGATTAAAATTGGTAAGTACCTGAAAGGATCGCTGGCTTATGCGGAAGATCCGTGCGGTGCCGAGCAGGGGTTCTCAGGCCGTGAAGTCATGGCGGAATTCCGTCGTGCTACCGGTTTGCCGACCGCCACCAACATGATCGCCACCGACTGGCGTCAGATGGGACATACGCTGTCGTTGCAGTCCGTGGATATCCCGCTGGCGGATCCGCACTTCTGGACTATGCAGGGTTCTGTCCGCGTTGCGCAGATGTGTCATGAGTTTGGGCTGACCTGGGGCTCGCACTCTAACAACCACTTTGATATTTCGCTGGCGATGTTTACTCATGTTGCGGCGGCGGCGCCGGGCAAAATTACCGCTATCGATACCCACTGGATCTGGCAGGAAGGCAATCAACGCCTGACCAAAGAGCCGTTTGAAATCAAAGGCGGCATGGTGCAGGTACCGGCGAAGCCGGGTCTGGGCGTGGAGCTGGATATGGATCAGGTTATGAAAGCTCATGAGCTGTATCAGCAACATGGACTGGGAGCGCGCGATGATGCCATGGGAATGCAGTATCTGATCCCGAACTGGACGTTTGATAATAAGCGTCCGTGCATGGTACGCTAAGCGAACTGGGACCGCTCCCACAAAGGGGCGGTTTTTCTCCTGGTGTATGCTTAACACAGTCAACATGCGTAAGGATGCTTTATGAAAATAGTAATCGCACCGGATTCCTATAAGGAAAGTTTGAGTGCGCTTGAAGTGGCAACGGCTATTGAGCTGGGATTTCGTGAGATCTGGCCTGAGGCGAATTACGTGAAGATCCCGGTCGCGGATGGCGGTGAGGGAACGGTCGAAGCGATGGTTGCCGCAACGCAAGGCCACCTTGTGCATGTTGATGTTACCGGCCCTCTGGGTAAAACGATTCAGGCATTTTATGGTTTATCCGGGGATGAGCGTTCGGCGTTTATCGAAATGGCGGCCGCCAGCGGACTGGAGCAGGTTCCCGCAGGTTTACGCGATCCGCTGAAAACGACCTCCTGGGGAACCGGGGAGCTAATCCGTCATGCGCTGGACGCGGGCGTTGAACATATCATTATCGGCATTGGCGGCAGCGCCACCAATGATGGCGGTGCCGGGATGGTGCAAGCGCTGGGAGCAAAATTACTGGATGCGCAAAATAACGATATTGCTCATGGCGGGACTGGCCTTGAATCACTCGCCCGGATTGATATTTCTCAGCTAGACCCGCGCCTTGCCGCGTGCCGTATTGAAGTGGCCTGCGATGTGACTAATCCGTTGACCGGTGAAGAGGGGGCCTCTGCGGTCTTCGGTCCGCAAAAGGGGGCGACGCCGGAGATGATTCTTCGTCTTGATCGGGCGCTCACGCATTATGCGCAACTCATTGCCCGCGATCTGGACGTCAACGTGCTGGAATTGGCGGGTGGTGGCGCGGCTGGCGGTATGGGGGCGGCACTGTATGCGTTTTGCGGTGCGCAGTTACGCTGCGGTATTGAGGTCGTGACGGATGCGTTACACCTCGACGACTGCGTTGCGGATGCGGATTTAGTGGTCACGGGTGAAGGACGTATCGACAGCCAGACCATTCACGGTAAGGTTCCGGTTGGCGTGGCGAAGGTGGCAAAGCGTTACAACAAACCGGTTATTGGCATTGCCGGCAGCCTGACGGCTGATGTCGGTGTTGTACACGAGCATGGGCTGGATGCGGTTTTTAGCGTTATTTATACCGTTTGCACGCTGGATGAGGCGCTGAAGAACGCGAGTGAGAATGTGCGAATGACGGCGCGAAACGTGGCCGCGACCCTGAAAGCTGGTCAGCAATTACGTTGAATGATGTGGCATGAAGGCCGGATAAGACGCGTGAGCGTCGTCATCCGGCAATCAGATCTTTACCCTAACAACTTCTTCGCTTCGCGCGCAACGTTATCCATTTCATCCAGAAGCTCTAAAAACTCAGGCTCCAGCTCTTCTTCTTTGCTCCCGCTACGTAATTGCTGCTCAATCAGCTGACACAGGTTTTTCATGCGGGGAACGCCGCTATAACCGCAACTGCCATGCAGTTTATGGATCATATCCACCAGTCCTTCAGGGTTTTCACCTACCAGCTGTTCTTCAATTTTGTTACGCACTTCGGGCAGAAAATCGAGCAGCATTTGCAGCATATCCCGCGCCAGATCGTTTTTACCGGCGGCTTGCCTTAACGCCAGTTGCCAGTCGAGTGTGGTATTCGGATTGACGACCGGTTCAACAGCGAGCGCCCTCAGCGATGAGCTCGCGCCGGGTTTGTAGCGTAACAGCAGATTATGCAGCTTATCTTCTTCGATAGGCTTCGCCAGGTAATCGTTCATCCCGGCGCTGAGCAGCTTCTCTTTTTGCCCGGCCATGGCATGTGCGGTGACCGCAATGACCGGCGTCTGTTGTTGATGAGGAAGCTGGTGGATCAGTTCGCAGGCGCGAATACCGTCCATGTCTGGCATCTGAATATCCATCAGGATGAGATCAAACTGCATCTGTTTGGCGCGATCCACAGCCTGATGTCCGCTGTCGCAGAGCACGACGTGCTGCACTTTATCTTCCAGCAGAGCACCAATCAGCTTGAGGTTCGCCGGGTTGTCGTCCACCGCCATGACGGTCATCGCAATTTTGCTCTCGTCTAACAGTAGCGGAGCCGCGCTGTGGTTCAGTTGACAATACTCTGTCAACGCTGGCAGTAAGCGGGTTGAGGTAAGAGGTTTCAACAGGCACGCCGCCGCGCCGCCCTGCTTTAATTTCTCGGCGTTAATCTGCGCATGGCAAGGCAGAGCCAGTAACAAAAAGTCGGTCATCGCCGCTGCGCTTGCCAGCCGCTCATGCTGCATGGTGAGCGGTTCGCGTAAAGTGACCGGTATGCCAAGCAGCAGAATATCGTAGTGATCCTTCGGCAGCCCGGAGAATGAAGGGCTGTAAATCACTTCCAGCGGTGTTTCACTCAAGATATCTAACGTGCATTGCGCGGCAGTGGCGTTAGGTTCAACGTAGGCCAGCCGCTTTCCTGCCAGACAGTGCGTGGTTGAGCGATCCACGAGAACGTTAGGGTTGAGATCGAGGCTGATATGGAACCAGAACGTGGAGCCCCGGTTCGGCTGGCTGTGGAAGGAGATATCTCCGCCCATTTCATTGACCAGCTTTTGCGTAATGACCAGACCCAGTCCGGTCCCGCCGTGGCGGCGGGAAATACTGGCATCGGCCTGGCGGAAGGCCTGGAACAGGCGTGACTGATCGCGCTCAGGGATGCCAATTCCGGTATCGCGGATTTGCACTTCAATTTGCACTTTCGTGTTACTGAGGGCGCGTTTCTCGACCAGAATGTCGATATTGCCGCCTTCGGTAAATTTGATGGCATTGCCAACCAGATTAGTGATTACCTGCTGTAAGCGCAGCGGGTCCCCGATGACGTTGTCCGGCACGTCATTCTTAATATTTAGCGTCAGCTCAAGCCCTTTATCATGGGATGAGTGCGCTAACAGCGTGACGACGTCATCCAGCGTGCTACGCAGCGGGAATGGGATGCTTTCCAGAATCAGTTTGCCCGCCTCAAGTTTGGAGAAGTCGAGCACATCATTGATGATGGCCAACAGATTGTTGGCCGAGCGTTCAATCGTATTCAGGTGATCGCGCTGCGTCGTGTTGAGCTCGGTTTTAAGCGTCAGGCGGGTGAAGCCAATCACGCCATTCAGCGGCGTACGCAGCTCATGCGACATGTTAGCCAGAAACTCAGACTTAATACGCGCCGCTTCCTGGGCGCGTTTCTTCGCCAGATCCAGTTCGACGTTCTGGATTTCCATCTGCTCCAACGTTTCGCGCAGGTCAGAGGTGGCCTGGTCGATGTTGTGCTGCATCTCTTCATGGTAGGCCGCAAGTGACATCGCCATCGAGTTGATGCCATTTTTGAGCATATCCAGCTCGCCCAACATGAAACCTTCGACGCGGCTGTCGAGCTGGCCTCTACGTATTCGGTCAACGGTATTTACCATATTGCGAATCGGGCCAGTCACGTCGCGCATCAGACGCCAGCCAAAAATTAACGCAATACCGATACAAAACAGCATCATTACGCTGGAGATAAAGATCTCTTTATACTGCTGCAATCTTACTGACTTAAGGTCCAGTTCAAGCGCCACATACCCCAGCATATTTTCCGTATTTTTGGCGTCGCTGACTGCAGATTCATCCGGCGAATAGCTTTCCGATATAATTGGCGTTCGCAGGATCATAATATCCCCGAGCCGGGTGACGCTCAGCTTTCGGGGAAATGGTGAACCGGTTGCCAGCTGCATTTCAGACGGATCGAGATGAAAATTGGATGTGACAAACAGCCGGTTATTCTCGTCATAGACAGAAATTGCCCGCACGATATCGGAATGGCGACGATGCAGCACGCTGATAAGTTGGCCGATGGATTCTCTGTTTTGCAGATTCATGCCATATTCGCTGGAGACTGCGAGTGGCTCAATGATGCTGGCGCCAGCATCTTCCAGTTGACGCTGCAAGTCGTTATAGCGATGCACAACAAAAAAGATACTGAGCAGCAAACCAATCAGGACGGTCGGGGCCAGGATCAGAATCATCATGCGTGCGCGCAGGCTGTAGTTGGTCATGGAGTTCCGTTATGGGACAATTAGGGTCACACTGTTAAATAGAGAAATATCTCGTCGATGGCGCAATTCTACTCTGCAAAACGACGCGTGACGACGCGTCAGATCATAACCGTTACCGTCAATGACCTTGATCCTTTCGGCCAGGGCGTTGCTCGCCATAACGGAAAGGCGTTGTTTATACCGGAATTGCTACCTCAGGAAAGCGCCGAGGTGGTGATTACCGAAGATAAAAAACAGTTCGCCCGCGCGCAAGTAAAACGACGTTTAAACGACAGTCCGCAGCGTGAAGTGCCACGTTGCCCGCATTTTGGCGTGTGCGGCGGCTGCCAGCAGCAGCATGCCAGCATCTCGTTGCAGCAGCGTAGCAAAAGCGCGGCGTTGTCGCGTTTAATGAAATGTGAAGTGTCGGATGTTATAGCTGATACCCCGTGGGGCTATCGTCGTCGCGCCAGGTTGAGCCTGAACTATCGGCCAAAAGAACAAAAATTGCAGATGGGGTTTCGCAAATCCGCATCCAGCGACATTATCGATGTTAAACAATGCCCTATTTTGGTGCCCCAGCTTGAAGCGCTCTTGCCCCACATCCGGGCGTGTCTGGAAAGTCTGCAAGGGTTACGCCATCTTGGTCATGTCGAGCTGGTGCAGGCGGGGAGCGGAACCCTGATGATTTTGCGCCACACGGCGCCATTAAGTGTTCAGGATAAAGAAAAACTGGAATGCTTTTCGCATTCTCAGGGGCTGTCTTTGTTTCTGGCCCCGCAAAGCGAGATACTGGAATCAATATCAGAAGAGTCGCCCTGGTATGACTCAAATGGACTACGGTTAACCTTCAGCCCGCGTGATTTTATTCAGGTCAATGAAGGGGTAAACCAACAAATGGTGGCCCGTGCGCTCGAATGGCTGGATGTGCAACCTGAAGATCGCGTACTCGATCTGTTCTGTGGAATGGGTAATTTTACCCTGCCGTTGGCAACCCGGGCTGCAAACGTGGTGGGGGTGGAAGGGGTACCGGCGCTGGTGGAAAAAGGCCGGGAAAACGCGCTGAATAACGGATTACACAATGTGACATTTTTTCATGAAAACCTTGAGGAAGATGTTACCCGGCAGCCGTGGGCGAAAAACGGATTCGACAAAGTATTGCTCGATCCTGCGCGTGCGGGGGCTGCAGGTGTGATGCAACATATTATAAAATTAGAACCTATACGCGTTGTTTATGTATCCTGTAACCCGGCAACGCTGGCTCGTGACAGCGACGCTTTGCTCAACGCGGGATATGCCATACGGCGACTGGCGATGCTTGATATGTTCCCGCACACTGGACACCTGGAATCAATGGTCCTGTTTGAGCGTATGTAATAAATTTTGTACCCATTGGATTTCGGGTGGTAATGCAGCGTGAAAGACAATGGGTATGGCTTGTCGACTTCGACAGGCCAGGCCCCTTAAGGAGAGGACAATGGTTGCGGTAAGAAGTGCACATATAAATAAAGCTGGTGAGTTTGATCCAAAGAAATGGATCGCGAGTCTGGGGATCTCCAGCCAGCAGTCGTGTGAACGCTTAGCCGAAACCTGGGCGTACTGCCAGCAGCAGACACAGGGGCATCCGGATGCGGATCTGCTGCTGTGGCGTGGCGTGGAGATGGTAGAAATACTCTCCATGTTGAGCATGGATATCGACACGCTGCGCGCAGCAATGCTGTTCCCTCTGGCAGATGCCAACGTGGTCAGTGAAGACATCCTGCGCGAGAGCGTGGGCAAATCCATTGTTCATCTTATCCACGGCGTGCGGGATATGGCGGCAATACGCCAGCTTAAGGCCACTCATACCGATTCAGTCTCATCCGAACAGGTCGATAACGTTCGCCGCATGCTGCTGGCTATGGTGGATGATTTCCGCTGTGTGGTCATCAAGCTGGCGGAGCGGATTGCACATCTGCGTGAAGTGAAGGACGCTCCAGAAGATGAACGCGTTCTGGCGGCAAAAGAGTGCACCAATATCTATGCGCCGCTGGCCAACCGTTTGGGTATCGGGCAATTAAAATGGGAACTGGAAGATTACTGCTTCCGTTACCTGCACCCGGCTGAATACAAACGTATTGCCAAGCTGCTGCACGAACGTCGCATCGATCGCGAGCATTACATTGATGAGTTCGTCGGTCATTTGCGCTCAGAAATGAAAACGGAAGGCGTCAAAGCCGAAGTGTACGGACGTCCGAAACACATCTACAGCATCTGGCGCAAAATGCAGAAAAAGCAGCTGGCCTTCGATGAACTTTTCGACGTGCGCGCGGTGCGTATCGTGGCGGAGCGTTTACAGGACTGCTATGCCGCGCTCGGGATAGTGCATACTCACTATCGCCATCTGCCGGATGAGTTCGATGACTATGTCGCTAACCCGAAACCCAACGGCTATCAGTCAATTCATACGGTTGTGCTGGGTCCGGGCGGCAAAACCATTGAAATTCAGATCCGTACGAAACAGATGCACGAAGATGCCGAACTGGGCGTTGCGGCACACTGGAAGTACAAAGAGGGCACCGCTTCAGGCGTAGCGCGTTCTGGTCATGAAGATCGTATTGCATGGCTGCGTAAGCTGATCGCCTGGCAGGAAGAGATGGCGGACTCTGGCGAAATGCTGGATGAAGTCCGTAGCCAGGTCTTTGATGACCGAGTGTACGTCTTTACGCCAAAAGGCGACGTTGTGGACTTACCTGCAGGCTCCACACCGCTCGATTTTGCTTATCATATTCACAGTGATGTGGGGCATCGTTGCATTGGCGCGAAAATTGGCGGGCGCATCGTACCGTTTACCTACCAGCTGCAGATGGGCGATCAAATTGAAATTATCACCCAGAAACAGCCCAACCCAAGCCGCGACTGGTTGAACCCTAACCTCGGCTATGTCACCACCAGTCGGGGGCGTTCGAAGATCCACGCCTGGTTCCGTAAACAGGACCGCGACAAAAACATCCTTGCTGGCCGCCAGATCCTCGACGATGAGCTGGCGCATTTAGGCATTAGCCTGAAAGAAGCGGAAAAGCACCTGCTGCCGCGCTACAGCTTCAATGAGCTGGATGAGCTGCTGGCGGCGATTGGTGGGGGGGACATTCGCCTCAACCAGATGGTGAACTTCCTGCAGGCGCAGTTTAATAAGCCAAGCGCAGCCGAACAGGATGCCGCCGCGCTGAAACAGCTTCAGCAGAAAACGCAGGCGCCGCAGAGTCGCCGTAAAGACGACGGTCGCGTGGTGGTGGAAGGGGTGGGTAACCTGATGCACCACATCGCGCGCTGCTGCCAGCCGATTCCAGGCGATGAAATTGTCGGGTTTATCACTCAGGGCCGCGGTATTTCCGTGCACCGGGCGGATTGCGAACAGCTGACCGAGCTGCGCTCCCATGCGCCGGAACGTATTGTTGATGCGGTTTGGGGCGAAAGCTACTCGGCAGGATATTCGCTGGTGGTTCGCGTCCAGGCTAACGATCGCAGCGGCTTATTACGTGATATCACCACGATTCTTGCCAACGAGAAGGTGAACGTGCTGGGGGTTGCCAGCCGGAGTGATACCAAACAGCAACTGGCTACCATCGATATGACCATCGAAATCTATAACCTGCAGGTGCTCGGGCGCGTGCTTGGCAAGCTGAACCAGGTGCCGGATGTGATCGACGCACGTCGTCTGCACGGTAATTAATTATTTAATAGGCCAGATAAGTTTGCATGCCTGGTGAGGCGCGTTAGCGTTGCCATCAGGCATTGCCATGTTGCCGGATATCGGCTGTCGTCTTATCGGGCTTCGCGTATTGAAATTTCAGGATATTCCAATGAACCAAATCGACCGACTGCTCGGTATTATGCAGCGCCTGCGCGACCCGGAAAACGGTTGTCCCTGGGACAAAGAGCAGACATTCGCCACTATTGCCCCTTACACCCTCGAAGAAACCTATGAAGTGCTGGACGCAATTGCGCGGGAAGACTTCGACGACCTGCGTGGAGAGCTGGGTGACTTGCTGTTCCAGGTGGTGTTTTACGCCCAGATGGCGCAGGAAGAAGGACGTTTCGATTTCAATGATATTTGCGCCGCCATCAGCGATAAGCTTGAGCGTCGCCACCCACATGTTTTTGCTGATGTTTCTGCCAGTAACAGCACTGAGGTGTTGACCCGCTGGGAGCAAATCAAAAGCGAAGAACGCGCTCAGAAGGCGCAGCATTCCGCACTCGACGATATTCCCCGTAGTTTACCGGCGTTAATGCGCGCCCAAAAAATCCAGAAACGCTGCTCTAATGTTGGCTTCGACTGGAAAACATTAGGACCGGTTGTCGACAAGGTTTACGAAGAGATCGATGAAGTCATGTTTGAGGCGAAGCAGGCTGTTGTCGACCAGGCTAAACTGGAGGAGGAAATGGGGGACCTGCTGTTTGCGACGGTCAATATGGCTCGGCATTTGGGCACTAAAGCTGAGATCGCATTGCAAAAAGCGAACGAGAAATTTGAGCGCCGTTTTCGTGAGGTTGAGCGAATTGTAGCGGCTCGGGGTCTGGAAATGACTGGTGTTGATCTGGAAACTATGGAAGAAGTCTGGCAACAGGTAAAACGGCAGGAAATTGATCTCTAAGGGATTTCGTCGGTCAAGGGCGATTTGTGTGATTTTTTAAATAACAAGCGCTTGATTTACGTCAAAAACATTTACCCCAAAGGGGCTATTTTCTCACTCCCGATGTTTATGTGAGCCTGGTGAAGAGGAGGAATAATGAAAGTTTGTGGCGCTCGTCATGTTCGGGTATACTACTTTCCCGTCTTGGTAATTCCATCGTTTCACCCTAACTTCTCAGGTCCAGCATGACAACGAACTATATTTTTGTGACCGGCGGGGTCGTATCCTCTCTGGGTAAAGGCATTGCCGCAGCCTCCCTGGCAGCCATTCTTGAGGCTCGTGGCCTCAACGTGACCATGATGAAACTGGATCCGTATATCAACGTCGATCCAGGTACTATGAGTCCAATCCAACACGGGGAAGTGTTCGTTACTGAAGACGGCGCTGAAACCGACCTGGACCTGGGTCACTATGAGCGTTTCATTCGTACCAAAATGACTCGCCGCAATAACTTCACTACCGGTCGAATTTACTCCGATGTCCTGCGCAAAGAGCGCCGTGGCGACTATCTGGGTGCAACCGTACAGGTTATCCCGCACATCACCAACGCGATTAAAGAGCGTGTCCTTGCCGGTGGCGAAGGTCATGACGTCGTTCTGGTTGAAATCGGCGGTACGGTCGGTGATATCGAATCCCTGCCATTCCTGGAAGCGATTCGCCAATTAGCGGTAGATATCGGTCGTGAACACGCGCTGTTCATGCACCTGACTCTGGTTCCTTACCTGGCCGCTGCCGGTGAAGTCAAAACTAAACCGACTCAGCACTCGGTAAAAGAGTTGCTGTCTATCGGTATCCAGCCTGACATTCTGATCTGTCGTTCCGATCGCGCGGTTCCGGCCAACGAACGTGCAAAAATTGCATTGTTCTGTAACGTGCCAGAAAAAGCCGTTATTTCAATGAAAGATGTCGATTCCATCTATAAAATTCCAGGCCTGTTGAAATCCCAGGGCCTTGACGATTATATTTGTAAACGATTCAGCTTGAACTGTCCGGAAGCTAATCTGTCAGAATGGGAACAGGTTATCTACGAAGAAGCGAATCCGGCTGGCGAAGTGACTATCGGTATGGTCGGCAAGTATATTGAACTGCCGGATGCTTATAAGTCAGTTATCGAAGCATTGAAGCACGGTGGTCTGAAGAATCGTGTCACCGTCAACATTAAGCTGATCGATTCGCAAGATGTCGAAACGCGCGGCGTTGAGATCCTGAAAGGTCTTGATGCAATCCTGATCCCTGGCGGCTTCGGCTACCGTGGTGTTGAAGGTAAGATCGCGACAGCGCGCTTTGCGCGTGAAAACAATGTTCCTTATCTGGGTATTTGCCTGGGTATGCAGGTTGCGTTGATTGAATTTGCACGTAACGTAGTGGGTATGGATAACGCCAACTCCACGGAATTTGTGCCAGACTGTAAGTACCCGGTGGTGGCCCTGATTACCGAATGGCGCGATGAAGACGGCAACGTTGAAGTCCGTACCGAGAAGAGCGATCTGGGCGGCACAATGCGCCTTGGCGCCCAGCAGTGTCAGTTGAGCGACGATAGCCTGGTTCGTCAGCTGTACGGCGCGCCGACAATTGTTGAACGCCATCGCCACCGTTACGAAGTCAACAATATGCTGTTGAAACAGATTGAAGCTGCGGGTCTGCGTATTGCAGGCCGTTCCGGTGATGATCAGTTGGTCGAGATCATTGAGGTACCGAATCATCCGTGGTTCGTGGCCTGTCAGTTCCACCCGGAATTTACTTCCACGCCACGTGATGGGCACCCGCTGTTTGCCGGCTTTGTGAAAGCCGCCAGTGAACATCAGAAGCGTCAGGCGAAGTAAGAAGTAAAAAAGTTAGAACGGCAATGCACCCATCCGGGTGCATTGTTTGTCTGGAGTTTTAGTTTAACTTGTACTGAGGAAAATCTAATGTCCAAAATCGTTAAAATCATCGGTCGTGAAATCATCGACTCCCGTGGTAACCCGACTGTTGAAGCCGAAGTACACCTGGAAGGTGGTTTCGTTGGTATGGCAGCAGCTCCGTCAGGTGCTTCTACTGGTTCCCGCGAAGCACTGGAACTGCGCGACGGCGACAAATCCCGTTTCATGGGTAAAGGCGTACTGAAAGCTGTTGCAGCTGTTAACGGCCCAATTGCTCAGGCTCTGCTGGGTAAAGATGCTAAAGATCAGGCTGGCATCGACAAGATCATGATCGATCTGGACGGTACTGAAAACAAATCCAACTTCGGTGCAAACGCCATCCTGGCTGTGTCCCTGGCGAACGCCAAAGCAGCAGCTGCTGCTAAAGGCCTGCCGCTGTATGCACACATCGCTGAACTGAACGGTACTCCGGGCAAATACTCCATGCCGGTTCCGATGATGAACATCATCAACGGTGGTGAGCACGCTGACAACAACGTTGACATCCAGGAGTTCATGATTCAGCCGGTTGGCGCTAAAACCCTGAAAGAAGCCGTACGTATGGGTTCTGAAGTGTTCCACAACCTGGCTAAAGTTCTGAAAGCTAAAGGTATGAACACTGCAGTGGGTGACGAAGGCGGCTACGCGCCGAACCTGGGTTCCAACGCTGAAGCTCTGGCTGTAATCGCTGAAGCGGTTAAAGCAGCTGGCTACGAGCTGGGCAAAGACATCACCCTGGCGATGGACTGTGCAGCTTCTGAATTCTACAAAGACGGTAAATACGTTCTGGCTGGCGAAGGCAACAAAGCATTCACCTCCGAAGAATTCACTCACTTCCTGGAAGAACTGACCAAACAGTACCCGATCGTGTCCATCGAAGATGGTCTGGACGAGTCTGACTGGGACGGTTTCGCATACCAGACTAAAGTTCTGGGCGACAAAATCCAGCTGGTTGGTGACGATCTGTTCGTAACCAACACCAAGATCCTGAAAGAAGGCATCGAAAAAGGCATCGTTAACTCCATCCTGATCAAATTCAACCAGATCGGTTCTCTGACCGAAACTCTGGCTGCGATCAAAATGGCGAAAGACGCTGGCTACACCGCTGTCATCTCTCACCGTTCTGGCGAAACTGAAGACGCTACCATCGCTGACCTGGCTGTGGGTACCGCTGCAGGCCAGATCAAAACCGGTTCTATGAGCCGTTCTGACCGCGTTGCTAAGTACAACCAGCTGATTCGTATCGAAGAAGCTCTGGGTGAACAAGCGCCGTACAACGGTCGTAAAGAGATCAAAGGTCAGGCGTAATCCTGTTCTTTAACTCTTAACGTAAAAACCCGCTGCGGCGGGTTTTTTTATGCGTTCAGCGGAACTTGAAGCAGATAAATCTGCTGGCTGTTTTTATCGGCAAGTTTCTGAAGGAAGCAAAATAGCGCATGATTAGTTCGCAGATTAAACTTTTTGCGGATGATGTATTTATGCACATAGAGCGTTTTCTCTGAGATTGACATGTTGCTGGCAATCTCAGATGTCGTTATCCCCTGATAGATAAAGGACATAATACGCCTTTGCTGCCTGGTCAGGACTTTATGTGGACAATGAAAACATAATGTTTTCCCCGGCTGTATTTGCTTTTTTCTTGATTCCCGCCAGGCGGTTAATACTTTCTCTTTGACTGTCGACAGTGAGTCCTGTCGGTGAATAAAAATGATCCGGGCAATGCAAAAGGGCAGATCGGAAGGGGAGTCAATCACCTCATCGGTTAAGCCAATAATAATTCCTGTTGTCCTGTTTTGCAGTTCAGGAAAACACATGAGATGCTCTCCTGGAGCCAGAGAAATAACGACGATATCTGCCTTATCAAAGTTTTGTTGGGAGTAAGATGTTAAAAAAATAATGTTATTGGCGGTTATTCCAAAGAATATCTCTATAAAAAAATGTTTCAATCCATCGCAATAAAATTCGTAAGGGTCCTGTATAAGTATTTTCATATTTAATATACCAGAAGCCAGCAGAGGCATTTATTAATAATAAGGGTATTTTTTATTGATTAAAATTCATTTGTACTAAAGAGTTAAACGTATTGGGAAGGGGGCAGATACCTGCCAGTAAAAAGGTCGCTGGACACAGGGGACAAAGTGCCAGGATAGAATAATTCATTTGTTGCACCATGATAAATATCCTTTACACAGAAATAGTTCGGTTTACTGATGAGTCATTGTGAATTGCAAAAGGGTCACTTAATTGTAGGTAAAGTTGGCCTGAACGATACCAGAGATCGTCCCCGGCATCACATTACCTTTGGAATAGGTCCGGGCACGTAAATTGTATGTAACGGTACGATCGGCGAGGACTGATTGAGTAATATTTGTATTATTTCCTTTCAGGTAACCGGTGCTGACCTGGATCAGTTCTATCGCAACGTTCGCCGTTCCGGTATTTTTATAGCGTACCGGAAAGTCGGGATCTTCCGTTCCGGTAAACGTCACGACTACGCTGGTGGTTCCCACCGGGCAACTGGCAAGGTTAATGGTAAAATTAACCGGGGTAGATGTTGTACCTGCCACTGCAATATCTGCAGCCGGGATGTCTCCTAAATTAACATTGATATTGCTGCCACTGGCTACGACACACGGGGACGCAATAACTTTCCCGGTAATATTAATATTGGTGGGTTCGGCCCCGGCAATACTGATTGTCGTCCCCAGATACAGTCCTGCCAGCGCCAGATGAATGTACTTTTTATGAATATTCATTTTAATTCTCTCCTTGTATAACTCTGATGGCGAAGTTGCCTACTGATAAGTAATATTGAGCGTCGCAGTGGCGTTAGCGCTGCCTGCGGTCACGTTGTTTTTCGTCTGAAAATAGCGTGCGGTAAAGGCTCCCGGAGGAAATTCCTGCCCGCCTGCTGAGGTTTTCAGCACGATGTTGTTATCCAGCTTCAGGGGCGTATTGCCATACAGCAGTTGGATCCCGATTCCGCTCGCAACTCCTGACATTCCTGCTCCCGATAACGCCAGGATACTGTCATTGGCGGTCTCTGCACTTTGCGTCCCACTTAACGATGCGTTAATGCGGGCGCCCGCATCACAGTTCAGGTCTATCGTGAAGGTCCGATCGCCTTTGGTGGTTCCTGCTCCGGTAAAACTATCCGCTAATACCGGATCCAGGGGAACAGCGATACTCGAGTTATTTATTGCACAGGCCTGGACCGTTACCACCACTGACCCCGCACCTGACCAGATGGGATTTAAATCCCACTGCCCGCTTTGATTATTTAACGAATAGCTTGAGGTTACAGACGGTATTGTCGTTATTGCTCCTGAGGCGACATTGGGCTTTGTTTTCACAAATTGCAGTGATGCTCCCATGGATAAACCCTGCGTGTCCTTGTTAAGTATATGGCAGGTGTAAGTCCGGGTTGAGTTTGAAATATGATCGTCAAACTGCACCGGGCAAAAGGACAGTGAGCCTGAATTCAGGGCGAAATTATAACGAACGCCAATTCCGTCGATATTCGTGGGATAGACATCGGTATAACCTGCAACAGGGGCTGAATTAACCTGTAAACGCAAGTACACATCTCTGTCGGCGTCATGATCCCCAAAGCAACCCAACCCCCATACTTCGCTGCTAATAGATCCAAACTTATGGCTGAAAACATTCATGGTGGCGTCATCACGTTGATAATTTAGCGCTCCTGAGAACGTATAATATCCGCCGGAATTAACACAGCTGGCCGCTTCAACAGGGGCAGTAAACGCACTGGTTAACCCAAATACCAAAGTGAATATATAATTCTTCTTTTTCTGTAACATAACGCATACTCTCACCGCTATTTCAGGTGACTATTCTCAGTAACCCATTTAGAGCAGGGTAGTTTTGTTTATCGGTAAGTAAAATTCATTTGTACCAGGGAATTAAACGTACCGGGGAGGGTAGTGTCAGAGACGATCACCCGACCAGCCAGTAAAAAGGTTGCCTTGCGCTGAGCGTCAACGGGGACGCTCATGCTGCTGCCGTTTCCCTGCACCTGCGCCTTGTTCGTGTCCCGGGCCATTTGCACGGCGGCGTTGGCGGCGGTCCCCGTATTGGCATACAACGTGGGATCTTCTGCTGCCGGTTGTCCGTTGAACGTCACGTCCACCGATGTCGTTCCTGCCGGGCATTTGAAAAGCCTTACCTCAAACGATTTCCACGCGGAAGCATTTCCGTCGGCGCGCATTTCATTTAAGCGGAGCTGGCCGAAATTAACGCTCTGGTTTTGCGAGGCGATATCGACTACGCAGGGAGAAGCCACAACATGACCACCGATATTGATCTCCGCAGCATATGCAGGGCACGCCAGACAAAGCGCCGGGAGAACATATTTCATTTGTTGCTGCATGATAAACACCCGTTGAGCAGAGAAGTCAGGTTTACTGATAGGTGAAGGTGACTTGTGAAACAGTCACTATCGTGCCGGGCATAACGTCTGCCGCTGCGGCAATGGCACGCGCGCCTATCGGGAAGGAGACTGTGCGGTCGGTTGCAACATTACGCTTTAATGTGGTTCCCGGACCTAAAAACTTACCGTTACCGGAACCCAGACTCTCTTTAAGCTGTACGTTAACATTGGTTGCCGTCCCGGTATTGGCATACTCCCCGGGGCTGTTCGCTGCTGGCGTTCCCGAAAAGGCCGCCGTTACCGATGTTGTGCCGAAAGGACAATCTTTTAAGATTAAATAAAAGATTTTGAATGTTGTGACGTTACCAGGCTGTGCCAGGGCGGTGGCCTGAATATCATCACCCAAATTAACATTGAGCTGTGATTTGGTGGTGTCAACGGTACAAGGTGAGGCGACGACTTTGCCGGTAATATTAATATTGACCGGATTGGCCCCGGCAATATTGATTGTTGCCGCTAAATACAGCCCCGCCAGCGCCAGATGAATGAATCTTTTATGAATATTCATTTTATTCCTCTCCTTGTATAACTCTGATGGCGGAGCCGTCTACTGATAAGTAATATTGAACGTCGCTGTGGCGTTAGCGCTGCCCGCGGTCACGTTGTCTTTCGTCTGAAAATAGCGTGCGGTAAAGGCTCCCGGAGGGAATTCCTGACCGCCTGCTGAGGTTTTCAGCACGATGTTGTTATTCAGCTTCAGGGGCGTATTGTCATACAGCAATTGGATCCCGATTCCTCTCGCAACCCCTGACGTTCCGGCCCCTGATAACGCCAGGATACTGTTATTGGAGGTCTCTGCACTTTGCGTCCCACTTAACGATGCGTTAATCCGGGTGCCCGCATCACAGTTAAGATTGATGGTAAAGGCAGTATCGCCTTTAGTTGTACCTCTTCCTGTAAACGCACTGCCTAAAGCATCAGGCAACGGTACGGTAATCGTTGAACTGTTTAGCGAACAGGCTAACTGAATAACCTGACCTGCGACGATACTTCCCCTGACAACCTCAAGGTTGTCATAGGTTTTTTGAAAATACAGTCCGCTATCAATATTTTTTGATGTTATCGGTCCGGTCTTATATAGCTCCACCGTTACGCCCTGACCCAGCCCGGAGCCATCGACAGGGATTGCACCCTGTCCCATTGTTCCTGTCCTGGGTGGGTTATCAAATGTATCTTGCGTGAACGCCGTATAATAGACCTTTATCCCGACGCCGGGGATGCCCGTATTATAGATATGGGGAAAACCGCTGATTGCATCGCGAAACATGGATACTGAAATTAATTCTCCCCCCTGACAACCGAACCATGGGCCAGTAAAGGGCGCAGGTAATATTATCGTACCGATCTTCTGACCCACGAGAATATCACGTTGCACATAGATTGTGCCAATATCTATATTATCCCAGACCATAGCTCCCTTTCTTTTTTCGATATTGCAGGCGGCAAGCGCAGGAAATGCGCTGCATATCAGAAAAGCAGCGCTCCAGATAATTTTCTGAAATTTTATTTTGCTCATTGGTATACCTCAATACGCAACAGGTATCAGATAAAAAATTAATTTTTTGAACGGCTAAGTTATTTACTTAATGACATCGCTCGCTAATGATCAGAATATCGCTATTTTCCGGCGGCGCTTTATCCAGGGAATAATTCACCTGACACTGCTGCTCTGCACCGTTCCCCCATTTCACTCTTAGTTCGCCGCGGTCGGCCAGACCGGTCAGATACACCTGTCCGCCATCGCCAACGATAAATGCCTGGGCGCTTTTCTGCGCGGTATCGCTGACCGTCGCGCCAAATGGCACCGGCATTCCACCCTGTCGCAATAGCGTCATCATCACGCGCTGGCCCACGCTGGCGTTAAAGCTGGCCTGCACCACGGCTCCCCGCGTCGGCACCACGTTGCGGGTGGTCTGCATCAGCTCTACGTTATCGGGCAGCGTCAGCGTATTCAGCTGCACCTGGTTTTTACGGTAGGGCGAGGTATAAGGCACGATGGCATAGCCGCGCCAGTCGGTTTTCACCCCGCTCTGATTGCTCACGCCAACCCCGGAGGCTCCCGGAGCCTGAACCAGCGCCATGGTTTCACCCAGCGGTTGGCCGAAGGTGACGCCGCTGGCGTGCGCGACTATCCCGCCCTGTAGCCCGTAGTTCAGCCGCTGGCTGTTTTTGTCGTAAGCATATCCTGCAGTGACTTCAGCATAGGTTCCGCGATAGTCGGCGTTCAGATTGCCGCCGTTGCCCGTCCCCTGGCTGCCGTAACTCTGCTGGATGCTCCAGCTCAGGTTATTGCCCTCAAGCGTCGTACCATTGAGTCCCACGGTGTGATTGGTGCTCCCTTTCTGGCTGCTGCTGACGTTCCACGACGCGTGGGTATTACTTAACCAGTGGCTCAGTGGAATGCTGACGTTCAGTGAGAACACCTGGTCGCGCTCATAGACCTTTTCTTTGCCGGAGCCCCCGCTGCGCGACGTCGAGTTAATGTTATAGCTGTAATTAAGCCCGTAGCTGATGCCGTTCCAGCTATTGTTGTAACCGGCGCTCATCGACCGCAGGGTCCGGCCGCTGTTCCAGTAGTCTTCGTTTATCAGGCTCAGCGACAGCGAACCCGCTCTTTCCCACAAATTCTGGCTCAGCGACAGTTCAGTACGGTTACGCCTGCGCTCGAAAAACGTCGGGGTGTTCCCGCCGCGCCAGGTATCCATGACTTCTGCCAGCGTGTAATAGCCATCGGTCGAGTAGCGATAACCGGCAATGGCGAAGTTAGTCCCGGTTTCGACAATATTTTTGCTGTAGCGGATCCGCCATGACTGGCCTTTCTCCTTCGGCTGGCTCTGTATCTTCGACCAGCCCTGGGTGACGTCCAGCGAAAGCGCGCCAATTTCCCCCAGATTTTTACCGACGCCCAGCGCCAGCGACTGATAGTGGTCCGCGAACTGGCCGCCGCCATAGAGGGTAAAACCCCGGGGCAGGCCGTAGATCAGCGTCGCCTGGCTAAACGGCGTCTTTTCCACGCTGCGGTCATACGAACGATACTGGCCGCTGGTCAGTGAATATTTCAGCCGCTGTTCACGCTGGAGCACCGGCAGTGAGGCAAACGGTACTACGAGATTCTGCTCGCTGCCGTTATCTTCTTTAATCGTCACATAGAGATCCCCGCTGCCGCCGGTGGCGTACATGTCGTTGATTTCAAATGCGCCTGGTGCCACATAGCTCTGATAAATAACATACCCGTTCTGGCGGATAATCACCTGCGCATTGGTTCGCGCGATGCCTTTGATCGCCGGTGCATAGCCCTTCATGCTGTCGGGGATCATCTCCTCGTCGGACGCCAACTGCGCGCCGCGAAAAGGAACGCTGTCGAAAATATCGGACGGGGAGGCGCTGTCTCCCAGCACCAGCTGGCTCTTCAGGACACGAATATCACGGGACAAATAGGTATAGACGGTGTCCCAGCTGTCGCGACCGTTATTCTCCCGCTGAAAAGTCGTGTAATTACGCAGCCGCCAGGGACCGATATTCATGCCGGGACGCAGGTTGGCGTACTGGGTCGTACTGTCCGTGCCGCTACGATCCCGTGCCCGGGTACTGGCGCCGTTCACGCTGTAATTAAGCAGCAGGGCGGTGATCCCATCATCCCACTGCGTTTCAGGAACGTAATCGCGTGGATTCATCACAATGGCGGCCTGCGGAATGCTCAACAGCAGTTGCTGCGCGCTAAAGCGAAACTCTGCGCGAGCATGGGGGATCGCGTCCAGCCTGGCGCACGGCGCGGCGGCATCGCCCAGATCCGGGAACAGGTCGGTTTTGACTCCCATCGCGTTAAGCTGGCTCACGCTCAGGCATGGCGACAGAAGCGCTTTCCCGTCCGGGCCGGGCTGCATGCTGAATTCCACTTCCCGGGTTTCCTGAAACTGGTTGTTAACAGAGATATCGACCCGGTAAACGCCCGGCGCCTGGCCGTTTTCCTCTTCAAATACGCTAAGATCGGTCTTTTCCTGATGCGGGTTGTCAATTTCCAGCATCAGCGGATTAAAATATTCCCTGGCGTGTGAGGCAAAAGTCGTTAAATTTAATAGTAAAAAGGGTGTCGAAAAAAGATAAATCAGCCTGCGGATATTATTGGTTTGTGGATATTCGCGCAGGTTTTTTGGGCTCCCCATCTGTGTAGTCCTTCCCTGAAGGGTAAATAATTAACGCCGGATTCCTGTGCTGTTATTTATCAGAACGAAGCACGATGAAGCTCGCCGATTCCGCCGTAATCATTAATAATTTTCCAGCTCACGCTATTACCCGCACCGCTGGGTAATTCAAAAATGGCGCTACTCTGCGGCGCAATATACCGGGCATCTTCCAGCTCTTTACCTGCAACGGTAACGCTCTGGAAATTCATATAAAATGAGGTCGGGTTACTCACCTCCAGCCGGTTGCCGCGGCGCTGCCAGGAAAGCTTATGGGTTAACACTTCCGCGGAGCCTGTTAAACCTTCAGGGCGATAGATCAGTTTGATGCGCGTCTTGACCGCGATCTGCAGCAGGTTTTTACCCTGATCTTTTTCTATCGAGGGGATACTCTTAATATTCAGCCAGTACAGCGATTCCCTATCCTGCGGTAGATTCCCGCCCGCCCGCACGACGCGCAAGACATTTTCCTGCCCGCCGTCCAGACGAAATAACGGCGGGGTGATCACAAACGGCGTTTTCTCTGCGCGATTAATTTCGGGCTCGACCCAGCTTTGTACCAGATAAGGTGCATGGTCCGGGTTGCTCACATTAATTGAAGACTCTTTCTTACTCCCATCGTAAATTAAGCGGGTGCCACCCACAATCAGGCCAGCCTGGGCTAACCCGGAGGTTATTATTAGTGCAGTCAGCAAGGTGAGAGGAATAAGTTTCATCATTAGTCATTCATTAAAAGAGTGAGGACGGACCGACAATAATCCATCGGTCCGAATAACAATTTCGTTATGCAGGTATGACGGGCTATTAATTATAAACAATGGTGAAACTTGCCATTGAATTAGCCTTGCCTGCAGTCACCGTTGTCGATGTGGCGATATAGCGCGCAATAAAATCCAGATTATTCACCACGCCGGTACCTGACGTCAGAGGGTATTGTTTGGATGCGTTATACAGCGGAATCGCGGTATTGGCATCGTCGTATAATTGAATCCCCACGCCGCCTGCCACGCCAGTTTCTGCGGTCAGGGCCAGCACGCCAGGACTCCCTGTCACCGGGGAGCCGTCAAACTTCACGGCCGCCTTGGTTGCGCTTACCGGGCAATCCGTGAGCTGCAACGTGAATTTGGTCGGTGCAGCAGTAGAGCCTGCGTTGGTAAAGGCGCTCTTACTGACCTGACCTAGTGTCACCGTCAGCGGACTGGCCGGACTATTGGTGACTTTACAGGCG
This sequence comes from Citrobacter sp. Cb041, assembly GCF_030336655.1. Classification (NCBI taxonomy): domain Bacteria; kingdom Pseudomonadati; phylum Pseudomonadota; class Gammaproteobacteria; order Enterobacterales; family Enterobacteriaceae; genus Citrobacter; species Citrobacter sp. Cb041. The sequence continues at coordinate 89,278 of NZ_JAOWDD010000040.1, read as the reverse complement.
GCATCAATAATCTCGCCGTTAAAATTCACCTCCCCATCAGCTGCCATCGCTGAAACTCCAGCCAGAGACGAAATCAGCACTCCCAGTGGCAGTAATTTGCTTTTCATGATCTATTCCTTGAGTATATTCAATTTATTAGTATTAATGTATTGCCAGGCAAACGGCAGCTTTTTGAAATTTATCAATAGAATATCGTCCCGTTTCCAGGCTCACAGATCTCTAATGATAATATTAATAAGAATGACAGTTCCCTGCTTTTATATTTAAAACGGGTTTGTCAAACGTTATAATTTGTATGAGATTATTCTTGTACATTTCAAAATATCCGGCAACACTTTTTTGGGTGTAATTTTACACCCTGTGTGTTTTCCGCGATAAAAGGGTTATGCCAGAGGGGTGGTAAGTCTTGGGAAAATAGCGACTGTCAGTTAACAAAACAAGAACATATTATAAGGGTAAACATTTCATCGAAGAGAGTACGTTATTTTTCTTCGTTGATACAATAGGTTAGTACTTTAACGGAAGATGCTCGATTGTCAAAAGGATGCCGTTTTCAATGCTGATATAGCCCCCCTTTTTAAGCTGTGCGAGGATTTTCATAATGCTGCTACGTGAAAGGCTGGTTTTCTGCTGGATATACTGCGCGGCAGAAACATCATGTCTGTATTCCGCTGGTTCACTCATCAACTCCTGTAACTGAACGCGGACAATTTCATAGGCACAGGTGGCCATGAGCCTGGTATTTATCGTATACAGTCGTGAGGTGACTCTGAGGCTATGGCAGGCCAGCAGCCTCCAGAGATTGTGCTCGGTGACGAACTGGTTGACCTTATCGGTACGGGTAATGGCGATCTCAGAGGTACTGTGGGTCTGAATAAACATCCCCGCCTCGGCGTAAAGTGTTCCACTGAGACCCATGATCCCTGGCACATACAGCGTGCCCAGCAGAATTTCACTCGTCTGATGATAGACGTTGCACACGCCGCTTCGTACCAGATAGCAGTACGCAACGCCATTATTATAAAGATATAACCGGGTGTTGGGAGGATACATAGCAAAAGTCGCCAGAGGAGCCAGGCTTTCCAGCAGTTCGGCGGTAGCGGAGAGGATCAGACTGCGATCCGGATGTTCGGTATCCATAACATACTCCTCATGTTGATTGACGCTCACTTAAAATTTGACTCAGAATTATCCGATAGATCTTAATCTTATTTCTTTTTAAATCAATATCTTCAAAGTAATATTTAATTTTGTTTATATAACAAAATAATTCTGATAAATAATTTATGGTTTTATTACTTATTTCCTTTTACTAAAATGGCTGTAATATCAAATTGGATGATTTTTAAGAAGAATGAATTCATTACCCATAATAGTATTATGGATATTTATGCAAGTTGTTTATGGGTGTAATTTTACACCCATAAACAACTTTTAAAAATCTAAAACAATTATCATAATTATCGTTTATGTGAGGGGAGTGCGTTAGGGGGATGTTCATAAGCCTATGGAGGGATTTATTTGTGAATAATAAAAAAAGAGCCACCTCAATAAGTTACAGCATCAGACACAAAAAGCCTCTGGCTGATATCAATCAACTGATAAGCATCCTTACACCTTCAGCCAATAAGTTGACGCTCGCCAATAAGCAGTCACTTAACTTTAGAGTGGAAGGGGAGCATAAATGTTTTTTACTTCATCACGGTAACATTACGCTTTATCGCCATGCCGACGGTATTGCCTTAAATTCAGAATCAGCTCCCTACATATTTGGCTTAAGTACGCAATTGCTGGAGCATGATTATTTCTATATCAGAACGAATGAGACTTCTGATATTAGCGTGCTTTCTATTGCCGATGCTAACCGGATTATCGACAGGAGTAACCTGTGGAAAGGTGTAGCCGCGCTATTAATTTATAGTGCGACAAGAATGTTCGATCACTGCACGAAGATCTCGGCATTATCTTCTTATGAGATTATATGCTATCAGCTCTATGAACTGATGGATGAAACAGAAGAAGTGAGAAATAATGTCAGCATTGTTTCTTATATTTTAAGTCGTACCTTTCTGTCACGCAGCAGCATCATGAAGATACTGGCTCAGCTGAAGACCGGAAATTATATCGAGACTGAAAAAGGCCTGCTCAGAGCGATAAACAACATACCTTCAAAATATTAAATCATCACCGCTGGCGACGGTACCTTAAGCCACAGAGGCGCGGCGGCTCCCGTACATGACCTGATGACCGAAATCTGCGATACTTATGCTTTATCCCCCTCACAGAGATGACTATGCAGTACCCGATTAACGAGATGTTCCAGACCCTGCAAGGTGAGGGTTACTTTACCGGCGTCCCCGCCATTTTTATTCGTTTACAGGGATGCCCGGTTGGCTGTGCCTGGTGCGATACCAAACACACCTGGGATAAGCTTGAGGATCGGGAAGTCTCCCTGTACAGCATCCTGGCTAAGACCAAAGAGAGCGATAAATGGGGCGCGGCAAGCAGCGAGGATCTGCTGGCGGTCATTGTGCGTCAGGGCTATACCGCCCGTCACGTGGTGATAACCGGTGGCGAGCCCTGCATTCATGACCTGATGCCGCTGACAGACCTGCTGGAAAAGAACGGCTTTAGCTGCCAGATCGAAACCAGCGGTACCCACGAAGTGCGCTGTACGCCGAATACCTGGGTGACCGTATCGCCGAAGGTGAATATGCGCGGCGGTTATGATGTGCTTTCGCAGGCGCTGGAGCGTGCGAATGAAATCAAACATCCGGTTGGTCGCGTTCGCGATATTGAAGCGCTGGATGAATTGCTGGCTACGTTGAGCGACGACAAACCGCGTATCATCGCCTTACAGCCAATCAGCCAGAAAGAAGATGCCACGCGTTTGTGTATTGATACCTGTATTGCGCGGAACTGGCGTCTGTCGATGCAGACCCATAAATATCTGAATATTGCCTGATGATAATGGGTTTATCGGCCTGCATTGAGTGCTACATGCAGGCCGGACAACCTTATGCGTTAGACCAGCTCTGAATCGAATTGACGTTATTCAGGCCGCCATGCAACACTTCATACGACTTTTTCAGGATCACATCGGTGTGCTGGGTTAAATCGCGGAAAATCCCTTTGTTCAGCGCCAAAGTCTCTTTAATGCCTAATGCCTAATGCCATTGCGGTTGTCGAGGGACGAGGCAGGAATCCATAACGCTCGGCCAGCAGGTTATTGCCCCTTCCGCCAGTACCACATAGCGGGCACGCAGCGTAAAGCACAAGCGGTGCCCGCTATCCCTGCACCGATAATAATAATATCGAAATCGTCAGACATGTTGTGCTCCAGATATCCAGAGCACATAACCCTAACAGAGTGTTAGTTAAGGAAAATTGACCGTTGCCACAGACGATACAATCATTCCCCGCGATACACGCAGCCTGCTGTGCAGGTCTCTTTCACCATTACGGCACTCAGCAGAGGGACAACTGGTTTAACCTGATCCCAAATCCATTTGGCCAGAACTTCACTGGTTGGGTTTTCTAAGCCAGGAATATCGTTCAGATAGTAGTGATCGAGTCTGTTGTAAGTTGGCTTAAACGCGGCTTTTAACTCAGAAAAATCCATGATCCAACCGGTATGCGGATCGACTTCACCGGTAATTTCAAGACGCACCATAAATGAGTGACCATGCAGGCGGCCACACTTATGCCCTTCCGGTACATGCGGCAGGCGGTGAGCGGCTTCGAAGGTGAAATCTTTAAACAAGGTGGTGGACATTTTTTACTCTCAAGAATGCGAAAAACCGCCGTAGGGTACCGTAAAGAGCGAATTTTATCATTAGTTAAAAGGGCGCTGAGTATCAGAACGACCTATTCATGATGGTAATATTTAATAATTATTGATATATCATATGGTTATCCAATCTGTTTTGCTGTTAATAACTATAACTAAAACAGGTTAGTTCATTTGGTTATTTGTTATTTCTATCCCTTCTTTAATTGTTACTATCCCCGCCGTTAACCTTATCTTCAGTTTGGGTTTTATTGCTGAAATCCGCTTTGCTTACTGGAACATGACAACGCATGACGACACAGGCCCCACCTTCCGCTCTGCTACCGCTAAACCCGGAGCAACTGGCACGCCTTCAGGCGGCCACGACCGATTTCACTCCCGCACAGCTTGCGTGGGTTTCTGGCTATTTTTGGGGCGTGCTGAATCAGCAGCCAGGCAGCAATGCGGCGACTCCTGCGCCTGCTGCTGAAATGCCTGGCATTACGCTTATCTCCGCCTCGCAAACCGGTAATGCGCGTCGTGTGGCGGAAGCCCTGCGCGATGATCTGATCGCTGCAAAGCTCAACGTCACTCTCATCAATGCTGGCGACTATAAATTCAAACAAATCGCCAATGAGAAATTGCTGATCGTAGTGGCGTCGACGCAAGGGGAAGGTGAACCGGCGGAAGAAGCCGTAGCGTTGCATAAATTCCTGTTCTCGAAAAAAGCGCCGAAGCTTGATAACACCGCTTTTGCCGTGTTTGGTCTTGGTGACACTTCTTACGAGTTTTTCTGTCAGTCAGGAAAAGACTTCGATGCAAAACTGGCTGAGCTGGGCGGTGAACGCTTGCTTGACCGCGTGGATGCCGACGTCGAATACCAGGGCGCGGCAGCCGAATGGCGTGCCCGTCTGGTTGATGTCCTGAAAGCGCGTGCGCCTGCGGCATCGTCTGTGCAAGTTGCTGCGAGCGGTGCGGTAAACGAAGTACACACCAGCCCGTACACCAAAGAAGCGCCGCTGACGGCGTCACTTGCGGTGAATCAGAAAATCACCGGTCGCGACTCGGAAAAAGATGTGCGCCATATTGAAATCGATCTCGGCGATTCCGGCCTGCGCTACCAGCCGGGCGATGCCTTAGGAGTCTGGTATCAGAACGATCCGGCACTGGTCAAAGAGCTGGTTGAATTGCTGTGGCTGAAAGGAGATGAGCCGGTCACGGTTGACGGCAAAACCCTGTCGCTCACCGAAGCGCTGCAATGGCATTTCGAGCTGACGGTTAACACCGGCAATATCGTCGAGAACTACGCCACTTTAACCCGTAGCGACTCTCTGCTGCCGCTGGTGGGCGACAAAGCGCAATTGCAGCATTACGCCGCAACCACGCCAATCGTCGATATGGTGCGCTTCTCCCCAGCGCAACTGGACGCCCAAACGTTGGTTGATCTTCTGCGCCCGCTGACGCCGCGTTTGTATTCTATTGCCTCTTCCCAGGCGGAAGTGGAAAGCGAAGTGCATGTCACCGTGGGCGTGGTGCGTTATGACATTGAAGGTCGGGCCCGTGCTGGTGGTGCGTCCAGTTTCCTCGCCGATCGCGTGGAAGAAGAGGGCGAAGTGCGCGTGTTCATCGAACACAACGATAACTTCCGCCTGCCGGCTAACCCGCAGACACCGGTGATTATGATTGGACCGGGCACGGGGATTGCGCCATTCCGTGCATTTATGCAGCAGCGTGCGGCTGACGGAGCCGAAGGCAAAAACTGGCTGTTTTTTGGCAACCCACACTTTACCGAAGATTTCCTGTACCAGGTGGAATGGCAGCGCTACGTCAAAGAAGGTGTGCTGAGCCGTATCGATCTCGCCTGGTCCCGTGACCAGAAAGAAAAAATATACGTACAAGACAAACTGCGCCAACAGGGTGCGGAACTGTGGCGCTGGATAAACGACGGTGCCCACATTTATGTCTGCGGCGACGCCAATCGCATGGCGAAAGACGTTGAGCAGGCTTTGTTGGAAGTGATTGCCGAATTCGGTGCTATGGATATCGAAGCGGCGGATGAATTTTTAAGTGAGCTGCGCATTGAGCGCCGTTATCAGCGAGATGTCTACTAATGAGCGAAAAATACCCAGGACCATTGGTGGTCGAAGGCAAGCTGTCCGACGCTGAGCGTATGAAGCTGGAAAGCAACTATCTGCGCGGTACGATTGCCGAAGATTTAAACGACGGCCTGACCGGCGGCTTCAAAGGCGATAACTTCCTGCTGATCCGTTTTCACGGTATGTACCAGCAGGATGACCGCGATATCCGCGCCGAACGAGCCGAGCAAAAGCTGGAGCCGCGTCATGCGATGCTGCTGCGCTGCCGTCTGCCGGGTGGGGTGATCACCACCAAACAGTGGCAGGCGATCGACACGTTCGCCCATGACAACACGATTTACGGCAGCATTCGTCTGACCAACCGTCAGACCTTCCAGTTTCACGGCATTCTGAAGAAGAACGTTAAGCCGGTACACCAGATGCTGCATTCAGTCGGGCTGGACGCGCTGGCGACCGCCAACGACATGAACCGTAACGTTCTGTGTACCTCTAACCCGTACGAGTCCGAGCTGCACGCCCAAGCCTATGAATGGGCGAAGAAGATCTCCGAACATCTGCTGCCGCGTACTCGCGCCTATGCAGAAATTTGGCTGGATCAGGAGAAGGTAGCGACCACCGACGAAGAGCCGATCCTCGGTCAAACCTATCTGCCGCGTAAGTTTAAAACCACGGTCGTAATCCCGCCGCAGAACGACATCGATCTGCACGCCAACGATATGAACTTCGTGGCGATTGCCGAAAACGGCAAGCTGGTGGGCTTTAACCTGCTGGTCGGCGGTGGCTTATCGATTGAGCACGGCAATAAGAAAACCTACGCCCGCACCGCAAGCGAGTTCGGCTTCCTGCCGCTGGAGCACACCCTGGCGGTAGCAGAAGCTGTGGTGACAACGCAGCGCGACTGGGGTAATCGTACCGATCGTAAAAACGCCAAAACTAAATACACGCTTGAACGCGTTGGTATCGACACGTTCAAAAAGGAAGTGGAGCGTCGTGCGGGTATTAAATTTGAGCCGATCCGCCCGTACGAGTTCACCGGTCGCGGCGATCGTATTGGTTGGGTAAAAGGGATCGACAATAACTGGCACCTGACGCTGTTTATTGAAAACGGCCGTATCCTGGATTATCCGGGCCGTCCGCTGAAAACCGGCCTGCTGGAGATCGCGAAGATCCACAAAGGGGATTTCCGCATCACCGCCAACCAGAACCTGATCATTGCTGGTGTGCCGGAAAGCCAAAAAGCGAAGATCGAGAAGCTGGCGCGCGATCACGGATTGATGAATGCGGTGAAGCCGCAGCGTGAAAACTCGATGGCCTGCGTGTCGTTCCCGACCTGTCCGCTGGCGATGGCGGAGGCCGAACGTTTCCTGCCATCGTTCACTGATAAAGTGGAAGCTATTCTCGAAAAACACGGCATTCCTGACGAGCATATCGTGATGCGCGTTACAGGCTGCCCGAACGGCTGCGGCCGCGCGATGCTGGCGGAACTGGGCCTGGTGGGTAAAGCCCCGGGGCGCTACAACGTACACCTTGGCGGTAACCGCATGGGCACGCGCATTCCGCGTATGTATCGCGAAAATATTACGGAATCGGAAATTCTCGACTCCGTTGACGAACTGGTTGGGCGCTGGGCGAAAGAGCGCGAAGCGGGTGAAGGCTTCGGTGATTTTACGGTGCGTGCGGGCATCATTCGCCCGGTGCTCGATCCCGCCCGGGATTTCTGGGAGTAACCACGAGAGGTAATTATGTCCGTACTCGATCTAAACGCCCTTAATGACCTGCCAAAAGTCGACCGCATTCTGGCGCTGGCGGAAACCAACGCACAGCTCGAAAAGCTGGACGCTGAAGGGCGCGTGGCGTGGGCGCTGGAAAACCTGCCAGGTGAATATGTACTGTCATCAAGCTTTGGTATCCAGGCGGCAGTAAGCCTGCACCTGGTGAATCAGGTTCACCCGGATATCCCGGTGATCCTCACCGATACCGGCTATTTGTTCCCGGAAACCTACCAGTTTATTGATGAGTTAACGGACAAGCTCAAGCTTAATCTGCAAGTCTACCGGGCGAAGGAGAGCGCGGCCTGGCAGGAAGCGCGCTACGGCAAACTGTGGGAGCAGGGCGTTGAAGGCATTGAGAAATACAATGAGATCAACAAAGTCGAGCCGATGAACCGCGCGCTTAAAGAACTCAATGCGCAAACCTGGTTTGCCGGTCTGCGCCGCGAGCAGTCGGGCAGCCGGGCGCATTTGCCAGTGCTGGCTATCCAGCGCGGCGTGTTTAAAGTGCTGCCGATCATCGACTGGGACAACCGTACCGTTTACCAGTATCTGCAAAAGCACGGCCTGAAATACCATCCACTGTGGGATCAGGGCTATCTGTCAGTTGGTGATACCCATACCACCCGCAAATGGGAGCCGGGTATGGCGGAAGAAGAGACGCGGTTCTTCGGATTGAAGCGCGAGTGCGGATTGCACGAAGGGTGATCGTCTCATCAGCACCGGAAAATAGAGGGAAATATTTCTGGTGCTTATTTATATAATTCATCTTATTCATATTTATTATTATCTTGCATAAATACTTTATTTTGCGCGTTAAGGTGTGATTCTGATCACCGATATTATTTCTTAGTCTGTAATTCTCTTAATATATTTGGATTCGGACTTGTTATTAATAAATGGCTAATTACGCACCTTATTTTGCTTACTGGGGAAAAACCAGTAAAAAGGAAAATATTCACGACCAGGGGGATGCATACCATTTGCTGCCCTATCACTGTCTGGATGTGGCGGCGGTGGCGGCGTACTGGTGGGATCATAGTGTTGCCATGCGTCGTCATTTTTGCTGCGATCGATTGGCGACAGAGAGCGAAATTCGTGCATGGCTGCTGTTTTTTACTGCCCTGCATGATCTCGGCAAATGGGACATTCGCTTCCAGTGCAAGGTGTGCGCAACATGGCTGGAGTTACATCCGGAAGACGGTAAGCTAAAACGCCCTTCACTGGAGACTTGCCGACATTTTGATCACGGAGTGGGCGGTTTATTTTGGTTTATTGAAGACTTTCAACCCACAATAAATCATAACGGTTTCTTAAGTTTTGATGAACCATCTGCACATCCTTACGCTTCCTGGTTTCCCTGGATTGAAGCCGTGACAGGTCATCATGGCTACGTGCGGCAAGCAGCACATATTTCATCAAGTCAGTACGAAATGCCTCACCTCTTTCAATCTTTCGCTGCGCGAGATAAAGCGGCGCGTTGGGAATGGATCAAGGTTCTCGAACTGTTATTTTTGCAACCTGCCAGCCTCACACTGAAAAGTATTCCCCCGAAGGCGTCAACGCTTTTAGCAGGATTTTGTTCAGTTTCCGATTGGTTGGGCTCCTGGCGCAGTGAAGATACTTTTCAGTTCTGTGCAACCCTGCCGAAAAGCGACGAAGCATTAAAATCTTATTTTACAAAACGGTATGAGGAAGATGCGGCGCTAGTTATAGAACGCAGTGGCTTACTGACGACGGTGAGCTCTTATTCTGGTACGCAGGCGTTGCTTGAAAAAGGGTATGTTCCACGACAACTACAAATATTGGTTGATGAGATACCTGTCGCCTCTGGTGTGACATTAATTGAAGCACCGACAGGCTCAGGAAAAACGGAAACTGCATTGGCTTATGCCTGGAAATTACTGGATAACGATCTGGCCGATAGCATTATTTTTGCTTTGCCGACGCAGGCTACTGCGAATGCGATGCTGGAACGGATGGGAACGTTGGCGCTCCAGATATTTGAACATCCGAATATTGTTCTGGCACATGGCAATGCTGACTTTAACCCAACCTTTAAGGCATTAAAACACGCAGGTGCTAACCCACAGGGGGAGGAGGCCTGGAGCCAGTGCTGTGAGTGGCTTTCCCAGGGGCATAAACGTGTTTTTCTTGGGCAGGTAGGCGTGTGCACCATCGACCAGGTGCTTGTTTCGGTGTTACCTGTCCGTCATCGTTTTATTCGGGGATTGGGCACCGGACGCAGCGTTTTAATCGTTGATGAAGTTCATGCGTACGATAGCTATATGAATGGATTACTCGATGCTGTTTTAAGTGAACAACTTGCAGCCGGAGGAAGTGCGATTCTGCTTTCCGCAACCTTGTCGGCGAAACAGCGCCAGCGCCTGCTTTCTCATGGTAAATCTGATTCTGTCGTAACGCGGCGCTCGCCTCTTCCTGAACCTTATCCGCTAATTAGCTGGTGCGATGCGCAACGGGCAGAGCAACTCGATTTGCAGCATAAACCTGAACATTTGCCTCCTGCTTTTCAGCTTTACCTTGAAGCGCTCCATGTTGCGGAGTTAATGCCAGACTCAACGTTGATCGAAAGGATGGTTGCCGCCGCACGCTCAGGAGCGCAAGTCTGCATTATTTGTAACCTGGTTGATGTGGCGCAGCGTGTGTTCCGGCAGATTCAGGCACAGGCCGATACAGATATTCAGGTGATGTTATTTCATGCCAGGTTTACGTTGATTGATCGTCAGAAAAAAGAGCGCGGGGTGCTGAGCTATTTTGGTAAGAAAGGCGATCGTAGCTGCGGGCGGATCCTGGTATCAACCCAGGTAATTGAAGCCAGTTTAGATGTCTGCTTTGACTGGTTAATTACGCAATTGTGTCCTGTGGATCACTTATTCCAACGGTTGGGGCGCTTACATCGCCATAAAGAGAACTGGCGACCGGCGGCCTTTTCTGTTCCGAAAGCCACCGTTTTACTCCCGGATGGTGATGATTATGGCGCACATAATCTGATCTACAGCCATACCCGCGTGATGTGGCGCACCCAGCAATATATTGAGGCTTTAGGTGATAACCCTCTGGTTTTCCCGCTGGCATATCGTGGCTGGATTGAGCCGATTTACGACGATGCGGAGGAAATGAATGAGCCGGAATGGGTAACAGCCGGAATGGATGAGTATCAGAAAAAGGAATTCGCTAAAAGGCATTGTGTTCGTTTGATGCTGGACTGGGCTGAGAATACCGTGCTGACGGATGACGATCAGAACGTTCGTGCTGTGACGCGTGATGGTGAAATGAGCTTACCGATAATACCTTACGTGATGACATCTCAGGGGAAATGTTTATTAAATGGGCAACTTGTTGAACAACTGGATAATTATTTGCTGCGTGAAGCCTTAATGTTGAATCGTGTTGGCGTGCCGCATCATTGGGAGGAGGTCTTTACTGAAAAAGTTGATGAGGATGGATTGCTATGGCTGGAAGGAAACATTGATTCAGGGGGCTGGCAATACCAGGGGAAACGGTTTTCCCTCACTTACACCGTGGAGACAGGGATGGTAAGAACCATCCCTGCTGAGCGCGAGGAAGAGTTTGAATGATAGAGGCAAGATTAGGTTTATTGCTTTAGTCGCAGTGGTGCTGGCGTTGGTTGTTGTTTTGAGAAGCCAGTAAAAAATCAAAAAGGAAAACAGAATGGATCTTCTGAATGATAAATGGATATCGGTCCGTCCTTTACATGGCGGTTCTCCGCAGATAATTACGTTACAGACTCTGCTTTGTGGCTCGCAGTCATGGGTTCTCTGTTTACCTCGTGATGACATGGAGTTGGCTGCACTACAGCTATTGATTTGTTTGGTTCAGGTCATTTTACCTGTGCAGGATTACCTGGTGCTTCGGCAGCGCCTCAGCAACCCACTTTCTGAGTCACTCTTTACCGATGCTGTGTCTGGCTGGAATGAGGTTTTCCTGCTTAACCATCCTGATGCGCCTTTTATGCAGACAAAAGGCGTGGCGGCAAAAGAGGCTACAGGGATGGATAAGCTATTGGTGGGATTAACCGGAGCAACAAACTGTGCTTTTGTTAACGAACCAGGACAGGGGAACGCACTTTGCGGTGGATGTACGGCAATTGCGCTTTTTAATCAGGCAAATAATGCACCCGGGTTTGGCGGTGGATTCAAGAGTGGGTTACGCGGTGGATCCCCGGTAACCACCCTGGTACAGGGAAACGATCTGCGTACTACCGTGTGGCTTAATGTGCTTACTACTCAGCACCTGGAAATATTTCTGGATAGCGAGCTACCTCAAAATGATCGTTTCGTCTGGCAGGATCCGATCAAAAGCGGGGAAAAAATTCCGGCAGCCAGTATTGGTTTATTCAGGGGACTATTCTGGCAGCCTGCACATATTGAACTATGCCCGACAATAGCGGGTGGAATTTGCAGTGGTTGCGGTCAGAATGCCGAACAGCGTTATGATGGTTTCCTGAAAGAAAAATTTAGCTTTAACGTTGAAGAAATATGGCCTCATCCCCACTCACCCCGCCTGTTGCAAACCAGGAAAGGCCAACCGGAAGAGAAATTTTTGTCTTTTACGACCTCAATACCCTCATGGACCCAGGTAAGCCGAATATTGGTAGAAAAAGCAGCAGCGAAGAATGTTGAAGGGCATCGTGTTGCAGCCGTTGTTAAGCAAGCGCAGGAGCTGCTTCGTGGTCAACGATTACAGCTTATTATTGGCGGTTATCGTACCAATCAGGCATCAATCCTCGAACGGCGCCATGATGTTTTAGTCTTTAATCAGGGCTGGCAGCAGTTCCTGGATCTCGTTAATGAGATCGTAGAAACGGGGTTGAATTATAAAACTGCGTTACGCAAAGCTCTTTATACGTTCTCCGTGGGCGTTAATACCAGTGGAATTAAAGGCGCTGGTGTTGCGGTGCATGAAAGCGCTGAGCGTCACTATTATCGTCAAAGTGAGTTAATTATTCCTGATCTGCTTGCGTCGTTGGATTATGAGAATGCGGACAAAGCTCTGGAGCACTTGAGAAGGAACCTTCATCAAGTTTGTGAACGCTTATTCGAGGACGCTACGGCCCCCTATATACACCATCCTAAGTTGGCTCTTACGTTGGCCGTTGCTCGTCGAAGTTTGTACAAACATCTTGGTGCATTACAACCAGAAGGAGGTAATAACAATGTCGATTAACACCATGGCGCTTTACCGTGCATGGGAACAGCTTGATAACGGAGCCAGGGCTCAACTCCGGCGGGTTTCAGAACCCGATGAGTTAAAAGATATTCCGGTTTTTTATCGGTTGGTTTCTTCCTTTGGCTGGGATAACCCAGTGAATCAAAAACCGTTATTACGCATGGTGTTTTGCCTTACGGCAGGCAGAAATGCTGTTTGCCATAAAGAAAAGGAAGCTGAGGAAAAATATGGTATTAGCGTAGGTAAAGCGTTGGCAAATAGTCAGCAGCGTATCAATGAGCGTCGGGTTTTTCAGCTTCTTCGCTCTGAATGGCCTGCTGATATGGTACAGCTGCGCCGCTTGTTAGCACATGCGGAACCGATTTTATATTGGCCGGATTTTGCTAACCAGCTTATCTGGTGGAGTCCAAAAGAGCGCCGTCAGCTTCTGGAAGATTTTGTAATTGCAAGCCCTCAAAAGAAAAATCAGTAAGGATACGTTCATGAATAATTTTATCAATTTCCACATTCTTATTTCCCACAGCCCTTCATGCCTGAACCGCGACGATATGAACATGCAGAAAGATGCTTTTTTTGGTGGTAAACGGCGGGTACGGATATCCAGCCAGAGTCTGAAAAGAGCAATGAGAAAAAGTGAATATTATGCTCGCCATCTCGGAGAATCGAGTATTCGAACCATTCATCTGGAGTTATTAAGGGAGCGCCTGCGCAAAGACCTGGGTGAACGTTTTGATAAAGCGTTAATCGATCGTACGCTTTTTTTATTATCCGGGAAACCAATCGATGAATCAGAAAAAATTGATGCAGACGCCGTAACCCCTTGGGTATTGGGGGAATTTGCATGGTTTTGCGAGCAGGTGAAAATTGGTGATGAAGAAGGTCTGGATGAAAAAAAACTCATCAAAAAGCTGAAAGAACAAGTGGCTGCAATGCGTGTGAATTTGCAGAATGGCGTAGATATTGCCCTGAGCGGTCGTATGGCGACAAGCGGGATGATGAGTGAATTAGGTAAAGTTGATGGCGCTATGTCGATTGCTCACTCAATTACGACACATCACGTTGATTCTGATATTGACTGGTTTACCGCTGTGGATGATCTACAAGAATTAGGCTCGGGTCATCTTGGTACTCAAGAATTCTCCTCCGGTGTGTTTTATCGTTACGCTAGTCTGAATATCAGTCAGTTGCAGGAAAATCTCGGTAGTGTTGATCGTAGTAAGGTTCTGGAAATTGCCTCCCATCTGGCACATATGCTGGCAACTGAAACACCGAATGCCAAACAACGTACCTTTGCTGCATTTAACCCTGCTGATTTAGTGATGGTTAATTTCTCTGATTTCCCTCTCTCGCTCGCTAATGCATTTGAGTGTCCGGTTAAGGCCAAAGAGGGGTATCTGAAACCTTCAATTGAGGCATTCACTGAATACTGGGAATGCGTCTCGAAAGGTTATGGCCTGACGGGACCTGCTGCTGAATTCTTGCTAACCGGCGACAGTTTGCCTGCCGGAGTCGCTAAGATGGAGAGTCTTGAGCAACTGAAGCAGTGGATCCGTAATAGCGGTGAGGTTTGATTATGAATCGGTATCTGATTCTGCGCCTTGCGGGTCCGATGCAATTCTGGGGATTACCGACATTCGAAGGTACGCGGCCAACGGCGGCTTTTCCTACGCGTAGTGGATTACTTGGGTTGCTGGGGGCATGCCTTGGGATTCGGCGTAATAATAAGGACAGCCTGCAAAAGCTTGCGAACAGCGTACGTTTTGCTATCCGCTGTGACCAGAAAATGGTTGATAGCCACCCGTTAAAGGTAACAAAAATTATTGACTACCATACGGTCCAGGATGCACGCGAAGACTACGTTGGTTTGAAATGCCACCAGACAATACAAACCTGGCGTGAGTATTTGTGCGACGCGTCATTTACGGTGGCAGTGTGGTGTCTGCCATCGACTGATTTTAACGTTGAAATGCTTAGCGAAGCCGTTCGTAAACCTTATTTTACACCTTATCTGGGGCGACGCTCTTGCCCTATGACAGAGCCGCTTTTTGTTGGTGATTGCCAGGCGGTAGATCCTGAAAATGCGCTGATGAATTATGCGCCGACAGGTGGGGACATCTATTGTGAAGAGGCCGTTGGTTCGGCAAATCAACGTTTTCGCATGAGGGATGAACCTATCATTTCATTACCCCGTCAGTTTGCCGCAAGGGAGTGGTTTGTCATTAAGGGGAAAAGAAATGTATCTGAGTAAAATTTTTGTTAACTGGCGATGGGCCAGAGATCCTTATCAACTTCATCGAGCCTTATGGCAACTTTTCCCGGATCGCGCTGATATGTCACGTGATTTCCTTTTCCGTCTGGAAGAATTGCATACCGGGAAGGGGGGCGTGGTACTACTGCAATCAATGCTTTCACCTTGTGATGCAATCGTTGCTCAGGTGGTTGCGAGTAAGCCGCTTGGTTTTAGATTAGAAAAAAATGCCAGATTACGTTTCAGGCTGAGAGCTAATCCGGTCAAAACGATTAAGGACGCTCAACGTCGGCAAAATAGCCGTGGAGAAGTGAAAAGTTGCCGTGTGCCTTTAATCGATGAAGGTGAACAGACTGCATGGTTACAACGGAAATTATCGGGTATTGCTGTTCTGGAACAATGTCGCATTACCCAGGAGAAAGCCTTATTTTTTCAGAAAAACAATCGGAATGGAAAAATCCAGCCAGTTTGTTTTGATGGATTTCTGACGGTCTCGGATACTGATAAGTTCAATCAAATATTGATACAAGGAATTGGGCCTGCAAAAGCGATGGGGTGTGGTTTGTTATCAATCGCCTGAAGTCATTAATTTTGTTTGATATATATAGAGGTGTCGTTGTGGTTTATTTACCTTTGTCACCCATCCCAATGAAAGATCGTACCTCTATGATCTTTCTGCAATACGGGCAGATTGATGTGATCGACGGTGCGTTCGTGCTGATCGACAAAACGGGAATACGAACGCATATTCCGGTGGGATCGATAGCCTGCATTATGCTGGAGCCAGGCACGCGCGTTTCTCATGCCGCGGTGCGACTGGCGGCAACCACGGGCACCTTACTGGTATGGGTTGGTGAAGCAGGTGTACGACTGTACGCCTGCGGACAGCCGGGAGGCGCGCGTTCAGACAGACTGTTGTATCAGGCAAAGCTGGCGCTGGATGAAGAACTCCGGCTGAAAGTGGTGCGTAAAATGTTCGAATTGCGTTTTGGTGAGCCTGCTCCCAGCCGTCGCTCCGTTGAACAACTCCGCGGCATCGAAGGCGCGCGGGTACGCCAGAGCTATGCTCTGCTGGCAGAGCGCTACGGTGTGAAGTGGCATGGTCGACGTTACGATCCTAAAGACTGGAAAAAGGGCGACACGGTTAATCAGTGTATTAGTGCTGCCACATCCTGCCTTTATGGTATTACCGAAGCGGCGGTATTAGCCGCAGGTTATGCACCTGCTATTGGTTTTGTGCATTCCGGTAAGCCGCTCTCTTTTGTGTATGACATTGCTGATATCGTCAAATTTGATGGTGTTGTTCCGGTTGCTTTCGAGATTGCTGCCCGTGCGCCAGTCAGTCCAGATAAAGAGGTTCGTCTGGCCTGTCGGGATATATTCCGCAGCCAGAAAACGCTGGCGCGGATCATCCCATTGATTGAGGAAGTACTGGCTGCCGGGGAAATTGAAATCCCTAAACCTTTTGCAGATGCCCAACCTCCGGCGATCCCTGAGCCTGTTTCATTGGGCGATGCAGGGCACAGGGGGTAGCGCATGAGTATGCTTGTTGTTGTCACCGAAAATGTTCCTGCTCGTTTGCGCGGTCGTCTGGCTGTCTGGTTATTAGAAGTTCGCGCAGGTGTTTACGTTGGCGATACCTCACGTAAGGTGCGAGAAATGATCTGGCATCAGGTCACTACCCTGGCAGACGAAGGGAATGTTGTTATGGCTTGGGCGGTGAATAATGAGTCTGGTTTTGATTTTCAAACATGGGGTGAAAACAGGCGCATGGCGGTGGAACTGGATGGATTAAGGTTAGTGTCATTCCATCCTTCGTAAAATCAATGGGTTATAGTTCTTTAATAATGTGGAAAATTTGGTGAAATTTTTCTACGGCTATAACCCCTTTTAGATCAGTGATATAGTTTTAGAGTGTTCCCCGCGCCAGCGGGGATAAACCTTCCGGCTGTGGGTGGCGGTAATTCAATAACTCGTGTTCCCCGCGCCAGCGGGGATAAACCGTAAGGATCAGAAATACCAGGTTATCTACCATTGTGTTCCCCGCGCCAGCGGGGATAAACCGATTGAGGACTACAACGACTTTACCGTGTTCACGTGTTCCCCGCGCCAGCGGGGATAAACCGGCCTGCGTTTTCAGCGGCGCACAGCTCATCAAGTGTTCCCCGCGCCAGCGGGGATAAACCGCTTGGTTTTGGGTCTTTCCCAAACTTCCTGATGTGTTCCCCGCGCCAGCGGGGATAAACCGGGGCTTTATTCTGCCAGTGTAGCACGGCGTTAGTGTTCCCCGCGCCAGCGGGGATAAACCGATAACACGTCGGGTGGCTCTGGTAATTCAGGTGTGTTCCCCGCGCCAGCGGGGATAAACCGAATATGGATATTAATAATTAGTTTGATTTTTTGTGTTCCCCGCGCCAGCGGGGATAAACCGACCAGCAGCAGCAGTTATCGCAGGTGATAACGGTGTTCCCCGCGCCAGCGGGGATAAACCGGCGAGATTATATGGCGCGGCGCTGGCCCGTTGGTGTTCCCCGCGCCAGCGGGGATAAACCGCCTACCCAGGCAACCACAGCTAAACCAAAAACGTGTTCCCCGCGCCAGCGGGGATAAACCGGAATTATTAAAATCATCATTCGATGAATTAAGGTGTTCCCCGCGCCAGCGGGGATAAACCGCTGTTTAAATTTCACAGTAAACCTCCCTCATTGTGTTCCCCGCGCCAGCGGGGATAAACCGTAATGCAATGCCGTGTTTTTACGCTATATTCTGTGTTCCCCGCGCCAGCGGGGATAAACCGGCGCTGGACGGATTCCAGCGTGACGGCATGAAGTGTTCCCCGCGCCAGCGGGGATAAACCGGATTAGAGAGGCAATTTATGCTTTGTACCTGCGTGTTCCCCGCGCCAGCGGGGATAAACCGATATCGCCGCAGCACTCACGCAGTTTGCCACCGTGTTCCCCGCGCCAGCGGGGATAAACCGAGCGGGGTCGGAGTTACTTTTTGTTTTCGCGTGTGTTCCCCGCGCCAGCGGGGATAAACCGGTGCGCTGCCCCATTTAGCAGGGCGTTTTGCGGTGTTCCCCGTGCCAGCGGGGATAAACCGTCAACGACATTATTTTTCTCAGGATAACTGATGTGTTCCCCGCGCCAGCGGGGATAAACCGTCTCTGGCCGCGTTTAAATACTCAGTCGAGAAGTGTTCCCCGCGCCAGCGGGGATAAACCGACGCTGAGTTTGGTTCTGTTAGTCTCGGTGCCGTGTTCCCCGCGCCAGCGGGGATAATCCACTTTGAAAGCAGAAATATTATGGGGCTGGATGGGTTACGAGGATTTACCCGCCTTTGCCAGTTCTTTTACCAGCGGGAGCATAATGCGTACCACGTCGCGGCTACGGTGCTCTATCCTGCCCGGTAAGGCTTTATCGATATGCTGCTGGTTATCCAGTCGCACATCGTGCCAGCTGTTGCCTGCCGGGAACGAGGCGCTTTTGGCGCGCTGTTGATAGCCATCTTTCTTGCCCAGACTCCAGTTGGTTGCTTCAACGGAGAGCACGGCAATGCCCGCATCGTCGAAGACCTCTGCATCGTTACAACATCCAGTACCTTTCGGATAGTTTTTGTTCAGTCCCGGATTGGTGCTGGCTACGATACCGCGGCTGTGCGCGATGGCCAGCGCCCGGTCGCGCGTCAATTTTCGCACCGCTTCCGGGGTTTTCTTACCGCTATTGAAATAGAGCTTATCGCCGACGATCAGGTTATCGAGGTTGATAACCAGCAGCGTATTTTTCTTCTCGGCGGCGCTCATTCGCTTCAGGATGTTCTCCGCGCCCAGTTTGCCTTCTTCCTCGCCGCTGGTGGCGATAAATCGAATGCCGTACTGCGTCGGCACGTCTTTGAGTTTTTCTGCCAGTTCCAGCATCACGCCAAGTCCTGCGGCGTTGTCATCAATACCTTGCAGGGTCAATCCACCCAGATTGGCATCGGAATCGGCGTCGCTCTGTGCGGCGTAGGTGTCGAGGTGCGCCATGATAATAATCTGCTGTGGCGCTTTACCCTCATGTGCGGCAATAACGGTACTTCCCGTGACGTTATGCCAGTTTTTACGGTTATTTTTGGCGGTATAAACATAACGGCTATTAAACGTTCGAATATCACTGCTGTAGCCCATCTGCTGAAATTGCTGACGAATATAATCAGCAGACAACATTTCTGCCGGAGAGCCCGTTACGCGGCCTGGGAAAAACGTTGCGATATATCGAGCCTGGGTATTTGCGATATCTCCAGGTTTGGAAGATGTTGCCTGTGCGGGAAGGATAAAGCACGCGCCGAGCGCCAGGATTGCAAGAAGGGGGCGCGTTGCGGAAAACATAATGAGTCCTTAAATACCAAGCAGAAATTTTTAGCCGCTAGTATGAAACCGTGATCGAGGTAAAACAATTTCATTTGCTCCTAAATGCCCGAAATTCGGTAGCTTAAGCACTTTTTGATATTTGCTTTTCCGGATCGTTATTCCTTTGAGGAACTACTCATTCCAATTCGTAATTTCATTCGCCCTCTTGCCCTCCCTATAGTCAGGTTATCTGAGCATCGTTAGCAAAATAACGGCATTACATAGGAACGGTTATGGATCAAAAACGACTTACCCACCTGCGGCAACTGGAAGCGGAAAGCATCCATATTATTCGTGAGGTGGCCGCCGAGTTTTCGAATCCGGTGATGATGTATTCCATCGGCAAAGATTCCAGCGTAATGCTGCATCTGGCGCGCAAAGCGTTTTATCCTGGCACGTTGCCGTTCCCTCTGCTGCACGTTGATACCGGCTGGAAATTCAGCGAGATGTACGAGTTTCGTGACCGCACGGCGAAAGCCTACGGTTGTGAACTGCTGGTGCATAAAAACCCGGAAGGGGTGGCGATGGGCATCAACCCGTTTGTTCACGGTAGCGCCAAGCATACCGATATTATGAAAACCGAAGGGTTGAAGCAGGCGTTGAACAAATACGGTTTCGACGCCGCGTTCGGTGGCGCTCGTCGTGACGAAGAGAAATCGCGTGCCAAGGAGCGCATTTATTCTTTCCGCGATCGTTTTCATCGCTGGGACCCTAAAAATCAGCGTCCGGAACTGTGGCATAACTACAACGGACAGATTAACAAAGGCGAAAGCATTCGCGTATTCCCGCTCTCCAACTGGACTGAACAGGATATCTGGCAGTACATCTGGCTGGAAAATATCGACATCGTGCCGCTGTACCTGGCGGCGGAGCGTCCGGTGCTGGAACGCGACGGCATGCTGATGATGATTGATGACGACAGAATCGATCTGCAACCGGGCGAAGTGATTAAAAAACGTATGGTGCGTTTCCGTACGCTCGGCTGCTGGCCGTTAACAGGCGCGGTGGAGTCGAATGCGCAGACTCTGCCGGAAATTATCGAAGAGATGCTGGTCTCAACCACCAGTGAACGTCAGGGCCGCGTGATTGACCGCGACCAGGCGGGCTCCATGGAGCTGAAGAAACGTCAGGGGTATTTCTAAGGAGCCGCCATGAACACGACACTTGCACAACAAATTGCTAATGAAGGCGGCGTTGAAGCCTGGATGGTCGCCCAGCAACACAAAAGCCTGCTGCGTTTTTTAACCTGCGGTAGCGTGGATGATGGGAAAAGCACCCTGATTGGTCGCCTGCTGCACGACACGCGTCAGATTTATGAAGACCAGCTTTCATCGCTGCACAACGACAGTAAACGTCACGGTACTCAGGGCGAAAAGCTCGATCTGGCGTTATTGGTTGACGGCTTGCAAGCCGAGCGCGAGCAGGGCATCACCATCGACGTGGCTTACCGTTATTTCTCTACCGAGAAGCGTAAATTTATTATTGCGGATACTCCCGGCCATGAGCAGTACACTCGCAACATGGCGACCGGTGCGTCGACCTGCGACCTGGCGATCCTGCTGATAGATGCGCGTAAAGGCGTGCTGGATCAGACCCGTCGTCACAGCTTTATCTCCACGCTACTTGGGATCAAACACCTGGTGGTGGCGATCAACAAAATGGATCTGGTGAACTTTAGCGAAGAGACATTTAACCGCATTCGCGAAGACTATCTTACTTTTGCTGAACAGTTGCCGGGCAACCTGGATATCCGGTTTGTGCCGCTCTCTGCGCTGGAAGGCGACAACGTGGCTTCACAAAGCGCCAGCATGTCGTGGTACAGCGGTCCGACGCTACTGGAAGTACTGGAAACCGTTGAGATCCAACGCATAGTTGATACTCAGCCGATGCGCTTCCCGGTGCAGTATGTGAACCGACCGAATCTGGATTTTCGTGGTTATGCCGGGACGCTGGCCTCCGGTAGTGTGAAGGTAGGGCAACGCGTCAAAGTGCTGCCATCCGGCGTTGAGTCGAGCGTGGCGCGGATCGTAACCTTTGATGGCGATTTACAGGAAGCACATGCGGGTGAAGCGATCACCCTGGTATTGAAAGATGAGATCGATATCAGCCGGGGCGACCTGCTACTTGATGCCGGTGAAGCGTTACCTGCGGTACAAAGCGCTGCCGTTGATGTGGTGTGGATGGCGGAACAACCGTTGTCGCCTGGGCAGAGCTACGACATCAAAGTCGCCGGTAAGAAGACCCGCGCACGCGTTGATAACGTGCAGTACCAGATTGATATTAATAACCTGACCCAACGTGATGTTGAAGCGTTGCCGCTAAACGGCATCGGTCTGGTTAATCTGACTTTTGATGAGCCGCTGGTGCTGGATACCTATCAGCAGAATCCGGTTACGGGCGGGCTGATTATCATTGACCGCCTGACCAACGTTACCGTTGGCGCGGGGCTGGTACGTGAGCCAATCGTCCAGGAGCACACCGCGGCTTCTCAGTTCAGCGCGTTTGAGCTGGAGCTTAATGCGTTGGTGCGTCGCCATTTCCCGCACTGGGGCGCGCGCGATCTGCTGGGAGGAAAATAATGGCGCTGCATGACGAAAACGTCGTCTGGCATGCCCATCCTGTTACACCGCAACAGCGGGAACAACGCCACGGTCATCGTGGTGTTGTGCTGTGGTTTACCGGGCTGTCTGGTTCCGGTAAATCCACGGTAGCAGGGGCGCTGGAAGAGGCGTTGCACAAGCTGGGAGTGAGTACCTA
Source organism: Citrobacter sp. Cb041 (assembly GCF_030336655.1). Lineage (NCBI taxonomy): Bacteria > Pseudomonadati > Pseudomonadota > Gammaproteobacteria > Enterobacterales > Enterobacteriaceae > Citrobacter > Citrobacter sp. Cb041. The sequence continues at coordinate 67,041 of NZ_JAOWDD010000040.1, read as the reverse complement.
TTTGTTGGATGGCGATAACGTGCGCCACGGCCTGTGCAGCGATCTTGGGTTTAGCGATGCCGATCGTAAGGAGAATATTCGTCGGGTTGGCGAGGTGGCTAACCTGATGGTGGACGCGGGCCTTGTGGTGTTGACCGCCTTTATCTCTCCGCATCGCGCCGAACGCAAAATGGTCCGTGAACGCGTTGGCGAAGGGCGTTTTATTGAGGTTTTTGTCGATACGCCGCTGGCAACGTGCGAATTACGCGATCCAAAAGGGCTGTATAAAAAAGCGCGGGCGGGTGAGTTGCGCAATTTCACCGGAATTGATTCGGTATACGAAGCGCCTGAATCGCCAGAGATTCACCTTGATGGTGAACAATTGGTAACAAATTTGGTACCCCAATTATTAGACCTGCTGAGGCAGGAAGATATTATCAGATCCTGAGACACCCGAGCTTGTATGCCCGGTCAGTCACGGTCACAGGATTAGATATGCGTAACAGCCATAACATTACTATTACAGAGTCAGATACCTTCGCCGCCGACGATGAAACCACCTGGTCACTACCGGGTGCCGTGGTCGGTTTTATCGCGTGGCTGTTGGCGCTGGGGATTCCGTTTCTGATTTATGGCCCTAACACACTCTTTTTCTTCATTTATACCTGGCCCTTTTTCCTCGCATTGCTGCCCGTGGCGATTGTCGCGGGTATTGCGCTGCACTCCCTATTGAAGGGGCTGTTGCTGCTGAGCATTACCTGCACCCTACTGGTGGTTGGGGCGATGTTTGGCGCGCTATTTCTGTGGTTGTTGGGTTAGGCAAACGCCTTTTTTTAACAATCGCTGATGTTGTTCACTCTCTGGTCATAATTCAAACCGTAACCAACAATGAGATTATGTTCTCCTTACACGGGGTATACGTAACAACGGGCAAATGTGGTACATTTGCCCGCGTTGTCGCGGCATTCCCGACCGTTGATGTAAAGTTGTCTGCGGAAGTTATGGGATGTTAATGCCGTTTTTCAGGGGGCAGGATGGGTAAACTAACGCTGCTGTTGCTGGCTTTATTGGTCTGGCTGCAGTATTCGCTGTGGTTCGGTAAGAACGGCATACATGACTATAGTCGCGTCAACGATGATGTTGCTGCGCAGCAAGCTACGAACGCGAAACTTAAAGCACGTAACGATCAGCTCTTTGCCGAAATTGACGATCTCAATGGCGGACAAGAGGCTATTGAGGAGCGCGCGCGCAACGAACTCAGCATGACTAAGCCGGGCGAAACCTTTTATCGTCTGGTGCCTGACGCATCTAAACGCGCTCAGACTGCAGGGCAAAACAATCGATAAACCGTCCAGGGATTTAACATGGCAGCCACTTTATTGGACGTTTGCGCTGTGGTGCCGGCTGCCGGGTTTGGCCGCCGAATGCAAACAGAGTGTCCTAAGCAGTACCTCTCTATTGGCAATAAAACCATTCTTGAACACTCGGTTGATGCGCTGCTGGCTCATCCCCGGGTGACGCGAGTCGTTATTGCTATCAGCCCAGGCGACAGCCGCTTTGCCCAACTTCCACTCGCCGCGCATCCGCAAATTACCGTAGTGGATGGCGGCAACGAGCGTGCCGATTCTGTCCTTGCCGGTTTGCAAGCCGCAGGTGAGGCCAGTTGGGTACTGGTGCATGACGCCGCGCGTCCGTGTCTGCACCAGGATGATTTAGCCCGTTTGCTGGCAATCAGTGAGACCAGCCGCACCGGCGGGATCCTGGCGGCACCAGTACGCGACACGATGAAGCGCGCGGAGCCGGGCCGAACAGACATTGCCCATACGGTCGATCGCACCGATTTATGGCACGCGTTGACGCCGCAGTTTTTCCCTCGCGAGCTGTTGCACGACTGCCTGACCCGTGCCCTCCACGAAGGCGCAACCATTACGGATGAGGCCTCGGCGCTGGAATATTGCGGCTTACACCCTCAGCTCGTTGAAGGACGGGCTGATAATATTAAAGTAACGCGTCCAGAGGATTTGGCGTTGGCCGAATTTTATCTGACCCGGACTACCCACCAGGAGAAGACATAATGCGAATTGGACACGGTTTCGACGTACACGCTTTTGGCGGAGAAGGCCCAATTATCATTGGTGGTGTGCGCATCCCGTATGAAAAAGGATTGCTGGCGCATTCTGATGGCGATGTGGCGTTACACGCGCTAACCGATGCTCTGCTGGGCGCAGCTGCGCTGGGGGATATCGGTAAACTCTTCCCTGACACCGACCCGACCTTTAAAGGTGCCGATAGTCGTGAATTATTGCGAGAAGCCTGGCGGCGTATTCAGGCCAAAGGCTATACGCTTGGTAATGTGGATGTGACAATTATTGCTCAGGCGCCGAAGATGCTGCCGCACATTCCGCAAATGCGTGTGTTTATTGCCGAAGATCTCGGCTGCCATATGGATGATGTTAACGTGAAAGCGACCACCACGGAAAAACTCGGTTTTACCGGACGTGGGGAAGGGATTGCCTGTGAAGCGGTGGCGTTACTCATTAAGGCACCGAAATGACTGTGTTTGACGATCTGACGTATCTCCATGGCAAACCACTGGGCCATGGCGTCCTGAAAGCGAATCCGGAAGACTTTGTTGTCGTCGAAGATTTAGGCTTCGAACCGGATGGCGAAGGCGAGCATGTTTTGGTGCGCATCCTGAAAAACGGTTGTAACACCCGTTTTGTGGCTGACGCGCTGGCGAAATTCCTGAAAATTCACGCCCGTGAAGTGAGCTTTGCCGGGCAGAAAGATAAGCATGCGGTCACGGAACAGTGGCTGTGCGCGCGTGTACCGGGCAATGCAATGCCTGATCTAAGCAAATTTGAGCTCGAAGGCTGTAAAGTTCTGGAGTACGCGCGCCACAAGCGTAAGCTGCGTTTAGGGGCGCTGAAAGGCAACGAATTTACGCTGGTGTTGCGTGAAGTGAGCGAGCGAAATGACGTTGAAGCGCGTTTGCAGGCGATTAGCGAACGCGGCGTACCGAACTATTTTGGCGCTCAGCGTTTTGGTATTGGCGGTAGCAACCTGCAAGGGGCGCTGCGCTGGGCGCAAAGCGATGCGCCGGTGCGCGATCGCAATAAACGCAGTTTTTGGTTGTCGGCGGCCCGTAGCGCGTTGTTTAATCAGATAGTCAGTGAACGCTTGAAAAAAACAGACTTTAATCAAGTTGTTGACGGCGATGCGCTACAATTATCCGGACGCGGAAGCTGGTTTGTCGCCACACAGGAAGAACACACTGAATTACAGCGTCGCGTCGATGAGAAAGAATTGATGATCACAGCGGCATTACCGGGCAGCGGTGAGTGGGGAACTCACCGCGATGCACTGGCGTTTGAAAAAGCCGCTGTTGCTGATGAAACCGCGCTGCAGTCTCTGTTATTGCGCGAGAAAGTCGACGCGTCGCGTCGCGCTATGTTGCTGTATCCACAACAATTAAGCTGGAACTGGTGGGATGACGTAACCGTCGAGTTACGCTTCTGGCTACCGGCAGGTAGCTTCGCCACCAGTGTTGTAAGGGAACTTATTAACACAATGGGTGATTATGCGTATATTGCTGAGTAACGATGATGGGGTCCACGCACCTGGTATACAAACGCTGGCGAAAGCGCTGCGTGAGTTTGCTGACGTACAGGTGGTTGCCCCGGATCGTAACCGCAGTGGCGCGTCTAACTCGCTGACGCTGGAATCCTCACTTCGCACCTTTACCTATGATAACGGCGATATCGCCGTACAAATGGGTACGCCCACCGACTGCGTCTATCTGGGCGTGAACGCATTAATGCGTCCGCGTCCGGACATTGTCGTTTCTGGTATCAACGCGGGTCCTAATCTGGGTGATGATGTTATCTATTCCGGTACCGTTGCGGCGGCAATGGAAGGTCGTCATCTGGGGTTCCCGGCGCTGGCTGTTTCACTCGATGGCCATAAACACTACGAGACTGCTGCCGCAGTAACCTGTCGTATCTTACGGGCGCTGAGTCGTGAACCGCTGCGCACCGGTCGCATTTTGAATATCAACGTGCCGGATTTACCACTGGATCAGATTAAAGGTATTCGCGTCACGCGCTGCGGCAGTCGCCATCCGGCGGATCAGGTTATTCCACAGCAGGACCCACGCGGTAATACGCTGTACTGGATCGGGCCACCGGGCGAAAAGTGCGACGCCGGGCCGGATACGGATTTTGCCGCCGTCGATGAAGGCTATGTTTCTATCACGCCGCTGCATGTCGATTTAACCGCATACGGCGCGCATGAAGTGGTTTCTGACTGGTTAGACAGCGTGGGAGTCGACACGCAATGGTAAGCAGACGCGTACACACTCTTCTTGAACAATTACGTGCGCAGGGCATCAGAGATGAGCTTGTCCTCGATGCGCTCGCCGCCGTGCCGCGTGAAAAATTCATTGATGAGGCGTTTGAACATAAGGCCTGGGACAATATTGCCCTGCCGATTGGTCAGGGGCAGACGATTTCGCAGCCTTATATGGTTGCGCGAATGACCGAACTGCTTGAGCTAACGCCGCAGTCTCGGGTGCTGGAAATTGGTACTGGCTCTGGCTACCAGACGGCGATTCTGGCGCACCTGGTGCATCATGTGTGCTCCGTTGAGCGCATTAAAGGTTTGCAATGGCAGGCGCGTCGCCGCCTGAAGCAGCTTGATTTACATAATGTTTCGACCCGTCATGGTGATGGATGGCAAGGCTGGCAGGCGCGAGCCCCGTTTGACGCTATCATTGTAACGGCAGCGCCGCCCGAGATCCCAACCGCATTGATGATGCAGTTGGATGAGGGCGGCATTCTCGTCTTACCCGTGGGCGATGAGCACCAGTTTCTGAAGCGGGTGCGTCGTCGGGGAGGCGAATTTATTATCGATACCGTGGAGGCCGTACGTTTCGTTCCCTTAGTGAAAGGGGAACTTGCGTAGATAGCGCTGCTGAATACCTGGAGTTTTCCTGGTTATTCTCGAAAGAGTAAGCGTATTGTGACGGGGCCTTGCACGGTGATTACGTCACTGGTTTTAACCAATTTTCCTGGGGGATAAATGAGCGCGGGAAGCCACAAATTTACCGTTCGCCGCATTGCGGCATTGTCACTGGTTTCACTATGGCTGGCAGGTTGTTCAAACACCTCGAATCCACCAGCGCCGGTCAGCTCGGTTAACGGTAGTGCATCAACGAACACCAGTTCTGGCATGCTGATTACGCCTCCACCTAAAATGGGCTCGACGTCGACAGTTCAGCAGACGCCACAGATCCAGTCGGTGCAGCAACCAACCACACAGCCAACGCAAATCCAGCCTGTTGCTCAACAGCCTGTGCAGATGGAAAACGGTCGTATTGTATACAATCGTAAGTATGGGAATATTCCGAAAGGTAGCTACACGGGCGGCAGTACCTATACTGTTAAGAAAGGCGATACCCTTTTCTATATTGCCTGGATCACCGGGAACGATTTCCGTGACCTCGCACAACGCAATAACGTTCCGGCCCCGTATGGCCTGAATGTCGGTCAAACTCTGCAAGTGGGCAACGCGTCTGGCGCACCGATTACCGGTGGCAATGCCATCACCCAGGCGGATGCAGCACAGCAAGGAGTTGTGACCAACCCTGCACAAAATTCCACCGTTGCTGTTGCTTCGAAACCAACAATTACGTATTCTGAGGATTCAGGTGAACAAAGTGCTAACAAAATGTTGCCGAACAACAAGCCTGCTGGGACTGTGGTCACAGCGCCTGTAACGGCTCCAGCAGTTAGCACAACCGAATCAACTGCAAGCTCAACGTCGACTAGCTCGCCAATCTCTACCTGGCGCTGGCCGACTGACGGCAAAGTGATCGAAAACTTTGCGGCTACCGAAGGTGGCAATAAAGGGATCGACATTGCAGGCAGCAAAGGACAGGCTATTGTCGCGACCGCAGATGGACGCGTCGTCTATGCCGGTAATGCGCTGCGTGGTTACGGTAATCTTATTATCATCAAACATAACGATGATTACCTGAGCGCCTACGCCCATAACGATACAATGCTGGTCCGGGAACAACAAGAAATCAAGGCGGGGCAGAAAATAGCTACCATGGGTAGCACCGGAACCAGTTCAACACGCTTGCATTTTGAAATTCGTTACAAGGGGAAATCCGTAAACCCGCTGCGCTATTTACCGCAGCGATAATTAGGCGGAACCAGGCTTTCACGTGCTAGTTCCGTTAGGGATCACGGGTAGGAGCCACCTTTATGAGTCAGAATACGCTGAAAGTTCATGATTTAAATGAAGATGCGGAATTTGATGAGAACGGAGTAGAGGCTTTTGATGAAAAAGCCTTGAGTGAAGAGGAACCCAGTGATAACGACCTGGCTGAAGAAGAGCTGTTATCGCAGGGGGCCACACAGCGTGTGTTGGACGCGACTCAGCTTTACCTTGGTGAGATTGGTTATTCACCACTGTTAACAGCCGAAGAAGAAGTTTATTTTGCGCGTCGCGCACTGCGTGGAGATGTCGCATCTCGCCGTCGCATGATTGAAAGTAACCTGCGTCTGGTGGTGAAAATTGCTCGTCGTTATGGCAATCGTGGTCTGGCATTGCTGGACCTGATTGAAGAGGGCAATTTAGGGCTTATCCGTGCCGTCGAGAAGTTTGACCCGGAACGTGGGTTCCGCTTCTCAACATACGCAACCTGGTGGATCCGCCAGACGATCGAACGGGCGATTATGAACCAAACCCGTACGATCCGACTGCCGATTCACATTGTAAAAGAGCTGAACGTCTATCTGCGTACCGCGCGTGAGTTGTCGCATAAACTGGACCACGAACCGAGTGCAGAAGAGATTGCTGAACAACTGGATAAACCGGTTGATGACGTCAGCCGTATGCTCCGACTCAACGAGCGTATTACCTCGGTAGACACCCCGCTGGGTGGCGATTCCGAAAAAGCGTTGCTGGATATTCTGGCCGATGAAAAGGAAAACGGTCCGGAAGACACCACGCAAGACGATGATATGAAACAGAGCATCGTCAAATGGCTGTTCGAACTGAACGCCAAACAGCGTGAAGTGCTGGCACGTCGTTTTGGTCTGCTGGGGTACGAAGCTGCGACACTGGAAGATGTGGGCCGTGAAATTGGTCTCACTCGTGAACGTGTTCGCCAGATTCAGGTTGAAGGTCTGCGTCGTCTGCGTGAAATTCTGCAGACTCAGGGACTGAATATCGAAGCGCTTTTCCGCGAGTAAGCACAAGTTCTATCAAGAAAGGCCAGTCTCATTGGGACTGGCCTTTTTCTTTAGGGCTACCGCTATCGGGTTCTTTTTACTACACCAGACTTTTCAACCGGTAGATCCACTCCAGCGCCTGGCGAGGCGTTAGTGAATCCGGGTCGAGATTTTCCAGCGCATCAACGGCGGGTGACGTTTCTTCCGGTACTGACAGCAGCGACATCTGCGTGCCGTCGACCTGGGTTGCGGCAACATTTGGCGCGATGCTTTCCAGTTCGCGCAGTTTTTGCCGCGCGCGTTTGATCACCTCTTTCGGTACGCCAGCCAGGGCAGCGACTGCCAGACCATAGCTCTTGCTCGCCGCGCCATCCTGCACGCTGTGCATGAAGGCGATGGTATCGCCGTGCTCTAACGCATCCAGATGCACATTAGCGACGCCCTCCATCTTCTCCGGTAACTGCGTCAGTTCGAAGTAATGGGTCGCAAATAAAGTTAATGCTTTGATTTTATTTGCCAGATTTTCTGCGCATGCCCATGCCAGCGACAGGCCGTCGTAGGTGGAGGTGCCGCGTCCAATCTCATCCATCAGCACCAGACTGTTCTCGGTGGCGTTATGCAGAATGTTGGCGGTTTCGGTCATTTCTACCATGAAGGTGGAACGACCTGATGCCAGATCATCCGCCGCGCCCACGCGGGTAAAGATACGATCGATAGGCCCGATCTCGACTTTCTGCGCCGGAACGTAGCTACCGATATAGGCCAGTAGCGCAATCAACGCAGTCTGGCGCATATAGGTACTTTTACCCCCCATGTTTGGGCCGGTGATGATCAGCATCCGTCGCTGAGGCGAGAGGTTAAGCGGGTTGGCGATAAACGGCTCGGTCAGCACCTGTTCAACCACCGGATGACGTCCCTCGGTAATACGAATGCCGGGTTTATCGGTGAAGATCGGACAGGTGTAATTCAGGGTATAAGCACGCTCCGCGAGGTTGACCAGCACGTCCAACTCCGCCAGCGCGCTGGCGCTTTGTTGCAAATCAGCCAGGTGTGGCAGCAGCATGTCGAACAGTTCGTCATACAGCTGTTTTTCCAGCGCCAGCGCTTTGCCTTTTGAGGTCAGAACTTTGTCTTCGTACTCTTTCAGTTCCGGAATAATGTAGCGTTCGGCGTTTTTCAATGTCTGGCGGCGTACGTAGTTAATTGGCGCCAGATGACTTTGCCCACGGCTGATCTGAATGTAGTAGCCGTGCACGGCGTTAAATCCTACTTTCAGCGTGTCCAGACCGGTGCGTTCGCGTTCGCGGATTTCCAGTCTGTCGAGGTAGTCCGTGGCGCCATCAGCCAGCGCTCGCCACTCATCAAGCTCTTCATTGTAGCCTGGGGCAATGACGCCGCCGTCACGTACGAGCACTGGTGGAGCTTCCACGACGGCACGTTCCAACAGTTCACGCAGCTCAGTAAACTCACCCATTTTCTCGCGCAGCATCTGCACGGGGGCACTGTCTACGTTTTCCAGTTGCGCGCGCAGTTCGGGTAATTGCTGGAAGGCATGACGCATACGGGCCAGATCGCGCGGGCGCGCAGTACGCAGGGCCAGACGCGCCAGAATACGTTCCAGATCGCCTACCTGACGCAGCACGGGTTGTAATTCGCTGGTGGTATCCTGCAGCGCGCCGATAGTCTGTTGGCGCTCGGTGAGGATTTTGGTGTCGCGGACCGGCATATGCAGCCAGCGCTTGAGCATACGGCTACCCATCGGTGTCACGGTGCAGTCGAGTACTGAAGCCAGCGTGTTTTCCACCCCGCCCGCCAGGTTCTGGGTGATTTCCAGATTGCGGCGTGTGGCGGCGTCCATGATGATGCTGTCCTGCTGACGCTCCATGGTGATGGAGCGAATATGCGGCAGCGAAGTGCGTTGGGTATCTTTTACGTATTGCAGCAGACAGCCGGCAGCGCATAACCCGCGTGGGGCGTTTTCCACGCCAAAGCCAATCAGATCCCGCGTGCCGAACTGCAGATTTAACTGCTGACGGGCGGTATCAATTTCAAATTCCCACAGCGGACGACGACGCAGGCCGCGACGTCCCTCTATCAGCGAGGTTTCGGCAAAATCCTCGGCATACAGCAATTCAGCGGGGTTGGTGCGCTGCAATTCCGCGGCCATGGTTTCGCGGTCAGCGGGTTCACTGACACGAAAACGCCCGGAGCTGATATCCAGCGTAGCGTAGCCGTACCCTTTACTGTCTTGCCAGATGGCGGCCAGCAGGTTGTCCTGGCGTTCCTGCAACAACGCTTCATCACTGATGGTGCCTGGTGTGACAATACGTACCACTTTGCGCTCAACCGGGCCTTTGCTGGTCGCCGGATCGCCAATCTGTTCACAAATAGCAACGGACTCACCCTGATTGACCAGCTTGGCGAGGTAGTTTTCTACCGCATGATGAGGAATGCCTGCCATCGGGATTGGCTCGCCCGCAGATGCGCCGCGTTTGGTCAGGGAGATATCAAGCAGCTGAGACGCGCGTTTCGCATCGTCATAAAACAGTTCGTAAAAGTCGCCCATGCGGTAAAACAGCAGTATTTCCGGGTGCTGAGCCTTCAGCTTGAGATACTGCTGCATCATTGGGGTGTGTGAATCTAAATTTTCTATTGTACTCATTGGTTTATGATGTCCATTTTCTTAATTTTTAATGAGTTAGTGATTTTTTGGTTATCATTAAGTTTCACGTTGTCTCATCGAATATCATGAAATCCTACATTTAAAGGTGGGTTAAAGTGTGCCTTGCCAACCTATACCTGGGTAAAATATGGGCATATACAGAGTAACCTACCTTGATGTTCATGATTGCATAAGGTGCATGATAACGGAGTCTTTATGGCAGGAAAACAAGAGGGAAAGCTACTTTCGTTTAAAGCGGTAGAAATGATGAAGCCTGGCGACAAAGATAAGTCCATAAATGACTCTGAGGTGTCTGTTAAATCCGTAGTGATTCAACCTGTACGACAACCGGGGCGATACCTCAGTCCGGAGGCCATTAGACAGGCCTCGTCGTGAGGATCGAATCTGCTTACAGATGTAGGGTCGATCCATTATTCTGGAATACACCGGTATCAGGACGATGTTTCATGCAATTTATCTGCTGGAGTTCCTCAATGGTATATTCGCGGTACAAGAAATACTGGATTTGGGTACCGTATCTGAGGTTCATTTTCTGAGCCAAGGCTGATACCCGCTGATACACTGCTTTCGTTGAGCAGTGCAGAAGTTGGGATGTGGCAGTAATATTTATTTGTCGGCGTAACGCACAGGCTACGGAAATCTCGGTATGGGTAAGGTTACGTAGCTCCCGCAAAGAATCAATTATGGTGAGTATATGATAGACAGTATATCTTCGGCCTTCATTAATATACTGGATAAACTCCGTTACAGAGGCGGTTCTGGAGATACCCTCCAGTGATGAAAGCACCTTTGATAACATTCCACGGCCTTTTACAAAAATGATAGAATAGCTGTCGGTCAGTTCATTGCAAATACGATGTTTAATATCATGTAAGCTGAAGAAAGATTCAATATCAATAATACATAAGTTCTCTTCGCGCAGGCTATCTATTGGCATCAGCCCTCCCGCAGACCGGGTAAAAAAAATATCATCAGAGAATACGACAAACGACATTGGGAAAAACCTTAACTCTTTGTTTTTAAGAAAAATGAGTCCGGTGCTTTCCTCAAAGGGATACACTGGACAATAAATGATTTACTGATTTTTTGAGATGAAACTAAGAAATTACAAGAAGATCATCATTCAGACGCTATTTTTTGTCTGACACCATTAGCGTTATCTCTTTTTTATTTAGCATGGAAATAATCCCCTGATCCTTCAGGCTATCCAGGGCACGCGACAAGGTGGATATCGAAATGCCCAGAACCTGGGCCAGTTCTTTCTTACTGATCGGTAACTCAAGGTTGAGATGCTCAAAGCCATACTCTTTATAAGTGCGAGACAACAGTTGCAGGAAATATTGAACCTTCTGCAAGGTATCACTTTTGGTCAATACTGAAATAAATTGCTGTTTTTCCTGCGCCGAACGTGACAGGATCCTGACAATAAAATCTGTAAATCCTGGCATCAGCTGGCTCATTTCGTAGAAATGATCGCTTCTCAGTACGCAAACTTCTATTTCCGTTGCGGCTTGAATATCCTGCTGACTGTAACCGATGTGCAGCTCCTCCACGCCCATCACCTGTCCTGGCAAAACGATCCCCATCAGCTGCCCGCGCGTATCGTAAACCTTAGCGGCCCCGCTACGTAGGGCATATAGCGCGTCTATTTTCTCTCCCCGACGATAAATATATTCACCTCTGGCAATCTTCTTTTTTGTCTCCAGATTGCGGATAAACAATGGATCTTTCTGCCTGAACAGATAGGCAGAGCACAGTTCTGCAAAACCGCACTCTTCACAATTGACACAATTATTTCTTTTCATAGTGAATGTATAACACTATCCCTGTTATTGAATCACACAGTTCATTAAGGGTGATAAGGTATTTGCAATCGTAATATAGTTATTGTCTTTTTTGTCTAAGGAGATAACGTATTCGCCTTCCATCCCAAATATTTTTGTTGTCAGCAGGGTAATGTCTTCCGGCACATTATCGTGAGCCATGATATCTTTTGTCGTCGTATTCATACGATACTGGTTGCCACTGACGTTATGATAGGTAAATGTTATATAACGCGACAATCGATACTGACGCCCCTGATAGTCAATGTTGCCGGAAAGATTAAATACGCCCGTTTCGTTCTTGTTAAATTCAAACGTGATATTTCCTTTGAATAAGAGAGCGTGATCCGAAGCGTCAACATAGGTTATATTCGCAAAGCAGCGTTTGTCAAAATAAACACCCGATCGCAGGCTTAGTTGCCATGTTAACAGACAAATCAACGCGACCACTGCCAGCACTAAGGTTGTCATCAGCTTCATTTTAATTTCCAGTTAAAAGCATAATAGTTCTCACAATAGACAATTTTTGCTGTTGCCTTATCTGTTGGACAATAAGAGTAGAAAAACCGACCATGACTACCGTAAAGAACACTGGGTTGAAAATAAACCATAATCTGCGCGGGTTTCTGGGCGCACTTTAGCTCAAGTTCAGGCTGTAGCTGACGGATAATATTCATGACCTGAGGGTCAACTTCCTCCGATAAATCTTCATAGGCAGTAAATTTGCAGTTCCCGATTTCACCAATACGGTATTCGGCTGCAAAACGCGGTGAACCCTGTTTCTGGCTGAGTATCCAAAGGTTGGCCAGCAGCAAAAACGCGATAGCCGCAATCAGCCAGAGGTTTTTTTTATCCTTCGTTGCCGCCTTACGCAGGGATACCGGAAGAGGTGTGGTACTCACCATTTCTTCATCATTCTGCAGTTCAACGGCGATTTCCGGTGAGAAGTAAAAGCCCACCTTGGGTACGGCTACAATAATTTCCTCAATGAATATTAAGGATGTTAATGTTTTTCTGAGGATACTAATGTACTGGCTCAGCGATGAACTGGAACCCGGATGGCCCGCTTCCTCCCAGACTTTATCCAGAAGATAATCACGTTCAAGTACCCGGCCTGGCGACGCAATCAGTAACGAAAGAATACGGTTAGCGGTATTTGTTAGCCTTTTACTTTGCTCGTTTCCGGGTTCCTTGACCACAAGTTCCCCGCTCTCGCTATCGTAAATGACTCTATTGGCTATCAAATATTTCATTCGCGTTTTCTTTCGGTAAATTTATACAATATGCATTCTGCGCGGCTGCGATTTCGGGTTATGCCTGGCTTAGTACATCGCAACCAAAGGTCTGAGCACTGCAATATTATGGCTTAGCAGATCGACAATGTCCCGATCCAGACGAAAATTTGACGCCTCTTCCTCGAGAATAATCAATGCTTTTTCGCTGGACATCCCCTGACGATAGGGGCGGTTCTCGGTCATCGCGGTGAAAACATCAGCCACAGCAATAATACGCGAAGGGATATCCAGCGCAGCCGCACCCAGACGAAAAGGGTAGCCGCTGCCGTCGAGGCGTTCATGATGTCTTGCCGCCCAGTGTACGATTTCACCCAGCTCTTCAATAGGGTGTAGCATCTCCAGCGTCTTATAGCTATGGCGCTTCATTTGCGCATACTCGTCCGGCTCCAGCTTTCCCTGCTTCTCGAGGATTTCCAGTGGAATACCCAGCTTGCCAATATCGTGCAGGTACCCCGCGATGCGGATTTTATCCTGGGTGTAGCGATCGCAGCCGTACAGCTCCGCAAGCTTCGCCGCCACGTGAGCCACGCTGGTACTGTGAGTCTGCGTAAAGCTGCTGTATTTATCGACGATATTCGAAATCAGCAGGCAGACCTCCAGAAAATCATGGTGATCCAGCACCACATCATTGAGCGGGCTGATAACACGCAGCACCTGTTGTAATGAGGGCGAACTCAGGCGAAACCAGAAGCCATCCTCATGGCTGGCATCCTGTAGCGCCTCGACCAGGCACGATGGCCATAGTGGGCTACTGGCCAGAAAACCGGAAACAATATTATGCCGTTGGGCCACATAGTCACCTTCAATCCCGCGCAGCCACAGCTCAAACTCATCGGCCAGATGCACCAGATGCCAGGTATTCAGCATTGTATTCTGCGTGTAACCCAAGGCATCCGCGTGGCGCGTTTCAAGAATTGCGGTCACTGGCTGTAAAAAACGTACGCCGGACATCATTGAGGCGCCAAGCCGTCCATGCTCTTCAATAAAGGCTTTACCATGGGCGCCACTGAAGGGATGCACTTTGCTCAGCGCCCCGATATTGTGCAACATACCCGCAAGCCAGGCGTTATTGATGGCTGCACTGTCAAAACCGGCTCGATTCCCGAGATACCAGCAAATGAGACCCGTGCGTTGCAAATGATGCACCAGTTCAGGAGAAAGCGGGTGCATAATGCTGTGCAGAAGATCAAGCACGGTTTGAACAGATATTTTCATAAAATCCTTTAAGAGAATTAAATTAAAAACTTACTGTAGCCCGTCTGGGCCACAGTAAAATAGGGGGGTTAATCGTAGCCAAACATTATCTGCGCAGTCGCCACCACGCTACCGGTTGATAATGCTGATGCGTTATAAACTTTGTAATAAGCATGAAGATAAATGTATTGCGTATTGCTTATATCATCATCTTTAGCGATATCTAATATTTGTGAGGCATGTTCCATATTATTGCTACTGGATATTTGCACCTCATCATAGTCACCCATAAACATCCGGCTACGAATGGCAATACCTACCCCTCCCGCCGTGGTTTCATCGTTGACCATTATCTGGTAGCTGGTATCCGAACTGACTAAATCATTGCTGGATAACCAGGCCTTAACATTGCGGGTAGACGTTTTAATTCCGGCCAGGTTGCCGCACTTCAGCGGGATCGTGAAATCGGCACCAGCTGCCTTTCCATTTTTTTTCAGGACGCTAAACGGAGCGGGGGGTAATTTCACGCTCATGTCCCGCGTCATATTGCAGGTTGTTTCTTTTGGCTCAAACTGAATCGTCAGCTTCTCATAAGCAATAAAATAATCGGTATTCCAGCTTTTGCGTGCGGTTTCAGACATCATATTGGACCAGGCGCGATAAGCATATGTTTTGCTGGAAAGGAACGGTGAGCTGGAGCCGCTTCCGGTACCGCTCATCACCGCAGGTATGACCGACAGTGCGCCGCTGGTTGTGGTTTTGGTATAGCTTTCCATGCCCACAGGCGGAGCCGACATTAATTCCGCTCGCAGCGTATATTGTGTCTGATATGACAGAGAGTGAATGCCCACGATACCGCTGACAGTCACTTTGGTATCGCCACTAATGGTGGACGTTAATTTTATCCAGTAGCTACTTTCACCATCCACACTGTTGAAATTCAAATAAACAGGAGAACCGTTGAAACCGGTAAAATAATATAAGTGGTCTTGCGCCAGACCACCGATCCCAATATTCCCGTAAGTACAGGTCATACTACCCGACCAACTGGTGGTATAGGAATATTCAACGACGTTTGAATTCACGAAAGCCGATGAAAGATTTAGCGACTTATCCGATTCTGCGACGCTGGTAAAAAGTATACCGGAATTACGGCAGGTATCGCCTGTTACACCGCGAGACTGAGCCTGCGACTGTGCTTGTGCAGATAATATTGGGATTGCGGTCAGTATTATGGCCGTAACCATAAAATAAAATAATTTTTTCATGATTGATTCTGTTAGCTGAGTAAACTGAGTTAGCGACAAATATTTTCAGCATGCTCTGCAGGCTGGGAAATAGTGCAGAATTTTTTAGTCTTACCTTTGCTGATATTCACCTTCAGGCTGGCGGGAAGCGTCTCTGACTTAATAAAAATCTGACTCCCCTGTGCGACATAGCCGACTTCTTCATTCCCGGCACCGCTGACAACCGCGCCAAACGGTAACTGACCCCCTTCAGCGGTTTGCACATCAAAAGTGAAGAGTCTGCGCGTGTCAGTTTTGTACTTCAGCCAGCTGATACTGCCTTCGTACGGCGCCACATTGAGTAAATTACCTTCAAGGTCGACGTCGCTTTTTTGGGTTCCATCCTGCTCCAGATGGAAATTATTCTGTCGGTACGGTGTCGCGCTGGTGATGAGGGCGATACCTTTGCTGTTGGTGTGTGCGGAGGTATCGCCGTTAACGACCGCATTCACCACTCCTGGCGCTTCAATAATGACAAAATTACGTCCGTTATGAGGAGACGCCAGCAGCCCACCTTTCCATGCCAGCAGATTGCCGCTGGCACCCAGGCTTAGCTGGCGATATTCACGGGCCAGAGTCGCGCCGCTGTTCATGCTGGTATAGTCATTTTTCCAGCTGGTGTAGAGATCGGCTGCCCGCGAATCGTTGTCACTGTCGTGGCTCAGCATCAGGCTGTAGTCAACATCATGCATATTCCCGCTCATGCTGACGTCAGAAGAGGAATATTTGCCGTTCTGCACGCTGGCATGAGAAGACAGGCTGCCGCCGCTGCCGAATATCGACATCGGTATCGTGACAGAAAAATAGAGGTTGTTTTCCGTCTTACCGCGTGAACGCAACGCGCTCACCAGGTCGCCTTCATAATTGGTTTCATAGTCGTAATAGGACTGCGTAACCTCCGAGCGGCGCAGCGAAACCGAGTAGTTGACGCCGTGACTGGCATTGCTCCAGGTCAGGTTGTACTGACGGCTACTTTTCTGACCGCGCCAGTAATCGCGCCAGTAGGCTGAAAGCGACAGTCTTCCAAATTGTTCCCCCAGCGGCTGATTAATATTGGCGCTAAAGGCTTGTTTGCTGTTGATCGTTGAGGTGCCCGTTCCGCCATAATCCTTAATATTGGATTTGGTCAGGATATAATCGCTAAAAGAAGCGTAATCCTGAGTACGGTAATAATACGAAGCCAGCGAAATATTGGTGCGGGTCGGGAAGTATTTACTCCAGGACAGCGCGTATTTTTCTCCGTGGCGACGGCTATCGCCAGGCAGACGATACTGCGACTCCTCCACGGAAGCCGAGAGTGACCCAGCGTAGGGGATGGAAACCGCTCCTCCCAGAAGCAGAGACTGATAATTCTGGCTCCAGATCCCGCCCGCTGACGCGGTGAGGTAGTTATTCACCCCACGTGAATAGCTCACCTGGGTAAAATGGCTGCTATCGTCGACGTTGCGCATGTCCACCGCCCCGACGTTAATCTGATAGTCGCTGCTGCCGGGGCGCTGCATATCCGGGATCGAGGAGAATGGCACAATGAAGCGCTCAATGTTGCCGCCGGTGTTTTTTACCTCGACGGATAAATCGCTGCGTGAGCCGGTAGGCATCAGATCGCGGATGGCAAAGGGGCCTGGTGGGACATTGATCTGGTGGATGATATGACCATCCTGGGAGATACTGACCACCGCTGAACTGGTTGCAACACCTTCGATCACTGGCATATAAACGTTTTCGCTGTCCGGTAACATCTGACGACTTTTATTCAGTGTCACCCCACGAAAACGGACCGTGTCAAAATAATCAGACGTCGTATAGCTTCGACCAATGCGCAGTACCGAATCGATTGCCGCAATTGGTTTTTCAACAAAACGCGTGGTATTTATCCAGCTACCTTTGTTCATTGCGCTGTAGCGCATCCACGATGAGCTATCGAGAAAATGCCAGCCATACATGTTTAGTCCGCTGTTCAGCGATAAATACAGATTATCGCTGTCACTATAGCCATTCTGCAGGCCGTGAAAATTGTAATAGTTGAAATTGTAATTGGTATACAGGCCATTAATTCCCTGATCCCATTTTTGCGGTGACACCCAGTTACGGCTATATTCTTTTACGAAAGCCTGAGGTACTTCTAAATCCAGACGCAGTGTGCCGGGTATCAGGGCGCTTTTCCCTCCGTGTAGCAGGGTATTAACGTCGAGCTTTTCAGCGGTGCTTTTATTTACAATATCATCCAGCCCCTGAATATCCAGTAGAGATGCGTCGTCTTTATTAATAAGCAGAGTACCTTTATCGTCATTAGCGACGGAAATATTAAATTTCCCGCGCCAGACGTTATTCACATAAACATCCAAATCATAAGCCCCCGGCGTCATAACCAGCCGAGAATTACTCCAGTCCATATCTGCTGAATTACCTACCAGCAGGCTGCTATTAAAATCCTCCGCCAACGCGCCGTATGAAAATATCGCGAGGCTGACAGAGTGAACTAGCAAACTTATACGAAACAGAGAACTGTTTTTCATCAGAATTGAACCTGGAGTCATTTATCTGGGATATCAGTGGATAGTGCTGAATCTCTTTGCGCCATAATCATCAAGCCAGGTTAGGCGATATTGCCCACCGGACTGAATTTTGCTGGATACCAGCGCGCAGCCAAACGGCGGTATAAACGCAGTCTCAGCCAGTAAATTATCTTTTCGGCTTTGCTTTAGCTCGCCCCCCTGCCATGTCACGACCTGAGGGATGGTCATGTAATATGGCGAATTATTCTTCAGGCAAGTTTGACCGCCAGAAGTCGAAACGGTAATTTTCTCCGCCACGCTGCTGTCGAGATCGCTCAGTTGATCCGGACGATAGAACAATTTTATACGATTGCGAATGGCCACTTGTAGATAGCTATCTCCACTGCCTTCAGGGACAGGAGGGACATCCAGAACGTTAAGCCAGAACACACTTTCACGGTCTTTTGGCAGCGAATGGGGGTTCATCGCCGAGATTTTCAGAGCCTGTCCGGCGTGTCCGCTCATTTTTACGACCGGAGGCAGCAGAGAAAACGGCACTTTGACTTTCTCCGGCGCGGCGGAAGCATCGCCCTCGTCAATCCAGGACTGCACCAGATGGGTTTGTTCGCTGTCGTTTACCAGTTGCACCGACACAAATTTGGCGCTGGCCGGATAAATAACACGCGTTTCGTTGATCACAACGCTTGCGCTGGCATTCATGGAAATGAACGTAGCCGCAAGAAAAAATATCAGAGTTTTCATAATGTCGTAGAGGAGAGCCGGGGAGACCCCGGCTGAATGAGTTAGTCGTAGCTGAAGGAATAAGTTGCGTCAGTAACTACTTTACCGGTTGTTACGGCCGCGCCACCGTAGTTGTAGTAGTTGGCATACATGGTCAGTGTGACGCCATCTTCGGTGGCAGCGTCAGCGGAACTCAGACCAGTATCGAAAGCGGTATCAAACGGTACGGCAGTGTTACCGTCTTTGGTTAGCGCAATACCCACACCTTCGGCGCCATTGTCGCTGTAGTTTTTCAGGTATTTAGCATCATCCGACAGGTTGCTGCTGCTGAAAGTGATTTTAAGCGTTTTAGCTTCGTCCGATGCCGCAGAGCAGTTTTTCAGATTCATGGTGAAGTCTTTGGCGTTGGTTTTAACAACACCGGCGGTGGTGCCCATATCACCCACAGCAATAGGGGAAAGGTTTACCGTGAAGTCTGAACCGTTATTGGTCACCACGTTACAGGTGGTATCGGACACTGAACCGTTAAAGGTAATAGTGCCACCCGCTACGCCGGTTGATTCAGCTGCAAATGCAGAGCCGGAAACCATCAATGCCGCTACGATGAATGTTTTGTTAAACATTTGTGTATATCCCATTTTCATAATCAAATTTACTTTTGTCAGTAGCGTGAAACTTTTTCCCTGCTCCCTGGTTCGCGCTACATCATCCCTGGCATCTGAACAGATGTTGATGATTCATTTCACCTTCTCTGGAGTGGCGCATTAGGTTGCAGAACAACATTTCGCGTCACGCTGTAAGGTTGGAATATAAGACCATTGTTTGAATATTCGGTAAATGTAAATATCGATTAAATTGTTTTTTTAAGATTAAAACGCTATTTTTAATGTTGTTTATAAATTTATATCATGAGCGAGGGGGTGAAGAGGCTAGCGTTAAGAAAGTAATTACTGGTTAGATGATGGACAAAAGCTGCAAATGACGTTTTTGCAGAACAGCGGAATAGGCGAATGAATAAATTAATTAACTAATTGTTATCAAAAGCTTAATAAAATAAACGTGTTAGATACAATTACTGTGTCGGCCCTGGGCTAAAGTGGACTCCCGGGCAGGGCAATCAATCGGGTTATGAACATGCTCAATACCTGTCTGACCGGATGATTGTGCCGCATTGCAGAATATCAGCTTGGCACACCGTCAAATTTCACCGCTAACTCTGCGCCTGAAAAGTCGCCCGAGCTATAAAATCATCGTTGCATCAATATACAACTGTCGGTGACATTTGTTACTGGCGGTCAGAGAGGGAAGGGATTATTGGAAAACCAGAAAGTTATAACGCTGGACGAGCAGGGTAACAATGTTCGCATAATCAGCGAGTTATGGTAGTGTAGGTTAGAATAGGGTTTTTATATTATGAGAGAAAATAATCTTTATGAATCAGCATTAACACACCAAGACATCTTGGGCGTGTAGTTCGTGATGCCCGTATCAAGTGACTCTTTCAAATCGTTTTTGTTTTTTTTTAATCTTCGCTTACTGATTATTCATTTTCCGGCAACGCATAATTCTGGCAGTACAGATAGGGGATCCCCTCTTTGGTAATCAAATACGTCTCTCTATTCAGCGCAAAAAAATCGACGTTGGATACGCTGGTGTTGGTCAGGAAGAAGTCGGGGAGGAGTTCCTGAATGAGACTGGCGGGTGCTGTTTCGCGATTGGAGATTTGGATTTTCTGCGAAATCCAAACCGGGCTTGAGCCGTAGCTGGATTGTGTAAAAAGTACCATGCGTTGCACGGTCTGCTCATTATTTTCGGCATCTTTGATAATGCCATCAATATTTACAATACCTTTGCTGCCGCCGGTTTTGATATCAATGATCCCTCGGAATGAGCTTGTCTTGCGTACAATCTCGATGGCAGACCGACAGGTCAGATTATGTAACTGACCATTGTTTTTACTGTACCGGTAGACGGCGGTAACAATTAGCGCAGCAAAACAAAGCAGCAGGATAATACCTGTCTGGATGCGGGGCGTTCGGGAATAAAAATTCATTAGCTATCATACCGTGGGTAATAAACCGACTGACAGGCGTTTTCCTGCCTGTTTTTCATCGGTGAGCGACATACAAGCACGGATAATTTCTTGGATTCAGGGTAGGTGGTGATATAGATAAATTTATGGCTCTGACACAGCCCAGGATTTTTGTTGATAAATGCCGTATGTCGGGAGAAATTACTGGCATCATTATTAAAATAATACTGACAGTCAGTGGGGGCTTTGTCTGCGGTGATATAGCCGGAGAAATAGTTATCACTGGTTTGCCACGGATACATTATAAGCACACAAATTATCAGGGTAATGGCAAGTATTACCATTTCAGCAGTGGTGATCAAAGGTTGGCGCGCTGTGTCATCTGACAGTTCTTCGATGGCGACATCCGGCACTAAGGGTTCTGCTGTAAAAGATACGCTCTCCTTCGGAGTTTCAATCACCTGAATATTGAACTCTTCCTGGATGATCAGCCCTTTGCGGGGGATCGTGGTGATAAGCGGTTGCTCCAGTTCCAGCTGCAGCAAACTTTTGCGCAAAGAGAGAATGCTTTGATAAAAGGCGTTGAAGCTCACCTGGCGGTGATTTTTACCCCAGCCGAATTCCAGTAGTTCGTTTTGGGAAACCACTTGCCCACGATGTTGAATAAGTAATAAAAGACATAATGACGCCGAGTGTTTGAGTTTTATCCGCTGATTGGGTTGATCTATCCGCGCCAGAGATTGTGTAGCTGGCGTAAATATTATTATTTTTTCAATCAGATAACTGACATTGCCAGTCTCAGACATGATGTTTCTACTCTTGCTGGTGCGCCAGGCGGTTGGCGAGTCATGATACCACTTAGCCCATAAAGACCACCAGTATGGACCCGACCCTACAGCGAGAACCGCGAAGTGTTTCAATTTCGTATCATAATATAACAACAATGATAACTTTTTAATGAAAATAAACTATATATAAATCAATGTATTGTATCTTTTTGGCTACATTGAAAAGAACAGAAAGATGAAATAACAACGAAAAAGATGATTGCCATTAATTCTTTATGGACAGCGTCATATACTGCCTGGCGCCACCACGCGAAAACAGCATGAGTCTGAACGCGTCAACGGCACCAGGGAATGCCGGTGGTAGATGTAGATGGGAATAAATGTCAGCTTGTTGGTGAGCTGACATTTATTTTTCGTGTTGAGTAAAATTCCACCCTCGTTTTGACAAAGCCATAATTTGCGGTAGAGAGTCCCATGTTTCAGAAAGATATTGAAAATGCTGTAGTGCTTGTTGGTGATGAAATGAAAAAGTCAGATAATGCCTGGCTGTCCTTACGCAAAAAACGCCAGAGTATTGATCTGAAGAGTGATGGAAATATCTTGTTTCTGGAGAAAGGGGCCGTCTCTGTTCATCGTGTGGAAAATGATTTGGTGATGGTAAGTATATCTGCACCGGCCATCCTCGGCTTGCCCCAAATGCGTACGGAAGTTGCCGGACACTATTTACGTTGTGATACCGATTGTGAAATGTGGGCGATGAGTGCACCCAATGCCGAACTTTTGTTCACTGCGAAGAATCTTTGGAAACATGCATTTGATATTTTAACGCTACATCTGCAACGCTATTTTCAACGAGAAAAATTGCAATCGCATCGCACTATCCGTGAATTGATTATTGAACACCTGAAATATATTTGGTCGATGGAGCCTGAGACGCGTGAAAACACATCTGTGTATACATTCATTCTCGCTCGAAATCATATCTCACGCAGTGCTATCCACAAAGTATTGCAGGAGTTAGTGAGTGACGGAAAAATAATTATGAAGCGAGGGAAACTCTCTTTTTTTGTATGTTAAAGTTAACATTAAAAGCATCTGACGTGTTTTTTTTGCACTCAGCTGGAATGATAATGCAAAAACTGAGTTTGTGATTTTTGTTAATTATCAGTATGTTGGTTTTTGTCTTTTTCTTCACCGCTGATGCCAGCTACGCGGAATGTCCATTTTTATCTATAAATTAGTATTTATTTATTAATTTGATATGAATATGATGTTCCCTCCAATAATAACAAAAGTCATATCGCCAATGACCAACGGCAGGCCGGAAAACCTTGAGGTACAGCATAGCCGACTGTTTGGCAACCCTACTACCGATACAACGGATGTTCGCGCTGCACTGCAACACGCGTTAGATCACAATACCTTTGTCCTGCTGGCCCAGCCTATCGTCAGTACTCGTGGTGATGAATCCTATCATGAGATATTGATCCGCATGCTCAATGAGCACGGGGAGTTTATTTCCCCTGACTATTTTCTGTCGGTTGCACGCGACACAGGGTTAGCACCCGATATCGATCTTTGGGTTATTGAGAACACCCTGAAGTACATGCGCTACCATCCGCTGAGTTGTTTTTCCATTAACCTTGCGCCAGTGACGCTATGTCGTTCAGGTATCGTTGCAAAGATAACTGCGTTGTTGCAGGAATATGTGGTGATACCGCAACGGATTATTTTTGAGATAACCGAGGCTGATACCCTGTCAGATAAAGAACACGCGGCAGATACACTACGCTTACTACGTCAATTGGGATGCCGGATCGCGATTGATGACTTCGGTGCCGGGTTTGCAAGCTATGAACGCCTGATGAACATTGAAGCAGATATTTTGAAGATTGATGGGTCTTTCGTTCGTGGGATTATAAAATGTGAGGTTAGTCGCTATATCATCGAATCTTTCTGCCGGGTTGCGGCAATGAAAGGTATGCAGGTTGTCGCCGAGTTTGTTGAAAGTGCCGAAATCCAGATGCACCTGGAACACATGAATGTCGGGTGGTTACAGGGATACCACATTGGCAAGCCACAACCGTTGTTTACGTTAGAGTAATCTATAATCCGTTTATTTAAACGTATCATCACGATGCTGTAATCTGCCGATAATATAACCTCCTGGCGGAGGCTATATTAATATCAAGAACATTAGCTGACCAATAATTTACGGATCCTGTAGCTGAAGCTGATTCTCTAAACGCCGATCGCGCAGGGTTGCATAAATAAAGGTAATCACAAACAGCAGGGAAAATAGTACGACGATGGTGGGAGCCGGCGCGCTGTCGATGAAAAATGACAGGTACACGCCCATAAATGAGGTAATGACCGACATCGCCACCGCCAGCCATAAGGCGTGGGAAAATTTGCGCGTCATTAAAATCGCGATGGCGCCAGGTGCAATCAGTAATGAAATTGACAAAATAATCCCTACCGATTTTAGCGTGGCGACAATCGTCAGGGCGATCATGCACAACAGGCCGTAATGCAGCAGTGCGGTGTTAAGCCCACTGGCCTTTGCCTGATGTGGGTCGAACGCATGCAGTAGCAAATCTTTCCATTTAAGTCCGATGATAAGTGCGATCCCCAGAGTAATAACCGCGGTTTGCATGATATCGCTTAACGATACGCCCAGCATGTCGCCGAACAGAATATGATCGAGATGGACTTCTGACTGGATAGAGACGTACAGCACCAGACCCGCACCAAACATCCCGGAGAAAACAATACCCATGATGGTGTCGCGCTTGATGCGGCTGTTATCGTCGAGGTATCCGGTCGCCACCGCGCAGAACAGACCGGCGATAAACGCGCCAATTGCCAGCGGGATGCCCGCAATCCACGCCAGTACAATCCCTGGGAATACCGCATGACTCATGGCATCGCCCATCAGCGCCCAGCCTTTGAGTACTAAAAATACCGACAGCAGCGCGCAGGGCACAGCGACGATGGTAGAGATGACCAGCGCATTAACCATAAAGCTAAACTGAAAAGGTTCCAGCAGCGTTGTTAAGATCATACTTGCTCCTTGTTCACCAGACGGGCGCGGCGGCGATTTGCCAGCAGACCGTGTTTTGGTGCGAAGACAAATGCCAGCAGGAACAGCAGCGTTTGCAGAACGACGATAATTCCGCCGGTTGCACCGTCCAGCCAGTAGCTTAGCCAGGCGCCGAAAAAGCTGGTCAGGCTGCCGAGCGCCACGGCGATGGTGAGCAGGCGGGGAAAACGATCGGTCAGCAGCCAGGCCGTCGCACCGGGCGTAACCACCAGGCAAATCACCAGAAAGGCGCCGACGGTTTGCAGTGCGGCGATCGTGGAAACGGAGAGCAGCGTAAAAAACAACAGCTTCAGCCGACCCGGGTTCAGACCGATAGACCGCGCGTGGTTTTCATCAAAAAAGACCACCATCAGATCTTTCCACTTCAAAAACAGAATGGTCAGCGAAACCACGCCGATGATCGCCAGTTGCAGAATATCTTCCGGCGCAATCGCCAGGATGTTACCCAGAATAATGGTCTGGATGTTCACCGACATCGGATTAAGCGACACCATAAACAGCCCGATACCGAAAAAGGACGAAAAAATCAGCCCGATAATGGCATCTTCCTTCAGGCGTGAACGCTGATTGAGAAACAGCATGCTGCCCGCCGCCAGTCCACCGGAAAGAAATGCGCCCAGCGCAAAGGGAAGCCCTAACATATAGGCTCCGGCCACGCCTGGAACGATCGAGTGCGACAGCGCATCGCCAATCAGCGACCACCCTTTGAGCATCAGATAGCAGGAGAGAAATGCGCACAGGCCGCCGACCATCGCCGAAACCCACATGGCGTTGAGCATGTACTGGTAGCCAAACGGCTCCGTTAGCCAGTTCATGATTACTCCCCCTCGCTTGCCGCGCGTCGCGAAATAAACGGACGTTCATCATCGGTAATCACGTGTTGTTCACCGCCGCTTAGCGCGACGTGACGCAGAACGCCGCTGAATGCCAGTTCGAGATTCTCGTGGGTAAAGGTGGTTTCGGTTGGCCCACTTGCCAGCACCGTGCCCTTAATCATCACCGTGTAATCGCAAAATTCGGTGACGGATCCCAGATTATGGGTAGAGACCAGCATAGTCCGGCCTTCATCACGCAGTTCACGCAGCAGATCGATGATCCGGGCCTCGGTTTTCACATCCACGCCGGTGAAGGGTTCATCCAGTAAAATAACCTGCCCGTCCTGTGCGATGGCTCTTGCCAGAAAAACGCGTTTTTTCTGCCCGCCGGACAGTTCACCTATCTGGCGATGGCGATAGTCCAGCATATCTACCCGCGCCAGCGCCGCATCCACGCAGTCGTGGTCGATTTGTTTTGGTCGACGCAGCCACCCCATATGGCCAAAGCGGCCCATCATCACTACATCTTCCACCAGTACCGGAAACGACCAGTCCACCTCTTCTGACTGGGGGACATAGGCGATCAGATTTTGTTTGAGCGCCTTATTAACCGGTTGTTGCAGAATCGATATTTCCCCTTTCGCCAACCGGACAAAACCCATCAGCGCTTTAAAAAGCGTTGATTTTCCCGAACCGTTTACGCCGACCAGAGCGGCAATTGAGCCGCCCGGAACCTGAAAAGTGGCATCCCGCAGCGCGGTGTGGCCGTTGCGATACGTCACCGTAACCTGATTCACGGTAATCGCAGATTGACTCATTTTTGGCTCCTTAACCCGTCGTTGATGCCGCTGAGGATGGTTTCTGTCGTCACGCGTAGTAAATCCAGATAGGTCGGTACCGGACCATCGGCAGCGCTGAGCGAATCGACATACAGCACGCCGCCGTAATACGCGCCAGACTCGCGGGCGACCTGACGCGCAGGTTTGTCGGACACGGTGCTTTCGCTAAATACGGTAGGGATTTGATGTTTTCTGATCGCATCGATCACTTTGCGTACCTGCTTGGGCGTGCCTTGCTGATCGGCATTGATCGGCCACAGATACAGCTCTTTCAGGCCGTTATCACGCGCGAGGTAAGAGAATGCGCCTTCGCTGGTGACCAGCCAGCGTTTATCAGCAGGGAGCTTCGCCAGTTCTGCATGCAGTGGCGCCAGAGTCTGCTGGATTTTCGCTTTATAATTCTCCGCATTTTTCTGGTAGGTTGCGGCATGGTCGGGATCGTATTTCATCAGCGCATCGCGAATGTTATCCACGTAGATAAGCGCGTTCTCCGCTGACATCCAGGCATGCGGATTCGGTTTGCCGTTGTATGGCCCTTCGCTGATACCCATTGGCTGCACGCCATTTGAGACCATGACCTCCGGTACGCCGGACAAATTTTGGTAGAAGCGGGCAAACCATAGTTCGAGATTAAGGCCGTTGGAGAGAATAAGCTGTGCGCCTTGCGCCCGTTTAATATCCCCCGGTGTGGGTTGATATTCGTGAATTTCTGCCCCGGGTTTGGTGATGGAACTGACGTCCGCCGCGTCACCTGCCACGTTGCTTGCCATATCGGCAATCACCGTAAAGGTGGTTATCACTTTGAACTTTTCTTTCGCCCAGGCAGGTGACAGCGTAAGCGCCGTTAACACGCTGGCAAGGAGAAATGACTTCAGATGGGGCAGATGCGGCATAGTATCCCTCACAACAAAGTGGTTAATTTATCATCGAATATAGCCTTTGCTATGTTATATAGCACATGGCATAAACAAATGAAAATAATTCTTATTTGCGTAGGGTGCTAAGGAATGTATCACCGCCAGGTAATAGTCCTGCGCTTAGTTAAGGTGTATTATTTATGCAACTTAATTATGGAGGCATCATGTCCGGCAAACGTATTGCACGTGAGAAAATGACGATCCAGAGAATGATCTCGCTGTATGAGAGCCAGTGTCCGCAGGCTTCAGATGAACCGGGGCATTACGATGCGTTGTTTGCCTATGCGCAAAAGCGCCTGGATAAATGCGTATTTGGTGAGGAAAAACCGGCCTGCAAACAGTGTCCGGTGCACTGTTACCAGCCCGCTAAACGCGAAGAGATGAAGCAAATTATGCGTTGGGCTGGACCCAGAATGCTCTGGCGTCATCCGATCCTGACCGTGCGTCATCTGATTGAGGACAAACGTCCGGTGCCGGAGTTACCCGAGAAATACCAGCGGAAGAAGTGATTTAGCTATTCTATGCCGGGTGGCGGCTGCGCCTTATCCGGCCGACAAAGACAAACGCACCAGTGGCGTAGGCCCGATAAGCGTAACGCTATCGGGCAATAATCCGTTAAACCAGTGCGTCCTTATCAATGCCCAGGCGCTTCATGCGCGAGAGTAACGTTGTGCGTTTCAACCCCAGTCTTTGTGCCGCGCCTTTAGGACCGGCGACGACGCCATTGGTTTCTTTCAGAACGCGCATTATCAGTTGGTATTCATCTTCGCCATCCTGCGCGACTTCGGTCGCCACCGGCGGCGTAGACGGCGCCATAGCGATTACATCCGGCAGGGACAGTTGCAGCACGTTGCCCCGGGTGAGCAGAACCGCGCGTTCTACGACGTTTTCCAGTTCGCGCACGTTACCCGGCCATTCCATGCTGCTCAGCGTACGCAGGGCTTCGGCGGGAATGCTGTCGATATTGCGCCCCATCCGGCGGGCAATTTTGAAGGTGAAGGCTTTCACCAGCAGCGGAATATCTTCCGGGCGCTCGCGCAGCGGTGGCAGATGGATCGGGAAGACGTTCAGTCGATAGTAGAGATCGTTACGAAACTCGCGATCGGCGACCATCTTTTTCAGATCGCGGTTAGTGGCAGCGATCAAGCGAACGTCGGTCTGGATCAGTTTATTGCTGCCCAGACGTTCAAACTCCTGCTCCTGCAGAACGCGCAGCAGCTTGGGCTGAAGCTCCAGCGGCATGTCGCCAACTTCATCGAGAAATAACGAACTTTTGTCCGCCAGTTCAAAGCGTCCAATCCGCTGCGTGCTGGCCCCGGTAAATGCGCCACGCTCATGGCCAAACAGATCGCTTTCCAGCAATCCGGCAGGCATTGCCGCGCAGTTCATTTTCACCATCCGACGGGCGTTACGTCCGCTCAGGTTGTGAATTGCTCGTGCAATCAGCTCCTTACCCGTCCCGGTTTCACCAAGAATCAGGACAGTGCTGTCGCTTTGCGCCACCATTTCGACCTGTTTGAGTACGCTGTACATCGCTTCGCTGCGGCCAATGATTTCTCCGAACTCACTCTCCACGTTGTTGAGTTGTTCAGTCAGCGCCAGGTTTTCATCGACCAGCCGCTCCTTCAGGCGGTGGATCTCCTGGTAGGCGAGAGCGTTATCCACGGCGATCGCCACGCGTTCTGCGATTTGGCGCAGCAGTTTGAGATTGGCGGTGGTGAATACTTTCTCTTCGCATTGCGCCAGCTTAAGTACGCCGAGCATATTATTGCCGGACATCAGCGGCAGCAGGCACAGAGTCTGTAGCTGGTTGCCCCAGGTTTCGAACAACATTCTTTCGTAAGGGGCCAGGGTATCGCGTTCGCTCAGGTTAATCAGCAGCATCTCTTTACTTTTGAAGACCCGTTCAGAGAGCGTGCCGGCTTCGTCCACTTCACTTTGTTCGTGTGCCGGATGATGTTCATCCAGATAGTGAGTGGAATAAATGCTGAGCTTGTTTTTGCGATCGCTGCGTAACACGATGCTGATGGCATCAATGTCGAAGTAGTGATGGATCTCTTTGGCGACTTCGCTGACCAGCTCATCAATATCCAGGCGGGAGAGCACAGCATTGGTGATGGCGACCAGGATGCGAAAGTTATCACGCTCACGGCACAGGAGATCGTAATCGACATTGTTGCTGACCCGGCTTTGAATTTGTTCAGCAACGACACCGACTATTTGGGTGAAGGTCTGCAGCCGGTTGTACTCTTTTTCACTCCACGGTTGGTCTTCGTTACGGATAAATTCGCAACCGCCAAAGATTCGCCCATCTGCTGCCAGCGGTAGCAGGCAATAGTGACCAAATTTAGAATACAGTCCGCCAGAGGCCAGCTGTGGCCAGGTTTCGCTAAACTCGTGATAGTTGCAGTGCAGCGCATCGGGGCGAGACAAAATACGGCGTACCGGGCCATGCGCCAGCACCGTTTCGTCTTCATAATCGATGGGGTTACCATTTTCACGCGTCGCAAAATAACGCGCACGCTGCGTTTGTGCCTGCCATAAGACAATAGCCGCGCAGTCGGCCAGCGCTGAACGCTTGACCAGTTGCGAAAGCGCCTCGCTGAGAGACGGCAGGTCGGGCTGCTGTAATAATGTACGAGTAATATCGAACAGGCCTTGCTGTCCGAGGTCACTCATCGGTGTATACGACATATTGCTTTTCCAGGAAAAGCACCGCAGAACGGTGCGAAAACGGTAAATGAATTATAGGTATAAGTCGTAAATTATTGCCGGACTGGTCCCGCTACTCGAACCGTAGACCCGATCGGCAAAACGCCATCAGGTGATAATGCAAAGTTAAGGCCGGATGTCGACGCAAATGCGTCTTACCCGGCCTACAGCTTGCTGCCAACCGGCTGTTAGCATATACGAGGTAATGGTTCGGCGTGTGGTAAATCGAGAGTGCGTTTCACGCCGTAGAGTCCGGCAAGACGCACACCTTTGCGTTCTACCACTTCACCAATCATTGCGGCATCGCGTCCTAACGGATGTGCGCGCAGCGCGGCAAGCACCGTTTCAGCAGCCTGACGCTCAACGGCAATCACCAGCTTGCCTTCGTTAGCAAAGTTAAGCGCATCCAGACCCAGCAGTTCGCAAACGCCACGCACCGCGGGCTTCACGGGCAGGGCCGCTTCAGACAGCTCAATACCAAACCCGCATGAGGCGGCAAATTCATGCGTTACAGCATTTACGCCGCCACGGGTCGCGTCACGCAGCGCCTTCACGCCGGGAATATCACGCAGCGTCTGGATAAGCGGTGTCAATACCGCGCAGTCGCTGACCAGTTCGCCATCAAGACCCAGCTGTTCGCGCAGGTTAAGGATAGTTGCGCCGTGATCGCCAAGCGTACCGCTGACCAGCAGCACATCGCCTGGGCCGAGGGTCTGTGCGCCCCAGTGAATGTTGGCGGGGATCGCCCCCATTCCGGCCGTGTTGATGAACAGCTTGTCTGCAGCGCCGCGCTGCACGACTTTGGTATCGCCGGTCACGATGGCGATGCCCGCTTCACGCGCGGTCGCCGCCATACTGTTGACGACGGTTTTCAACGTCTCCATCGGCAAACCCTCTTCGAGGATAAAACCGCAGGAGAGGTAGCGAGGGATCGCGCCGCTGACCGCCACGTCGTTAGCCGTACCGCAGATGGCCAGCTTGCCGATATTGCCACCCGGGAAGAACAACGGATCGATAACATAGCTGTCGGTTGAAAACGCCAGACGATCGCCTTCTGCAACCAGTTGCGCCAGGTCCAGACGGGCCTGATCTTCTTGTTCCGCCAGCCACGGATTAGCAAAAGCCTCCATAAACAGACTGTTGATCAACTGCTGCATAGCCTGACCGCCGCTACCGTGGGCGAGTTGTACGCTGTTCATGCTTCACACTCCTGCTGACGATACTGATACCAGGCGGCACATGCGCCTTCTGAGGAGACCATCAGGGCGCCAAACGCGGTCTCCGGGTTACAGGTTTTGCCAAATAGTGGGCACTGATGCGGTTTGCATCTGCCGGTCAATACCTCGCCGCAACGCGCGCGCGGATCGTCATACACCTGCTGCGGCGCTGGCTGGAAATGCGCTTCGGCATCAAAGCGCTGATAGTCTGGCGTCAGGTGAACGCCAGAGGATTCAATGACGCCCAGACCGCGCCATTCGCTATCGCCATTGACGCAGAACACTTCGGCGATGGCCTGTTGCGCTAACAGGTTACCGGCGTCCGGCACCACGCGGCGATACTGGTTTTCAACCTGGCTATGCGCGGCAATCTTCTGTTCAATCAACATCACCACGCCCTGCAACAGATCGAGCGGTTCGAAACCGGCGACCACCAACGGACGATGGAAATCTGAAGCAATGAAATTATAGGCATCAGTGCCAATCACCATGCTGACATGGCCCGGCGCTAAGAAGGCGTCGATGCCGTTGTCCGGCTGTTCCAGCAGGCTGCGCAGCGTGGGGATAAGCGTGATGTGCTGGCAGAAAAAGTAAAAGTTCTGCACGTCACGCTGTTTTGCCTGCTGAAGGGTGATGGCGGTGGTTGGCATTGTGGTTTCAAAACCCAGGCCAAAGAACACAACCTTACGCGTTGGGTTTTCCTGCGCCAGCTTCAGCGCATCCATCGGTGAATAGACGATGCGGATATCCGCGCCGCGCGCTTTGGCTTGTAGCAAAGAACCTTGTTTACCCGGAACGCGCATCGCATCGCCAAAGGTGCAAAAAATCACTTCCGGATGGCTGGCGATTTCCACACAGCTGTCGATTCTGCCCATCGGCAGAACGCAAACCGGGCAGCCCGGGCCATGAATAAACTCGACGTTGTCAGGCAACAATTGGTCGAGACCGAACTTGAAGATAGCGTGGGTATGACCACCACATACTTCCATGATGCGCAGCGGACGTTCAGCAGTGTAGGGGAGGTGTGCGGCACGTTCACACAGGTGCTCTATCAACTGCATCACCTGTTCTGGTGCGCGGTATTCGTCAACAAAACGCATTATTTTTCCTCGCCATACAACAACGCGCCGACATCCGGCTCAACGTCAAACATGTTTTGCAGCGCGTCGAGCGTGTCGCGCGCTTCAGCTTCATTAATGATGCTCATGGCAAAGCCGACGTGGACCAGTACCCACTGGCCCAGACGGGGTTGACCGTGTTCATCGCAGCTTCCGACCAGCGTCAGGTCGACGTCGCGCTGAATACCGCAAACGTCGACTTTGGCCTGGTTGCCATCAATGGTGCGGATTTGACCCGGAACACCTATGCACATCGCTGCGTCTCCAGCCAGGAGAGCCATTGGTCCATGCCTTCGCCACTGGTGGCGGAAATCAGGATGATCTCAATTTCCGGGTTCACTTCCCGGGCGCTGGCGATGCACTTTTCTACGTCAAAATTGAGGTACGGCAGTAGGTCTACTTTGTTGAGCAGCATCAGCGACGCGGCGGCAAACATATGCGGGTATTTCAGCGGCTTGTCTTCGCCTTCGGTGACGGAAAGCACCGCCACTTTATGGCGTTCGCCGAGATCGAAGCTAGCCGGGCAAACCAGGTTCCCGACGTTTTCAATGAACAGGATGCCGTTGTCTTCAAGCGGCAAACGTGGCGCGGCGTCAGCAATCATTTGTGCGTCAAGGTGGCAACCTTTACCGGTGTTGACCTGGATGGCGGGCGTACCTGTGGCGCGAATACGGGCGGCATCGTTAACCGTCTGCTGGTCGCCTTCAATGACGGCGCAAGGCACGCTGTCTTTGAGCTTCATCAGCGTTTCGGTCAGCAGCGTGGTTTTACCGGAGCCTGGGCTTGAGACAAGGTTTAATACCAGATGTTGACGGGCAGCAAAGCGGGCGCGGTTGCGCTCGGCCAGACGGTTGTTTTTATCCAGCACGTCAATTTCCACTTCCAGCATCCGGCGCTGACTCATGCCTGGCGCGTGGGTGCCTGCTTCACCGTGACCGTAATGCAAATCGCCTTCTTCAGTCTGGCTCGGGGTGAAACTGGAGGTCTTCACCCCGGTAATATTCAGCGCCGGACGAGCTGCCGGGGCAAATGGCGCGCTGCGAAACGCCGAGTGGGGATTATGCTCATCACCCTCTATATAAAGGTTGCCTTCAGCGCAACCACATGTCGTACACATCGCTCACTCCTGATTTATTACTTGCGATACTTCAGTTGCCGGATGATGACGCTTAGGCGTCGGCATCCGACGCTGGAGTTTCATCTATTTCAATACGTCGAATCTGTAAGCCGTCATCGGCCACAATTCTCAGCATATCGCTGTTGCATTGCGGACATCTGCGCACGCGTTGCGTCAGTAAGGTGACGTATTGCTGACAAGATTCGCACCAACATTCGGCTTCTTGTTCTTCGAGGTGGAGTTTACAACCTTCTGCAAGGGTCCCGCGGCATACCAGATCAAAACAAAAGGCGAGAGCGCTGGTTTCTACGCAAGAAAATGCGCCAATTTTGAGCCAGACCCCAGTTACTCGTTGAGCACCGTATTGCGTGGCCTGTTGTTCAATCAATTCCAGTGCCCGTTGGCAGAGGGTTATTTCGTGCATACCGCCTCCTATGAAGTTGCCGTATTAAAAGCAATAAACATGCCAGCTTGAATTTTTTCTATCGTGACAATGACGACGATGACGAAATGACATGTCGTCACCGCTCTTTGATTTTTTATCTATATGAAAATTAAGGTTTTTAATTTTGGCACGAAATGTGCTTAAAGCTGTTCATCTCTGCTAAACGGGTAACCTGACATGACTATTTGGGAAATAAGCGAAAAAGCCGATTACATCGCTGAACGGCATCGTCGCCTACAGGACCAGTGGCGTATTTACTGCAACTCGCTGGTTCAGGGGATCACCCTGTCAAAAGCGCGTTTGCATCATGCAATGAGCTGCGCACCGGACAAGGATCTCTGCTTCGTCCTTTTTGAACACTTCACTATCTACGTCACGCTGGCGGACGGCTTTAACAGCCACACCATCGAGTACTACGTTGAAACGAAAGACGGTGATGATAAGCAACTGATTGCACAGGCTGAGTTGACCATCGACGGTAAAGTCGATGAGCGTATCAGCAACCGCGATCGCGAGCAGGTGCTGGAACACTATCTCGAAAAAATCGCCACCGTGTACGACAGCCTCTATACCGCGGTTGAGAACAATATGCCGGTGAATTTAAGCCAGCTGATTGAGGGACATAGCCCGGCTTAAGCCTTGGGTGTGCCCACTTTTGTCATGATGCACTTTCATACTGCATCACGACGTTTAGGGAATGGGCATGTCGAAAAATGTCGAAATGACATTTTCCAGACATGTTTTCGTCAAAAATGACTATCACCTGAGGAATGCCTGGTGAATCGTTTTGTAATTGCTGACTCCACTCTTTGCATCGGCTGCCACACCTGTGAAGCCGCCTGCTCAGAGACACATCGCCAGCATGGCCTGCAGTCAATGCCGCGCCTGAAAGTGATGTTAAATGAAAAAGAATCCGCCCCGCAGCTTTGCCACCATTGCGAAGATGCGCCTTGCGCCACCGTTTGTCCGGTTAATGCGATTAATCGCGTTGATGGTGCCGTGCAGCTGAATGAAAGCCTGTGTGTAAGCTGCAAACTGTGCGGGATCGCCTGTCCGTTTGGCGCGATTGAGTTTTCCGGTAGCCGTCCGCTGCATATCCCGGCAAACGCCAATACGCCAAAAGCGCCTCCGGCTCCGCCAGCGCCTGCCCGCGTGAGCACGTTGCTGGACTGGGTTCCGGGTATTCGTGCCATCGCGGTGAAATGCGATCTGTGCAGTTTTGACGAGCTTGGTCCGGCCTGTGTACGCATGTGCCCGACCAAAGCCCTGCACCTGGTGAGTAACGTGGATATTGCCCGCGCCAGCAAACGTAAGCGTGAGCTGACTTTCAATACCGACTTCGGCGATCTCACCTTGTTTCAGCAGGCTCAGAGTGGGGATGCAAAATGAGCGCAATTTCACTGATTAACAGCGGCGTAGCCTGGTTTACGGCGGCTGCGGTTCTGGCATTTCTGTTTTCATTTCATAAACCGCTGAGCGGCTGGATTGCCGGGGTTGGCGGTGCGGTTGGCAGCCTGTGTACAGCGGCTGCGGGTTTCACCGTACTGACTAATGCTCTGGCGGTAAGCGGTGTGATGCCATTTATTGGTCACAGTGTGCAAATTACCCCGTTGAACGCTATCTGGCTGATTACATTGGGCCTGTGCGGCCTGTTTGTCAGCCTGTACAACATTGACTGGCATCGTCATCCGCAGGTAAAAGCCAACGGGCTGCTGGTGAATCTGCTGATGGCCGCGGCGGTATGTGCGGTGGTTGCCAGCAACCTCGGAACGCTGGTGGTGATGGCGGAAATCATGGCGCTGTGTGCCGTGTTCCTCACCGGCTGCAGCAAAGAGGGCAAACTGTGGTTTGCGCTGGGCCGCGTTGGCACGCTACTGCTGGCTATTGCCTGCTACCTGGTGTGGCAACGCTACGGCACCCTGGAGCTGCGCCTGCTTGACCTGCGCGCACAGGAGCTGCCGCTCGGGTCTGATATCTGGCTGCTGGGCGTGGCGGGTTTTGGCCTGCTGGCCGGGATTATTCCGCTGCACGGATGGGTGCCACAGGCACACGCCAACGCCAGTGCACCGGCTGCGGCGCTGTTCTCTACCGTCGTCATGAAGGTGGGGCTGCTGGGTATTCTCTCCCTGTCGCTGCTGGGCGGTAACGCGCCGCTGTGGTGGGGCATTACGCTGCTGGTGCTGGGAATGATCACCGCGTTTGTCGGCGGTCTGTATGCGCTGATGGAGCACAACATTCAGCGTCTGCTGGCATACCACACGCTGGAAAACATCGGCATTATTCTGCTGGGTCTGGGCGCAGGCGTAACCGGAATTTCCCTGAATCAACCTGCGCTTATTGCGCTGGGTTTGACCGGCGGTCTGTACCACCTGGTAAACCACAGCCTGTTCAAAAGCGTTCTGTTCCTGGGCGCAGGCAGCATCTGGTTCCGTACCGGTCATCGTGATATCGAAAAACTGGGCGGTATCGGTAAACGTATGCCGGTTATCTCTCTGGCGATGCTGGTTGGCCTGATGGCGATGGCCGCACTGCCGCCGCTGAACGGTTTTGCCGGTGAGTGGGTTATCTACCAGTCCTTCTTTAAGCTTGGCAATAGCGGCGCGTTTGTCGGTCGTCTGTTAGGACCGTTGCTGGCGGTAGGACTGGCGATTACCGGCGCGCTGGCGGTGATGTGTATGGCGAAAGTCTATGGCGTTACGTTCCTAGGCGCACCGCGCACGAAGGAAGCTGAAAATGCCTGCTGCGCGCCAATCCTGATGGGCGTTAGCGTAGTCGCGTTGGCTATCTGCTGCGTGATTGGGGGCGTTGCTGCGCCGTGGCTGCTGCCGATGATCTCCGCTGCCGTTCCGCTGCCGCTGGAAACCGCGAACACCACCGTTTCTCAGCCAATGATCACGCTGCTGCTGATCGCATGTCCGCTGCTGCCGTTCATCATCATGGCGATTTTCAAAGGCAACCGTCTGCCATCGCGTTCACGCGGTGCGGCATGGGTGTGTGGTTACGATCACGAGCAGTCAATGGTCATTACCGCACACGGTTTTGCCATGCCGGTGAAAGAAGCCTTTGCACCGGTACTCAAACTGCGCAAATGGCTGAATCCGGTATCACTGGTTCCGGGCTGGCAGAATGCGGCTGCACCGGTGCTGTTCCGTCGCCTGGCGCTGATTGAGCTGGCGGTACTGGTGGTGATTGTGGTTTCACGAGGAGCCTGAGAATGAGTGTTTTATATCCGTTAATTCAGGCGCTGGTGCTGTTTGCCGTTGCGCCGCTGCTGTCCGGTATTACCCGCGTGGCACGTGCGCGTTTGCACAATCGCCGCGGTCCGGGCGTTTTGCAGGAATACCGCGACATTATCAAACTGCTGGGCCGTCAGAGCATTGCGCCTGCGGACTCCAGTTGGGTTTTCCGCCTGACGCCGTTTGTGATGGTGGGTGTGATGCTGACTATCGCCACCGCGTTGCCGGTAGTGACCGTTGGCTCACCACTGCCGCAACTGGGCGATCTGATCACCTTAATTTACCTGTTCGCCATCGCCCGCTTCTTCTTCTCTATCGCTGGCCTGGATACCGGTAGCCCGTTTACCGCTATTGGCGCCAGCCGCGAAGCGATGCTCGGCGTGCTGGTTGAACCTATCCTGCTGCTGGGTCTGTGGGTTGCGGCGCAGGTTGCTGGCTCAACGCATATCAGCAATATCGCCGATACCATTTATCACTGGCCAGCTGCACGCAGCATTCCGTTGATTCTGGCGCTGTGCGCCTGTGCTTTCGCCACCTTTATCGAAATGGGCAAACTGCCGTTCGATCTGGCAGAGGCAGAGCAGGAGCTGCAGGAAGGTCCATTGACCGAATACAGCGGCAGCGGTTTTGCGGTGCTGAAATGGGGCATTAGCCTTAAGCAACTGGTCGTTCTGCAAATGTTCGTTGGCGTGTTCCTGCCGTGGGGACAGATGGAAACCTTCACCTCGGGTGGGCTGCTGCTGGCGCTGGTGATTGCCGTCGTCAAACTGGTTCTCGGCGTGCTGGTCATCGCCCTGTTCGAAAACAGCATGGCGCGTCTGCGTTTTTGCGCCACTTCACGCGTGACCTGGGCCGGTTTTGGGTTTGCGTTTTTAGCGTTCGTCTCCTTGCTGGTGGCGTGATTTAAGAGAGTTTGAGCATGTCTGAAGAAAAATTAGGTCAACAATATCTCGCGGCGCTGCACCAGGCCTTCCCGGGCGTCGTGCTGGATGAAGCCTGGCAGACCAAAGATCAGCTGACGATCACCGTCAAGGTGAACTACCTGCCGGAAGTGGTGGAGTTCCTGTACTACAAACAGGGCGGCTGGTTGTCCGTGCTGTTTGGTAACGACGAACGTCAGCTGTGTGGTCATTATGCCGTGTACTACGTGCTGTCGATGGAGCAGGGTACCAAGTGCTGGATTACCGTGCGCGTTGAGGTCGATGCCAATAAGCTGGAGTTCCCGTCCGTCACGCCGCGCGTGCCTGCTGCGGTCTGGGGCGAGCGCGAAGTGCGCGATATGTACGGTTTGATCCCGGTTGGTTTGCCCGATGAGCGTCGTCTGGTACTGCCGGATGACTGGCCGGACGAACTCTACCCGCTGCGTAAAGACAGCATGGATTATCGCCAGCGCCCCGCGCCGACTACCGATGCTGAAACCTACGAGTTCATCAACGAACTGGGCGACAAGAAAAACAACGTGGTGCCGATTGGCCCATTGCACGTCACCTCTGATGAACCCGGTCACTTCCGTCTGTTTGTTGACGGCGAGAACATCATCGACGCCGACTACCGTCTGTTCTATGTCCACCGCGGCATGGAGAAGCTGGCGGAAACCCGCATGGGTTACAACGAAGTGACCTTCTTGTCCGACCGCGTGTGCGGCATTTGCGGCTTTGCGCACAGCACCGCCTATACCACCTCCGTCGAGAACGCGATGGGCATCGTCGTGCCGGAACGTGCGCAGATGATCCGCGCCATTCTGCTGGAAGTTGAACGCCTGCACTCGCACCTGCTGAACCTCGGCCTGGCCTGTCACTTTACCGGTTTTGACTCCGGCTTTATGCAGTTCTTCCGCGTGCGTGAAACCTCCATGAAGATGGCGGAGATCCTCACCGGGGCACGTAAAACTTACGGTCTGAACCTGATCGGCGGTATTCGTCGTGATCTGCTGAAAGAGGATATGATCCAGACCCGTCAACTGGCGCAGCAGATGCGTCGTGACGTGCAGGAACTGGTCGATATGCTGCTCAGCACGCCGAACATGGAACAGCGTACCGTAGGTATTGGTCGTCTTGATCTGGAAATTGCCCGTGATTTCAGTAACGTCGGCCCGATGGTACGCGCCAGCGGCCATGCGCGTGACACTCGCGCCGATCACCCGTTTGTGGGCTATGGTCTGCTGCCGATGGAAGTTCACAGTGAGCAGGGTTGCGACGTTATTTCTCGTCTGAAAGTCCGTATCAATGAAGTCTACACCGCACTGAATATGATCGACTTTGGTCTGGACAACCTGCCAGGCGGCCCGCTGGCTGTGGAAGGTTTTACCTACATTCCACACCGCTTTGCGCTGGGCTTTGCTGAAGCGCCGCGCGGGGATGACATCCACTGGAGTATGACTGGCGACAACCAGAAACTGTATCGCTGGCGCTGTCGCGCGGCGACTTACGCCAACTGGCCGACGCTGCGCTACATGCTGCGTGGCAACACCGTTTCCGATGCCCCGCTGATTATCGGTAGCCTCGATCCTTGCTACTCCTGTACCGACCGTATGACCGTGGTCGATGTGCGTAAGAAGAAGAGCAAAGTCGTGCCGTACAAAGAACTTGAGCGCTACAGCATCGAGCGTAAAAACTCGCCGCTGAAATAAGGAATCGCCATGTTTACCTTTATCAAAAAAGTCATCAAAACCGGGGCGCCGACATCGTCGTATCCGCTGGAGCCGATTGCGGTCGATAAAAACTTCCGTGGCAAACCGGAACACAATCCGCAGCAGTGCATTGGCTGTGCGGCCTGTGTGAATGCGTGCCCGTCGAACGCGCTGACGGTAGAAACCGATCTGGTCACCCATGAGCTGGCGTGGCAGTTCAACCTCGGCCGTTGCATCTTCTGCGCCCGCTGCGAAGAAGTCTGCCCGACGGCGGCAATCAAGCTGTCGCAGGAGTATGAACTGGCGGTGTGGAAGAAAGAGGATTTCCTGCAGCAGTCCCGCTTTGCGCTGTGTAATTGTCGCGTATGTAACCGCCCGTTTGCGGTACAAAAAGAGATCGATTACGCCATTGCGCTGCTTAAGCACAACGGTGACAGCCGTGCGGAAAACCACCGTGAAAGCTTTGAGACCTGCCCGGATTGTAAGCGCCAGAAATGCCTGGTGCCGTCTGACCGTATTGAACTGACTCGCCATATGAAAGAGGCCAGCTGATGAGCAATTTATTAGGCCCACGTGACGCCAACGGTATTCCGGTACCGATGACGGTGGATGAATCCATTGCCAGCATGAAAGCGTCGCTGCTTAAAAGCATCAAGCGTTCAGCGTACGTTTACCGTGTGGACTGCGGCGGCTGCAACGGCTGTGAAATCGAAATCTTCGCTACGCTTTCTCCGCTGTTTGATGCCGAACGTTTTGGGATCAAAGTTGTACCATCACCGCGCCATGCGGATATCCTGCTGTTTACCGGCGCGGTAACGCGTGCCATGCGCTCTCCGGCGCTGCGCGCCTGGCAGTCTGCGCCAGATCCGAAAATTTGTATCTCTTACGGTGCCTGCGGTAACAGCGGCGGTATCTTCCACGACTTATACTGCGTATGGGGCGGCACGGATAAAATCGTACCGGTGGATGTGTATATTCCTGGCTGTCCGCCAACGCCTGCGGCTACGCTGTACGGTTTTGCAATGGCGCTGGGTCTGCTGGAACAAAAAATTCACGCGCGTGCGCCAGGTGAACTGGACGAACAGCCGGCTGAAATTCTGCATCCGGACATGGTTCAGCCGCTGCGCGTGAAGGTGGATCGTGAAGCACGCCGTCTGGCGGGCTACCGCTACGGTCGCCAGATTGCTGATGACTATATGACACAGTTAGGGCAGGGCGAGCATCAGGTGGCGCGCTGGCTGGAAGCGGAAAACGATCCGCGTCTGACCGAGATCGTCACGCATCTTAATCATGTTGTCGAAGAGGCGCGTATCCGATGAGTGAAACGGTGGTGTTCAGTCAACTGAGCCGTAAGTTTATTGATGAGAACGATGCAACGCCCGTTGAGGCGCAGCAGGTTGTCTATTACAGCCTGGCGATTGGTCACCACCTTGGGATCATCGATTGCCTGGAAGCGGCGTTAACCTGTCCGTGGGATGAATATCTGGCGTGGATTGCCACGCTTGCCGAAGGCAGTGAAGCCCGCCGGAAAATGGAAGGCGTGCCGAAGTACGGCGAGATCGTCATCGACTTCAACCATGTGCAGATGCTGGCGCGCGCGTTCGATGATGCGCGTGCCGTGCAGACCCCGCAGCAGCAGGAGTGGAGCAAGCTGATGCTTAGCATGCTTCACGATATCCACCAGGAAAGCGCCATCTATCTGATGGTGAGGAGACATCGTGACTGACGTTTTATTATGTGTGGGTAACAGCATGATGGGCGATGACGGCGCGGGGCCGCTGTTGGCCGAAATGTGTGCTGCAAATCCTCAAGGTCAATGGGTTGTCATCGACGGCGGTAGCGCGCCGGAAAACGACATCGTCGCCATCCGTGAGTTGCGCCCGCAGCGTCTGTTGATTGTGGATGCCACCGACATGGGGCTAAACCCTGGTGAAATCCGCATTATCGATCCTGATGATATTGCCGAGATGTTCATGATGACCACCCACAACATGCCGCTGAACTACCTGGTCGATCAGCTGAAAGACGACGTTGGCGAGGTGATTTTCCTTGGCATTCAGCCGGATATTGTCGGTTTTTACTACCCGATGACACGGCCGATCAAAGATGCGGTAGATACCGTTTATCAGCGATTAGCCGGGTGGGAAGGACACGGTGGGTTCGCTGAATTAGAGGCACCGGAAGCCTGAGCCTGAGGGCACTGAATACCGGATGGTGTGTCGCATTACCACCATCCGGATAACGTCGACACCCTCGAAACAGACTATTCACCTGCTTGTTCAATAATTAATTTCCCCTGCGTAACCGATACTTTTACCGACGTGCCCGTTGGGAACCCCGCCTGTTCCAGCCAGTCTCCGTTCATCGTAAGTGAAGCATGGCGGCTTATACGTCGTGTAAAACCGGTTTTGCGATCTTCATGCCGTACTCTGACATAGCTGACTTTAAAATGACGTAATGGCTTGTTGATAACCGCTTCGGCATTACCATTTTTACCAGACATAAACACTCCCTTGTTACGAATAAAACGATGGAAAACTACTGAATAAAATGCCAGTAAAAAGGCGGGAGGGCAAACCCGAAACTGGAAGGCAGATCCAGAAAATAGAATGCAAATAATGAAAAAGATGAGAAGTTGATAATAGCTGGGGGGAGAATATTCTCTTCTTTTACTAATACGGGAGTTATATTATATTTCGGCGTTGTTCAGGGAGGTTATATACTCGAATTATTTAGAATTTGAATATATGGGAAATTAATATACAGGAGTTATTTATGCGTTCAGGTATTCGTTTGGTAGATTTAATTATTATTTCCTCTCTTCTTAGCGGGTGCGAGACGGCGGCTGACGCGTTCTTCTCTGCGGGAGACCGATTATTTCAACCGGGGGAGTCATCAG
This sequence comes from Citrobacter sp. Cb041, assembly GCF_030336655.1. NCBI lineage: Bacteria > Pseudomonadati > Pseudomonadota > Gammaproteobacteria > Enterobacterales > Enterobacteriaceae > Citrobacter > Citrobacter sp. Cb041. The sequence continues at coordinate 24,437 of NZ_JAOWDD010000040.1, read as the reverse complement.
CTGCGTCAATGCCAACCTTGTCCGTCGATGATTTTGTCGCGCCCTATACCTTAAATCCTGTTAAAGCCAATAAGGACTATCTTGGTGAATGGGTGAAGCTGCGGGGCGTGGTCATTGATATTCGTAAGGTTAATGGTATTTCCAATGCTTATTCTTATCTTGTCAGCCTGAAAGACGAAAATAATAAAACGAACAACGTGATTCAGTTCCAGTTTGGCTCCCATAATAGTACGAATGTTGAGTCATTACAGATTGGCCGGAGCGCGGCAATTATTGGTCAGGTCCACGCGTTGGGCGAAGCGCCTTTGCCGCTGCTGCAAAATCCTAAAGTTGTACAATAAAAATGATAACAGACAGCGGGTATATATATTCTGAATAATACGTGTTGCCGGATGGCGGCGTCATCCGGCAATATTGTTATTCCAGATCGGTCCCGTTGCTCGCAATCACTTTCTTATACCACCAGAACGATTTTTTGCGTTTACGCGCTAACGTGCCGTTGCCCGCGTCATCGCGGTCCACATACACAAAACCGTAGCGTTTGCTCATCTCACCGGTTGAGGCTGAAACCAGATCGATACAGCCCCAGGTGGTGTAGCCCAGCAGCGGCACGCCATCTTCAATAGCATCTGCCATGGCGCGAATGTGCTCGCGTAAATAGCTAATGCGATAGTCGTCATTGATTTCGCCGTTAGCATCGATCTCATCTTTCGCCCCCAGCCCGTTTTCCACCAGAAACAACGGCTTCTGGTAGCGGTCATACATCATATTCATGGTGATGCGCAGACCGAGTGGGTCGATGCCCCAGCCCCATTCGCTGGCGGCAATGTACGGATTACGCAGCGACTTCACCACGTTAGCGGCGCTGGTATTGCCAGTATTCATTTCAGCGGAGGCGCAGCGCGATGCGTAATAACTAAACGAGACGAAATCGACGGTGTTTTTCAGGATATCGTCATCTCCCGCCGCTTTTTCTATCACCACGCCTTTTTCGCGAAACACACGGGCAGAGTAAGCGGGGTAAGCCCCGCGCGCCTGCACATCAATAAAGAACAGGTTTTCGCGGTCTTTTTCCAGTGCGGTCCACACATCTTCCGGTTTACAGGAATAAGGATAAAAATTACCGCCCGCCAGCATACAGCCGACCTGGTTTTGCGGATTAATTTCATGGGCAATTTTAGTTGCCAGGGCGCTGGCAATCAGTTCGTGGTGGGCGGACTGATATTTCACCTGATCCTGATTTTCACCTTCTTCAAACACCAGTCCGGCGCCAGAAAAAGGGCTGTGCAGCATAATGTTGATTTCGTTGAACGTTAGCCAGTACTTCACCAGACCGTCAAAGGCCTCGAAGCAGGTACGGGCGTAGCGGGTAAAGAACTCCACCATTTTGCGGTTACGCCAGGAGCCATACTCGCTGACCAGATGCATCGGCACATCGAAGTGACACAGCGTAACTAACGGCTCAATACCGTATTTTTTACACTCGGCAAACACGGCCCGGTAAAACGCGATACCCTCTTCATTAGGCGTCAGCTCGTCGCCGTTGGGGTAGAGACGGCTCCAGGCAATGGAAGTACGAAAAACCGTAAACCCCATTTCCGCCATCAGCGCGATATCTTCTTTATAGCGATGATAAAAGTCGATTGCCTGATGGCTGGGATAAAATTCGTCATCCCGCAGCGTAAAGCGTTTTTCCTGACCCAGTTTGACGGCCATGCGGTTTGTGCCGTGGGGGATCATATCGACGGTGGTCAGCCCTTTGCCGCCTTCCCGGTATGCCCCTTCAGACTGGTTGGCGGCCAGTGCGCCGCCCCATAAAAATCCTTGCGGAAAAACAGACATAGTTAACCTCAGTTCATACCAGTCAAATGCTGGCTCTATTGATATTGCCTGGTTGCGCGGCCTGGTTTTTTCTGGCCTGCGCGGCTGCATCTTCGACGGGAATATCTTCAAAGCCGAGAAGCAGTGTTAATACAAAGGAAAGCACGACCGCCAGCGCCATCACGCCAAACACCCAAACGATGGTCATCGGATTGGCTGGATCGAAAAACTGTACGCTGGTGAACAAGCCTGGAGCCGCCATGGAGTGGCTCGCCAGTCCGGCCATTCCGGCAACGGCACCGCAGATAAAGCCGCTGATAAGACTCGCAATCAGTGGGCGTTTCAGGCGGATCGCCACGCCATACAGCGCGGGTTCGGAAATGCCTGCCATGATGGCCGAGGCGGCTGCCGCTAACGCCGTCTGACGCAGTTCCGGGTTTTTGGTTTTCCATGCCACTGCCAGCGATGAACCGCCCAGCGACAAATTGGCGCCGATTTCCGACGGCATCACCATGCCTTCTTTTCCGGTTTCGGCAATGGTCTGAATAATGGTTGGCGTGAAGACGCGGTGCATACCGGTCATCACCAGCAACGGCCACAATGCGCCCATAATGGCCACCGACAGCCAGCCGAGATAGCCGTGAATGGTATAAACCAGCGCTGAAATTGCACTACCGATCCAGATACCGATCGGGCCAATGATGACGATGGCGAGTGGGGCGGCGATCAGCACGATTAGCATCGGTTTAAGGAAGTTTTTGGTTACCGCCGGAGTGATGCGATCGACCCAGCGTTCGATGTAGGACAGACACCAGGTCATAACCAGCGCCGGGATCACCGTGTAGGTGTATTTCACCGCCGTCACCGGGATCAGGGCAAACTCAACGTGCTCACCCTGCGCGGCCTTCGCCATCAGTTCGATGAAGCTGGGATGCACCAGTACGCCTGCGATGGCGATTGCCAGCGACATGTTGGTTTTGAATTTTATGGCTGCTGAGGCGGCGACCATCAGTGGCAGGAAGAAGAAGGCGCCGTCGCCGATTACGGTCAGAATAGTGAGCGTGGACGATCCTTTCACCAGCACGCCGGTCATTTCGAGGATCATTGCCAGCAGCTTGAGCATTGATCCGCCGATAATAGCCGGGATCAACGGGGACATTGTGCCGATCAGCGCGTCGAGGATCCCAGCGCCAATCCGCTTCAGCGTCAGCCGAGGTTTGGTTTGCGGCTCTGCAGGTTGCATATTGGCAGGTAACAGGCTGACTACCTCGCGATACGCCTGCGAAACGGTGTTGCCGATGATCACCTGGCACTGGTTATCGCTGCGCACCACGCCGAGCACGCCAGGGAGCGTCTTCAGCGTCGTGCTGTCGACCTGCGAGTCATCTTTGATAACGAAACGCAAACGGGTCATACAGTGGGTCACTGCTGTGATGTTGTCCACGCCTCCCAGAGCCGTCACAACCGAGCGCGCCAGCGCTGCATAATTTTTGGACATCGGATTTAATCCTGTTTTATCAGTAGAGTACGTTATGTTTTATCCGTTCACGTTGGTCGCTTTTCTGGGTTGATGAAACGCAGATAGGAAACCGGTTCCACAAAATCATGTTTAAATTACACGTAATGGGCAAGGTTTAATTTTGATCGTTTTTTATAATTGTGACTCCGATCACCAGATGTCAGCGTTTGCAATTGAGCAGCAAGGACAGCGGCGAAACGGTGCAGTACACTGCGTCACATTGAGAGAAAAGGGATGAGTAATATGACCACGATGCTGGAGGTGGCGAAGCGTGCCGGGGTGTCAAAAGCGACGGTTTCCCGGGTGCTTTCCGGGAATGGCTATGTCAGCCAGGAAACCAAAGACCGCGTGTTTCAGGCCATTGAAGAGAGTGGTTACCGCCCTAACTTGCTGGCACGCAGTCTGGCAGCGAAAACCACGCAGACGCTGGGTCTGGTGGTAACTAACACCCTTTATCACGGCGTCTATTTCAGCGAACTGCTGTTTCATACCGCGCGGATGGCGGAAGATAAGGGACGCCAGTTGTTGCTGGCTGACGGTAAGCACAGCGCAGAGGAAGAGCGTCAGGCGATCCAGTACCTGCTCGACCTGCGCTGTGACGCGATTATGATCTATCCGCGTTTTCTTAGCGTGGATGAGATAGACGATATCATCGACGCCCACGCCCAGCCGATTATGGTGCTTAATCGGCGGCTGCGGAAAAATACCAGCCACTGCGTGTGGTGCGATCAAAAGCAAACCAGTTTTAACGCCGTTACTCAACTCATTGCCGCCGGGCACAAAGAGATTGGTTTTATTACCGGCTCAATGGATTCGCCTACCGGCGTAGAGCGACTTTCAGGCTATAAAGACGCGCTGGCACATCATGGTATTCCGCTTAATAATGATTTGATTGTTAAAGGGAAATGGACGCCAGCCTGCGGCGCAGCGGGAGTCGATACTTTGCTTTCGCGTCAGGTCAATTTTACCGCGCTGGTGGCCAGCAATGATGATATGGCGATCGGTGCGATGAAGCAGTTGCACGCGCATGGCGTGCGCGTCCCTGCTCAGGTGTCGGTGATTGGCTTCGATGATATCGCTATCGCGCCATACACTATTCCGGCGCTTTCCAGCGTCAAAATCCCGGTAACGGAAATGATTCAGGAAACGATAGGCCGCCTGATCTTTATGCTGGATGACGGGGCGTTTACGCCGCCAAAAACCTTCACCGGTGAACTCATTCAACGCGACTCTGTTGCGCCGCTCGTTTTGCGCTGACGGCTGTCATTTGTCATCGTCACTAGTGACGATGACACGGTTTCTCTGCATTCAGCAAAATAAAAAACCTTTAATAACAGTCAATTAAATTCTGGCACGATTTATGAATGCTTCGGCAGATAATCTGTCATTGCTGGAGAAATTGATGAACCGTTTCATCATTGCAGACGCCAATAAATGCATTGGTTGCCGTACCTGTGAAGTGGCCTGCGTGGTATCCCATCAGGATAACCAGGACTGCGCATCGCTGACCCCTGAAACCTTTTTACCCCGCATTCACGTCATCAAAGGCGTTAATGTCTCCACGGCGACGCTGTGCCGCCAGTGTGAAGACGCGCCGTGCGCTAACGTCTGTCCGAACGGTGCAATCAGCCGTGATAAAGGCTTTGTCCACGTGATGCAGGAGCGCTGCATTGGGTGTAAAACCTGCGTTGTGGCTTGCCCTTATGGCGCAATGGAAGTGGTCGTGCGTCCGGTTGTTCGTAACAGCGGGGCAGGTCTGAACGTCCGGGCAGAAAAAGCCGAAGCCAATAAGTGCGACCTGTGCCACCATCGTGAGGCCGGCCCTGCCTGTATGGAAGTCTGCCCGACTCACGCGCTGATTTATGTGGATCGCAATAAGCTTGAGCAACTGAGCGCTGAAAAACGCCGTCGCGCGGCGCTGGATTCCACGGCATCTTTGCTGTTCTGATATCTGAAAATCCGCGTAAAATACGTGCCGGATAAGGCGAAGCTGCCATCCGGCAAACGGACATTTCAGGGATACAATACCGCGGGAATTCATCATGACAATAAACAACCACTCCGGCGTACAGCTGCGTATTCGCGGTAAGGTACAGGGCGTCGGATTTCGCCCCTACGTCTGGCAACTGGCGCAGCGGTTACAGCTACATGGCGATGTGTGTAACGACGGTGACGGTGTGGTTGTGCGTATACAGGAAGATCCGGCAGAGTTTATTGCGCAACTGCATCAACACTGCCCGCCGCTGGCGCGCATTGACAGCGTTGAGAGCGAACCGTTCGCCTGGACGCAGCCGCCTGCCGATTTCTCGATTCGGCAAAGTGCTGGCGGAACGATGAATACGCAAATCGTTCCGGATGCCGCGACCTGTCCAGAATGTCTGGTTGAAATGAACACCCCCGGTGAACGCCGCTATCGTTATCCCTTTATCAACTGCACCCACTGTGGCCCGCGCTTTACGATTATCCGCGCCATGCCCTACGATCGCCCGTTTACCGTGATGGCGTCATTCCCACTCTGTGCGCAATGCGATAAAGAGTATCGTGATCCGTACGACCGTCGCTTCCATGCCCAGCCCGTTGCCTGTCCGGCATGCGGTCCCCACCTCGAATGGTTTAGCGCGGGTGAGCGGGCGGAGAAAGAAGAGGCGTTGCAGGCGGCAGTATCGCGCCTGAAAGCGGGCGGTATTGTGGCTGTTAAAGGGATTGGTGGGTTTCATCTGGTGTGCGATGCACGAAATGATGACGCCGTAGCGCTGCTCAGGCTGCGCAAACACCGTCCGGCAAAACCTCTGGCAGTGATGCTGCCCGGTGATGACGGACTGCCTGAACCCGCTCGTCGTTTGCTGACAACCCCAGCCGCGCCGATCGTGTTGGTGCAGAAACGCTATATCGCAGCATTGAGCGAGGGCATTGCGCCAGGGTTAACGGAAGTGGGCGTCATGCTGCCAGCGAATCCGTTGCAGCATTTGCTCTTACAAGAGATGAATTGTCCGTTGGTAATGACCTCCGGCAATCTCAGCGGCAGACCGCCCGCTATTACCAACGCGCAGGCGCTGGAAGATTTACACGAAATTGCCGATGGTTTCCTGCTGCATAACCGCGAAATTGTGCAGCGGATGGATGACTCTGTGGTACGCGACAGTGGGGAGATGCTGCGTCGTTCACGGGGTTACGTGCCGGATGCGGTGGCGCTGCCGCCAGGATTTCACGACGTGCCGTCGATGCTTTGCCTGGGCGCAGATCTGAAAAATACCTTCTGCCTGGTGCGTGGTGAACAGGCGGTTATCAGCCAGCATTTGGGCGATCTCAGCGATGACGGCATTCAGCAGCAGTGGCGTGATGCGCTGCGCCTGATCCAGAACATTTATGACTTTTCGCCGCAGCGTATCGTGCATGATGCACACCCTGGTTATGTTTCCAGCCAGTGGGCCAGCGAAATGAATCTGCCAACCGAAACGGTGCTGCATCACCATGCGCATGCCGCTGCGTGTCTGGCCGAGCACGGCTGGTCGCTCGATGGTGGTGACGTGATTGCTCTGACGTTAGACGGTATCGGCATGGGGGAAAACGGCGCGCTGTGGGGGGGAGAGTGTTTGCGGGTCAACTATCGTGAATGCGATCACCTTGGCGGCTTGCCAGCGGTAGCGCTGGCGGGGGGCGATCTGGCGGCAAAACAGCCGTGGCGCAATTTGCTCGCGCAGTGCCTGCGTTTTGTTCCTGACTGGCAGCGCTACCCGGAAACATCGGTGCTGCAACATCAAAACTGGAACGTGCTGGCGCGCGCCATTGAGCGGGAGATTAACGCACCGCTGGCGTCATCGTGCGGACGGCTGTTTGATGCCGTTGCCGCCGCGCTTCAATGTGCGCCGGAATCGCTGAGTTATGAAGGTGAGGCGGCCTGCGCGCTGGAGGCGATGGCATCGCAATGTGCTGGCGTTGAGCACCCTGTCACGGTGCCGCTTGATGGCAATCAGCTGGACTTAGCGGTTTTTTGGCAGCAATGGCTGACCTGGCAGGCCAAACCTGCCGAAAGAGCGTGGGCGTTTCACGACGCGCTGGCGCGTGGGTTTGCTACCCTGATGCGTTTGCAGGCCGAAGAGCGGGGGATTAAGACGCTGGTATTCAGCGGAGGTGTGATGCATAACCGCTTATTGTCAGCCCGGCTGGCGTTTTATCTGCATGATTTTACCTTACTGTTCCCACAGCGTTTACCGGCGGGCGACGGCGGGTTGTCGTTGGGGCAGGGCGTGATTGCCGCGGCGCGGGCGTTGGCGCAAAAATAAAAAAAGCCCCGGGACTGGCGGGGCAAGAACTACAGGTCGGGGCATACCGACAAGTGGCAACGCACATCCATGTGCGTGAGGTTAATAAATCAAGCAACGGTATCCTGTACTTACACGGGCAGCGTTTTCAGCAGCGCAAAGGCCTCTTTCATGCGGTCTTCGCTGACGACAAAGGCACATAGCTGGCCTGCGTCGTTCATCCCTCTGGCCACCATCCCTTGCGCTTCGGCGGCAATATGCCAGTTCAGATCGCGGCGCTGGGTTTCCCCAGCCAGATGCAAAGGTAATTCCGGCGTTTTGACTTTTACCAGCATGGCAGGCAACTTCAATGGTGCATTGCCGCCGAGCAGGTTTTTCGCCAGATACATGGCGCTCAGCTGAATCGGTTGCAGGAACGGGAGTACCTGACCGTTAATTTCCGCACAGTCGCCGAGAGCATAAATGTCCGGGTGGCTGGTTTGCAGGTAGCTGTCGACGCAGACTCCACGATTGATGTTCAATCCGGCGCGACGCGCCAGCGCGGTTTCAGGGCGCAGACCCGTAGCGGCGATCACCGCATCGACTTCTACGCTGCGGCTACGATCGAGCGTGGCGCGAATCCCCGACTCCGTTTTCTCCAGCCCCTGAAGCTGCGATTTCAGCAGCAGGTGTACGCCCATATCGGTCAGACGATGCTGTAAGCGACTGCTTACTTCTGGCGGCATCAGCGAAGCCAGAATGCTGGCGGCGTTGTCGATAAGCGTCACCGCTTTACCAGCACGACAAAAATCCATCGCCAGTTCGCTGCCAATCAAGCCGCCGCCGACAATCAGCACCCGTTGGGCGTCACGCAGTTGTGTTTCACAGGCGCGATACTCTTGTTGGCTGTTCAGTGTGAGCATTAACTCACGTCCGGTAATCGGCGGTACGAAGGCAGATGCTCCCGTCGCCAGCACCAGTTTGTCGTATGGCCACTGTTGCTCCTGGCTTTTCACTACGTGAGTATCGGCATCGATGTCGGTTACCCAGGTGTGCGGGAAGAGGCGCAAATTAAACTGTTCGGCAAACTCCCCCGCCGACTGGCGGGTGAGGTCGTCTGCACGTTGCGACTGACTGATAACATGGCTGAGATCGGGCTTGTTGTACTCATCCATACTGTCCGCAGCAATCAGGGTCAGCGGGACATTTGCATCCTGCTTACGGATATTTTTGACTAACTGGCGGGCGGCGAAGCCCGAACCAATAATGACAATTCCGCGGCTCATTTTGCCTCCGATGCCAGTACGTCAAAGACGTCTTTACCTAATGAACATTCCGGGCACAGGAAGTTATCCGGCACGTCGCTCCACGGTGTTCCCGGCGCGACATCCTGCAGCGGTTCACCTTTTGCCGGGTCGTAAATCCACTGGCATACGCTGCACTGCATGCTTGGACCAAGATCAGCGGCAGCCGCAGCGGCACAGGCGCACTCTTCCTCTTTGGTTGCCGTTTTGACGATTGTTTCCGGCAGCGGAGCAAGCGCCCACTGACGTGCGATTTCACGGCCATGCTGGCGACACAGTTCCAGCGCGTCCAGATCCGGACGCCATTTCGCTTTCAGACTTAGCGACATCTCGAAACCGGCATCCTGCAAGCGTGTGGACAAACGGTCTACCGCACCGCCGCTCCAGCCGTGTGAACCAAAGGCGCTGGCGCGTTTGTTACGAAAACGCAGGCCGGTCATCTCTTCTACCAGACCGGCGATTTTTGGCATCATTACGTTGTTCATCGTTGAAGTACCAACCAGCACGCCTTTAGAGCGGAAGACGTTAGTCAGGACTTCGTTTTTGTCGCTACGGGCGACGTTAAAGATTTTCACCGCCACGTTCGGGTCAACTTCGTTGATGCCCTGGGCAATGGCGTCCGCCATCATGCGGGTGTTGTTGGACATGGTGTCGTAGAAAATGGTGATACGGTCTTCCTGATAGTCAGCCGCCCATTTCAGATACATTTCAACGATTTGTGTCGGGTTGTCGCGCCATACCACGCCGTGGGAAGTGGCAATCATATCCACCGGCAGGTTGAAGCCGAGAATCTCAGTGATTTTCGGTGTAACCAGACGGCTGAACGGCGTCAGGATGTTGGCGTAGTAACGCTGGCACTGTTCGAACAGTTCGGTCTGGTCAACTTCGTCGTTAAACAGACGTTCATCACAGTAGTGCTGGCCGAAGGCATCGTTACTGAACAGCACCGCATCGCCGGTCATGTAGGTCATCATGCTGTCAGGCCAGTGCAGCATCGGTGTTTCAACGAAGATCAGCTGCTTACCGTTGCCAATGTCCAGCGAGTCGCCGGTTTTCACCACGTTGAAGTTCCACTCCGGGTGGTGGTGGTGCCCGTTGATAGAGTCAATAGCGTTGGCTGTGCAGTAAATTGGCGTGTCCGGGATGCAGGACATCAGTTCAGTCAGCGCACCGGCATGGTCCTCTTCCGCGTGGTTAATGATGATGTAGTCGATATCTGCCAGGTCAATTTCACTGCGCAGGTTCTGCACGAATTCACGGCTAAACTTGTGGTCTACTGTATCGATCAGGACATTTTTTTCTTCACGGATGAGATAGCTGTTGTAGCTGCTACCGCGCAGCGTTTTATATTCAGTCCCGTGGAAATCACGAACTTCCCAGTCACGTTGGCCAACCCAATGAATGTTATTTTTAACCAGAATAGACATAGCAACCTCAGTAATTAATTCAGCGTTTTTCTAAAAAAGATGTTTTGCTTATTGCATGTTGCGTGCCAACTTTTTATTTTGTTGATTTTAAAGGGTTTGTTTTTTAATGCCTATAAGGTGGTAGTCAAAATGACTATTCATTTTATTGTCAATATGACAATATGAATTGTCAAAATGACAATGAGGTCGTCATGAGTTTTTCCGTAGACGTGCTGGCGGGTATCGCCATTGAATTACAAAGCGGTATTGGACATCAGGACCGTTTTCAACGCCTGATAACCACATTGCGTCAGGTGCTGGAGTGCGACGCGTCGGCATTGCTGCGCTATGAGTCGCGACAGTTTATTCCGCTGGCGATCGATGGGCTGGCGCAGGACGTTCTCGGCAGGCGCTTTACCCTGGAAGGGCATCCTCGTCTGGAGGCGATTGCCCGCGCCGGGGACGTGGTTCGTTTCCCTGCCGACAGCGATTTGCCAGACCCTTACGATGGGCTGATTCCGGGCCAGGAGAGCCTGAAGGTACACGCCTGCATTGGCTTACCGCTGTTCGCTGGTCAAAATCTGATTGGCGCGTTAACGCTGGATGGCATGGAGCCCGATCAATTCGACGTTTTCAGCGATGAAGAACTTAGGCTGATTGCCGCGCTGGCGGCGGGCGCGCTGAGCAATGCGCTGCTGATTGAACAACTGGAAAGCCAGAATATGTTGCCGGGCTCGTCGACGGCCTTCGAGCAGGTGACTGAAACCCAAATGATTGGCCTGTCGCCCAATATGCTGCAGTTGAAAAAAGAGATTGAGATTGTGGCGGGATCCGATCTCAACGTACTGATTAGCGGCGAAACGGGGACCGGGAAGGAGCTGGTAGCTAAGGCTATCCATGAAGGTTCGCCGCGCGCGGTGAATCCGCTGGTGTATCTGAACTGCGCGGCGTTGCCGGAAACCGTAGCGGAAAGTGAGCTGTTTGGTCACGTAAAAGGCGCCTTTACCGGGGCTATCAGCAATCGTAGCGGTAAGTTTGAAATGGCTGACAATGGGACGCTGTTTCTCGATGAGATTGGCGAGCTCTCGCTGGCGTTACAGGCTAAGTTGCTACGTGTGTTGCAGTACGGCGATATTCAGCGTGTGGGTGACGATCGCAGCCTGCGCGTGGATGTTCGGGTGCTGGCGGCAACGAACCGTGATTTACGGGAAGAGGTGCTGGCCGGGAATTTCCGTGCGGATTTGTTCCACCGTCTGAGCGTCTTTCCCCTTTCCGTACCGCCCCTTCGTGAACGCGGCGAAGATGTGGTACTGCTGGCCGGTTATTTTTGCGAACAATGTCGGCTGCGGCTGGGACTTTCCCGCGTGGTGTTAAGTCCCGGCGCGCGTAGCCATCTGTTGAATTATGGCTGGCCCGGGAACGTGCGTGAGCTGGAACATGCCATTCACCGGGCGGTTGTTCTGGCAAGGGCCACCAGGGCAGGGGATGAAGTGGTGCTTGAGGCGCAGCATTTTGCCCTGCAGGATGAAACCCCGGCTCCCCAGGCAGAGGTTGTTGCGGAGATCCCGCAGCATCGCAACCTGCGTGAGGCAACGGAGTCATTCCAGCGGGAGATGATCCGCCGGGCGTTGGCGCAAAATAATCACAGTTGGGCGGCAAGTGCGCGGGCGCTGGAAACAGACGTCGCCAACCTGCACCGGCTGGCGAAACGTCTGGGGCTGAAGGATTAGAGAATACCTGCCTGATAGAAATCCTGCAGGTTGATAGCACCGGTGAGTTTACCGTTTTCATCTACCACCGGTGCGGCAGTGATTTTGCGCTTCATCAGGATCTCTTTGGCGTCAATGGCGCGGCTCTGCGCCTGCAGCGTAATGCCATTATGGGTCATTGCTTCGCTAACCTGAGTGGTGAGCGCTCCGCCGCCAACCAGCCAGCGGCGCAGGTCGCCGTCGGTAAAGACGCCTTTCACCAGCGACTCGTCGTCGCAGACTGCCACCAGGCCAAGACCCGTACGGCTTAGTTCCAGCATCGCGTCCATGACGCTGGTGGTGAGCGTCACCTGCGGAATGGCATCGTCACGGCGCATCAGATGATGCACTTTATTTAACAGACGAGCGCCCAGCGCACCCGCCGGATGCGAGCGGGCAAAATCTTCTTCGTTAAAGCCGCGCGCCTGCATCACGGCGATTGCCAATGCGTCGCCCATCATCAGAGTGTTCACGGTGCTGGAAGTCGGTGCCAGGCGCATCGGACAGGCTTCACGCTCAACGGAAATATCCAGCACGGCTTTGGCTGCCAGACCCAGCGGTGAGGTCGGTTTTCCGGTCATTGCCAGCAGAGCGACGGACTTGTCTTCCAGGCGCGGAATGATGAGATCCAGTTCTTTTGCGCCGCCGGAGTAGGAAATAAACAGCATGACATCACGGCTTTCAATCATCCCTAAGTCGCCATGCAGCGCTTCAGCCGGATGCATAAAAAAGGCGGGCGTGCCGGTACTGGCGAGGGTCGCGGCTATTTTTTTGCCAATATGGCCTGATTTGCCAATCCCGGAGACAATCACTTTGCCTTCGCAGTGGATGATAGTATTGGCGGCGCGGACAAAATCATCGCCCAGTCGTTCAGGCAGTCGGCTGGCTTCCTGTAGCTCCAGCATTAACGTCTGACGGCCCGCGTTCAGTAGTGCATCACTCATTGGTTTCTCCGGTTATGATCACTTCAATCCCTTTTGCTTCCAGCGCCTGACGAAACGCAGGGTCGATACCCGCATCGGTAATCAGCTTGTCGACGCTTTCCAGACTGCACACAACATTGGGGCTTTTGCGCCCAAATTTTGACGAGTCAGCCATCAGAATCACTTCGCGAGCGGCATTGCACATCGCTTTACTGACGCTAAACACCTCATTAAAGGTGGTCACGCCGGCATTGAGGTCAATGCCGTCGGTGCCCATGAAGAGTTTATCAAAGCTGAACTGCTCAAAGGCGTTTTCTGCCAGCTGACCGTGAAATGACGCAGATTTTTTGCGAAAGGTCCCGCCGGGCATCAGGATAGTTTGCTCGTTGTCCAGCTCTGAAAGGGCGTTAACAATGTGCAGACTGTTGGTCATGACGGTGATGTTGCTAAAGCGGGTGAGCATCGGCACCATCTGCAATACGGTGCTGCCCGCATCCAGAATAATCGAGTCGCCATCGTGAATAAAACGGACGGCGGCTTCGGCAATCTGCTCTTTTTTATGCGTATTGATTAGCGTTTTGTGATCGATTGGCGGGTCGGATTCATCTTTATTTAATACCACGCCGCCATAGGTACGAATGACGGTTCCGGCATTCTCCAGAATGACCAGGTCTTTGCGAATGGTCGTGCCGGTTGTGTCAAAGTAGTGGGCCAGTTCTTCAACCGAGCATTTCCCCTGCTTTTGCAGGTGCTCCAGTATGGCTGCCTGTCGCTGACGAGGTTTCATAGGCGTGATTACCCTGACTTAATAGGTTGCAAAATGATAATTTCGCAAGCTATTAGCATTCACAACGAAATTACCCATGTTTCAGTTTAAGCGCCAATGATAGTGCATTCTGCGCTAACGGATCATGGGGAAAGATCACATCAGGCTGTAAATCATCAAGATGTTTGCCCATTATCGTGGCAATTTTACCGGGCCTGGCAAATACAGTAAGACCTTTCATAAATAACGAATCGGTAACCCGCTGCTGCTCATCCAGCGCGATGGCGACCACCACGCGGGGTTTAAACCGTCCACCGGAACGACCTACGCCAACCCGACCCCGCTGGCAGAGTTGATCAAACGCCCGGTTAAAGCGGGATATTTGCCAGCCGCCGAGCGCCAGTTGCAGGCACCAGGCGATAGCAGCGACGGTAATCAGTGCGGAAACCATAATGTGCTCCTTTGATTTTGCCGGATGGCGGCTGTGCCTTATCCGACCAGGTGTGTGTAGGCCCGGTAAGCGCAGCGCCACCGGGCAATCATGTTTCTTAGAACATCACCTGACCACCGGTCACGTTAATGGACTGACCGGTGCAGTAAGAGGCTTTCGGGCTGGCGTAAAACAGCAGCATGTTCAGCACGTCCTGATAATCGCAGCCGCGCTTAAGCGGAACCTTATCAATGTAGTACTGCTCGACTTCGTCTGGCTTAAGGCCAAGCTTGGTCGCATATTGCGGTAATAATGACTGAAACATCGGTGATTTCAGCAGATTGCCGAGCATCAGTGAATGCACGGTGATCCCGTACTCTGCCAGATCCAGCGCCAGCGACTGGGTTAAACCTACGCCGCCAAATTTTGCCGCGCTATAGCCTGAGTTGTGTTTACTGCCCACTTTCCCTGATTTGGAGTTGATCTGGATAATGCGTCCCTGGACGCCATCGCGGATCATCAGGCGTGAAAATTCACGTGCGCAGAGGAAGTAGCCGACCAGATTCACCTGCAGCGAGCGGTCGAAATCCCCAAGCTGAAAGTCGCTGATAAACGCGGCTTTTGCGATACCCGCGCTGTAAACCAGCAGATCGACGCGGCCAAATATTTCATCCACTCCGCGCGACAGCGCCAGCACACTTTGTTCGCTGGTGGCATCAGCGCCAAAACCGTAGGCGGTGCCTTCGCCAAACTCGGCGTTAATTTCCTGCGCGACGTTGGCGGCTTTATCGCTTTGGATATCCACCACCGCGACGCGGTACCCTTCTGTCGCAAGCCCACGGCAAAGGAATGCCCCCAGGGTCTGGCCTCCACCAATGACAACGGCAACCTGATTCATCTTTATCTCCTTCAATCTTAAGCAATAAACTTCAAAATACAGCCCGGTGCGATACCGTCCGGTACGGGGCCCGCAACGTGTACGGTGCCGGGAAATTCCGCTTCACTCAGTCCGTCAAAGCGCAGAGTGATATGCCCCAGTTCACGTAAGTTTTGTTCCGCCACGCTGCCAACGGCTGTGACCGGGTAGCGATGCTGGCTTAGCTCAAATTGGATCCCAGCCTGCAAAGAGCCGTTCAGCTCCCCATGGCAATGGATGAAGCAAAATTCTTCGATATCCGCAGGCGCGCCTTCACGAAAGGTAATTAGCATCTGGTCGCAGAGTGCATCCGGGGCGCTCTGGCCGATGCGGGTGATGGTGGTTTCATAAATCACGGTCATTTTTGAGTGCCTCTTATTGGTAAATAAAGCCGGAAACAAACCAGGCGATGAGAACGGTCGGTGCGCCGGTCAGAAAACGACTCACCAGTACGGATGGCACACCGACGCGGACCGTGTCCTGGCGCGCTTCGGCTAGCGACAATCCGACTGGAATAAAGTCGCATGCCGCCTGAGCGTTAATGGCGAACAAGGCAGGTAGCGCCAGATGCGGAGGAATGTTCCCCAAACCAATCTGTACGCCGATCAGGACGCCGATAACCTGGGCGATGACCGCACCAGGGCCGAGGAAAGGGGACAGCAGCGGGAAAGAGCAGATCAGCGCCAGGGTTACCAGCCCCAGCGGATGGCTGGCCAGCGGTGCGAGTCCATGGGCAATCCAGTCCCCCAGGCCAGACGCCATAATGATGCCGATCAGCGCCGAGACGAACGCCATAAACGGCAGAATGGTTTTCAGGACGGTATCGATAGTGTCTCGCCCGGCCTGAAACAGAACCGCAACGGCTGAACCCATTCCCATGCCGACTTTTGCCAACAGACCGTCGCTTTGTTCGGTAATTTTCTTGCTGGTGTCGTACTCGCGACCCATCGTGCTGTTTGCAGGCGTTGGCGCAGCGGATGCTTCACCGATAACGGTAATGTTTTCTTCTTTCACGCCAGAGACATAGATATCTTCGATAATATATTGGGCCAGCGGACCGGATTTACCCGTCGCGTGAATATTCACTGTTGGTATACGGCGTTTTGGATAGATCCCGCAGCGCAGCGTGCCGCCGCAGTCGATGATCGCCACGCCAATTTCGTTCTCTGGCGGCTCGCCTTCTTTGAAGCCATCAACGGCCTGCCAACCTGTCAGGCTGGCTATCCTGTCGACTATTGCGGGGCGAGTCCCTGCGGTGATATAGACAATTTTCTTGCCTGGCACGGCATCCAGTTCAAGCGGGCCGCCCCAGCCGCCGGTGCCTTTTTCAATACGAATACGCGTCATGATGCTGCTCCCGCCAGATGTACTTTCTGCTCAAGTTGAATGCCCATTTTTTTCTCAAAGATGGTGGTGGTGAAATCGGTCACCCAGCCGCGGAAGAAGTTGGTCACCAGGCCGACCAGCAAATAGCTCACCGCCAGCGGGCCGAGCGGAAGACCCAGCGTAGTCAGTCCGCTGGCGATCCCCAGATAGACGAACAGCTCACCGGGGTTGATGTGGGGAAATAAGCCGTTCATTGAATGGCAGCTGTAAGAGGCGGCTGCGTAGTAGCTGGGCTTGAACTTTTCCGGCATAAAGCGGCCCAGGCTCAGCGTCATAGGATTACAAAACACAAATGTGCCGATGCACGGCAGCAGTAGATAGCGGGACAGCGGGTTTCCGGCGCAGCGCTGGGCAAAACGTTCAATACGTTGCTGACCGATAAAGTTAATCAGCGCATTCATGATGACCAGCAGACTGATCAGCAGAGGCAGAATACCGGTCACCATGCCGGTAAACACCTCTCCGCCTTTCTGGAACAATCCGATAAACCACTCAGCACCGAGTGTGATGGTGTCGATCATTATTCTCTCCTGTAGGGGTTTTAGTTATCTTGCCAAACGGTAACTAATTTTAATCAGATCGAAAGATTTAAAAGTGTTATTTTGATCGCAAAATGAAAGATAAATATTTTAATTTGAAAGATTGTGCGTGAGAACGCGCAAATGTGCCGGTCAGGAGTGCAAGAGGGGGGAAATTCTGTGAAGGAGAGCGACTACTGCTTCCTTGTGTGGCGGAGGATGCTTTACCATACTTCTCCCAGGCTGAATTTGTTTAATGGATGTCTCATGTTCAAGCGTCGTTATGTAGCGTTACTTCCCCTTTTTGTATTGCTTGCTGCTTGTAGCAGCAAACCTAAACCTTCAGAGACTCAAACGACTACGGGTACGCCATCCGGCGGCTTCCTGCTTGAGCCACAGCACAATGTCATGCAAACGGGCGGCGATTTTGCCAATAATCCGAACGCGCAGCAGTTCATCGAGAAAATGGTGAGCAAGCACGGCTTTGACCGCCAGCAGCTGCAGGAGATCCTGTCGCAGGCCAAGCGTCTGGACTCGGTATTGCGTTTGATGGACCGCCAGGCGCCGACGACTCAACCGCCAGCCGGACCTAACGGTGCATGGCTGCGGTATCGTAAACAGTTCATCACTCCGGATAACGTACAAAACGGTGTGGCCTTCTGGAACCAATATGAAGATGCGCTGAACCGTGCATGGCAGGTCTACGGCGTACCGCCGGAAATTATCGTTGGCATTATTGGCGTAGAGACTCGCTGGGGCCGCGTGATGGGTAAAACGCGGATTCTGGATGCGCTGGCGACGTTGTCGTTTAACTATCCTCGTCGTGCGGAATACTTCTCTGGTGAACTGGAAACCTTCCTGCTGATGGCGCGAGATGAAAGCGACGATCCGCTCGATTTGAAAGGTTCTTTCGCAGGGGCGATGGGCTACGGCCAATTTATGCCATCTTCCTATAAACAATATGCCGTTGATTTCAATGGCGATGGGCACATTAACCTGTGGGATCCGGTTGATGCTATCGGTAGCGTGGCGAACTATTTCAAAGGCCACGGCTGGGTAAAAGGCGATACGGTCGCGGTTCCGGCGAATGGCCAGGCGCCTGGGCTGGCGAACGGCTTTAAAACCCAGTACAGCATTTCTCAGCTTGCCGCCGCAGGCCTGACGCCGCAGCAGTCGTTGGGGAATCATCAGCAGGCCAGCCTGCTGCGACTGGATATCGGTACCGGTTATCAGTATTGGTATGGACTGCCGAACTTCTACACCATCACCCGCTATAACCACAGTACCCACTATGCAATGGCCGTGTGGCAATTGGGTCAGGCGGTCGCGCTGGCGCGCGTGCAGTAATCATTTGTTATCGGTCTACAGGGGCAATCCCTTGTAGACCGAATAGACTATCCTGGTGCGTTATCCGGTACTCTTTTGAATGCGGTTTATCTATTTTCTGAATGCCCCTCGTAAAATTGTCTCCTCATCCCCATCTTGGTTATGAAAGTGCTATCTTGTCCGGCATATTTTTTTAACTGACAGAGGCTGAAATGACCGACAGTGAACTGATGCAGTTAAGCGAGCAGGTTGGCCTGGCGTTGAAAGCGCGCGGAGCAACCGTGACGACGGCGGAATCCTGCACCGGCGGCTGGGTAGCTAAAGCAATTACGGATATTGCCGGCAGCTCCGCCTGGTTTGAACGCGGGTTTGTGACCTACAGCAATGAAGCCAAAGCGCAGATGATTGGCGTGCGCGAAGAGACGCTGGTCCAGCATGGGGCGGTGAGCGAACCTGTGGTGGTGGAGATGGCGATTGGCGCGCTAAAAGCGGCCCGCGCGCATTTCGCTGTTTCGATTAGCGGCATTGCGGGGCCAGATGGCGGCAGTGAAGAAAAGCCCGTGGGGACGGTATGGTTCGCTTTTGCCAGCGCGAGCGGCGAGGGGATTACTCGCCGGGAATGCTTCAGCGGCGATCGCGATGCGGTACGTCGACAGGCGACCGCCTACGCGTTACAAACCCTGTGGCAACAATTTCTACAAAACACTTGATACTGTATGAGCATACAGTATAATTGCCCCAACAGAACATTATCTATCACGTTTCGCGGTTTAACCCGAAAGCGGCATGACAGGAGTAATTAATGGCTATCGACGAAAACAAACAGAAAGCGTTGGCGGCAGCGCTGGGTCAGATCGAAAAGCAATTCGGTAAAGGCTCCATCATGCGCCTGGGTGAAGACCGTTCCATGGATGTGGAAACCATCTCCACTGGTTCGCTTTCTCTGGATATCGCATTGGGCGCGGGCGGTTTGCCAATGGGCCGTATCGTTGAAATCTACGGGCCTGAATCTTCCGGTAAAACGACGCTGACCCTGCAGGTTATTGCTGCCGCACAGCGCGAAGGTAAAACCTGTGCGTTCATCGATGCTGAACACGCGCTGGATCCCGTCTATGCGCGCAAGCTTGGCGTTGATATCGACAACCTGCTGTGCTCTCAGCCTGATACCGGTGAACAAGCGCTGGAAATCTGTGATGCGCTGGCGCGCTCCGGTGCGGTTGACGTTATCGTTGTCGACTCCGTTGCCGCATTGACGCCGAAGGCAGAAATCGAAGGCGAGATTGGTGACTCTCACATGGGCCTTGCGGCACGTATGATGAGCCAGGCCATGCGTAAGCTGGCCGGTAACCTGAAGCAGTCCAACACGCTACTGATTTTCATCAACCAGATCCGTATGAAGATTGGCGTTATGTTCGGTAACCCGGAAACCACCACCGGTGGTAACGCCCTGAAATTCTATGCTTCTGTTCGCCTGGATATCCGTCGTATTGGCGCGGTGAAAGAAGGCGACAACGTGGTTGGTAGCGAAACCCGTGTTAAGGTCGTGAAAAACAAAATTGCAGCGCCGTTCAAACAGGCTGAATTCCAGATTCTTTACGGTGAAGGTATCAACTTCTACGGCGAACTGGTCGATTTGGGCGTGAAAGAGAAGCTGATTGAAAAAGCCGGTGCATGGTACAGCTACAACGGTGAGAAAATTGGTCAGGGTAAAGCGAATGCCACTAACTGGCTGAAGGAAAACCCGGCAACTGCGAAGGAAATTGAGAAGAAAGTACGTGAGTTACTGCTCAATAACCCGGATTCAAAACCAGACTTCTCTGTTGATGACAGCGGTGAAGATGTAAAAGAAACGAACGAAGATTTCTGATAATCTGACGTTATCGCACATAGAAGGGCTGCATACCATGCAGCCCTTTTCCATTTCTGAAGGCTCACTATGACAGAAGCAACTTCCCGCCGCTCCGCTTATTCCCGACTTCTTGACCGCGCTGTACGTATACTGGCGATGCGCGATCACAGCGAGCAGGAACTGCGGCGTAAGCTGGCCGCTCCGGTGATGGGAAAAAATGGACCGGAAGACATTGATGCAACGCCGGAGGATTACGACAAGGTCATCGCCTGGTGTATTGAAAGTCGTTATCTGGATGATGACCGCTTTGTTCAGCAGTTTATCTCCAGCCGTAGCCGTAAAGGTTATGGACCCGCGCGTGTGCGTCAGGAATTAAACCAAAAAGGGATTTCGCGGGAAGCCGTTGAACGAGCCATGCGCGAGTGCGAAATTGACTGGGCAGCACTTGCGCGCGCGCAGGCCATTCGTAAATACGGAGAACCTTTACCTGTAGATTTTTCAGATAAGGTAAAGGTCCAGCGCTTTTTGCTCTACCGTGGCTATCTGATGGAAGATATTCAGGCAATATGGCGAAATTTTGACGATTGAGCGCATACGGGATTTTACTTCCCAGTAAAGAAAACTTATCTTATTCCCACTTTTCGATTGCCAGAGGCGCAGTTTACGTGCCGATGCTGGTAATGACATTTCGTTAGCTTGATTTCTTCAGGATAATTATGAGCAAGAGCACCGCTGAGATCCGTCAGGCGTTTCTCGATTTTTTCCATAGTAAAGGACATCAGGTAGTTGCCAGCAGCTCCCTGGTACCGAACAATGACCCTACTTTGTTGTTTACCAACGCCGGGATGAACCAGTTCAAGGATG
Organism: Citrobacter sp. Cb041; assembly: GCF_030336655.1. Lineage (NCBI taxonomy): Bacteria > Pseudomonadati > Pseudomonadota > Gammaproteobacteria > Enterobacterales > Enterobacteriaceae > Citrobacter > Citrobacter sp. Cb041. The sequence goes on along the minus strand of NZ_JAOWDD010000040.1, from coordinate 3,420 downwards.
TGTTCCTTGGCCTCGACAAGCGTAATTATTCCCGCGCAACCACCTCGCAGCGTTGCGTGCGTGCGGGCGGTAAGCACAACGACCTGGAAAACGTCGGTTACACTGCACGTCACCATACTTTCTTCGAAATGCTGGGCAACTTCAGCTTCGGCGATTATTTCAAACATGATGCTATTCAATACGCATGGGAACTGCTGACCGGTGAAAACTGGTTTGCCCTGCCAAAAGAGCGTCTGTGGGTCACCGTCTATGAAACTGACGATGAAGCCTATGAAATCTGGGAAAAAGAAGTCGGCATTCCGCGCGAACGTATCATCCGTATCGGTGATAACAAAGGCGCGGCTTATGCTTCCGACAACTTCTGGCAGATGGGTGATACCGGCCCTTGCGGTCCGTGCACCGAAATTTTCTACGACCACGGCGACCATATTTGGGGTGGCCCTCCGGGAAGCGCAGAAGAAGATGGCGATCGCTACATTGAGATCTGGAACATCGTCTTCATGCAGTTCAACCGTCAGGCTGACGGTACCATGGAACCGCTGCCGAAGCCGTCCGTGGATACCGGTATGGGCCTTGAGCGTATTGCGGCCGTGCTGCAACACGTTAACTCCAACTATGAAATCGACCTGTTCCGTTCACTGATTGAGTCCGTGGCGAAAGTCACCGGCGCGACCGATCTGAGCAACAAGTCGCTGCGTGTTATCGCTGACCATATCCGCTCCTGTGCATTCCTGATTGCCGATGGCGTTGTCCCGTCGAATGAAAACCGTGGTTATGTGCTGCGTCGTATCATTCGTCGCGCGGTACGTCATGGCAACATGCTGGGCGCGAAGGATACCTTCTTCTACAAGCTGGTTGGTCCGCTGGTGGACGTCATGGGCTCCGCAGGTGAAGAACTGAAGCGTCAGCAGGCTATGGTTGAGCAGGTTCTGAAAACCGAAGAAGAGCAGTTTGCGCGTACACTGGAGCGTGGTCTGGCGCTGCTGGATGAAGAACTGGCAAAACTGTCCGGTGATACACTGGATGGCGAAACCGCATTCCGTCTGTATGACACCTACGGTTTCCCGGTTGACCTGACGGCGGACGTTTGCCGCGAGCGCAACATTAAGGTTGACGAAGCGGGCTTTGAAGCTGCAATGGAAGAACAGCGCCGTCGCGCGCGTGAAGCCAGCGGCTTTGGCGCAGACTACAATGCGATGATTCGTGTTGATGGCGCCTCTGAATTTAAAGGCTACGAACACCTGGAACTGAACGGCAAAGTGACCGCGCTGTTTGTTGATGGTAAAGCGGTAGACGCAATTAACGCAGGTCAGGACGCAGTTGTCGTACTGGATCAGACTCCGTTCTATGCGGAATCTGGTGGTCAGGTTGGCGACAAGGGTGAACTGAAAGGCGCAGGCTTCGCGTTTGCCGTGAGCGACACGCAGAAATATGGCCAGGCCATTGGTCACATCGGTAAGCTGTCTGCGGGTTCTCTGAAAATTGGCGATGCAGTACAGGCTGATGTTGATGAAGCTCGTCGTGCGCGCATTCGCTTGAACCACTCCGCAACGCACCTGATGCACGCGGCGCTGCGCCAGGTACTGGGCACGCATGTGGCACAGAAAGGCTCGTTGGTTAACGATAAAGTGCTGCGCTTCGACTTCTCTCATACTGAAGCTATGAAGCCTGCTGAAATCCGTGCCGTTGAAGATCTGGTGAATGCGCAAATTCGTCGCAATCTGCCGATTGAAACGAACATCATGGATCTCGAAGCGGCGAAAGCCAAAGGCGCAATGGCGCTGTTTGGCGAGAAATATGACGACCACGTGCGTGTTCTGAGCATGGGTGATTTCTCTACCGAACTGTGTGGTGGTACTCATGCCAGCCGTACGGGTGATATCGGTCTGTTCCGTATTGTGTCTGAGTCAGGCACTGCGGCGGGCGTTCGTCGTATCGAAGCTGTGACCGGTGAAGGCGCTATCCAAACCGTGCATGCTGAGAGCGATCGCTTAAGCGATATTGCGCAGCTGCTGAAAGGCGATAGCCAGAATATTGGTGACAAAGTTCGTTCCGTGCTGGAGCGTACGCGTCAACTCGAAAAAGAATTGCAGCAATTGAAGGAACAGGCTGCGGCGCAGGAGAGTGCAAATCTCTCCAGCAAAGCGGTTGATATCAATGGCGTGAAGCTGCTGGTCAGCGAACTCGCGGACGTTGAGCCGAAAATGTTGCGTACCATGGTTGATGATCTGAAAAATCAACTGGGGTCTACCGTTATCGTTCTGGCAACGGTAGTGGAAGGTAAGGTTTCTCTGATTGCGGGTGTGTCTAAGGACGTGACAGATCGCGTGAAAGCAGGGGAACTGGTTGGAATGGTCGCTCAGCAGGTAGGCGGTAAGGGTGGTGGTCGTCCGGACATGGCGCAAGCCGGTGGTACGGATGCTGCGGCTCTGCCAGCAGCGTTAGCCAGTGTGAAAGGCTGGGTCAGCGCAAAACTGTAATAATTATAAGCGTAAGTCGACGCTGCGGACTTCAATCCGCAGCGTTTGTATCAACGCTATCGACAACGATAAAGTCAGGTTGAAGTTGTGTATATCGGCTAAACTTAGGTTTAACAGAATGTGATGCCGTGACTGCTTACACTTAGGTGTTTGTCATCGCTTACTTTTTGGCGTTATATGATGGATAATGCCGGGATACAGAGAGACCCGACTCTTTTAATCTTTCAAGGAGCAAAGAATGCTGATTCTGACTCGTCGAGTTGGTGAGACCCTCATGATAGGCGATGAGGTCACCGTGACAGTTTTAGGGGTGAAGGGCAACCAGGTGCGCATTGGCGTAAACGCCCCGAAAGAAGTTTCTGTCCATCGTGAAGAGATCTACCAGCGTATCCAGGCTGAAAAATCCCAGCAGTCCAGTTACTAAGGTTTTCGCGTCTCACCTTTCTGGTGAGGCGCAACCTGATTGAATTGTCCCTTTTCTTCTCTTCTCTTTTCTTCTTCGTCTTCCTCATTTTTTCGATTCTCATCCGCGCATTGCCTTTCCCTGCGATTTTTCCGTTTGTTCATTGCCTCAGGAAATTGCCAATTTATCTGTTGATAAAACACTCTTTTTGCCGTTTTTGCAGACTAATTGCGCGTGAAATGTGCAAACGATAAAAGCGCTGGAAAAATTGTTTGACTTATAAGTCCCAGAAAGTAATATGTGCGCCACGCAGCGACGATGAGCAGAAACAAGTTCTTCGAAGCACTCGCAAGAGGCGTGTTGGTGAGGTGGCCGAGAGGCTGAAGGCGCTCCCCTGCTAAGGGAGTATGCGGTCAAAAGCTGCATCCGGGGTTCGAATCCCCGCCTCACCGCCATTTGCATCCGTAGCTCAGCTGGATAGAGTACTCGGCTACGAACCGAGCGGTCGGAGGTTCGAATCCTCCCGGATGCACCATC